>CANHIJ010000101.1 GCA_947460575.1 Verrucomicrobiales bacterium | reverse complement strand
GGCCTCGACCAAGTCGTCGCCATCGCCGCCGGCGCCTCCCACAGCCTCGCCCTCCGCCGCGACGGCACTGTCGTCGCCTGGGGCGACCGCGAATTCAACCAAGCCAGCGTCCCCTCCGACCTCCGCGACGTCGTCGCCATCGCCGCCGGCCTCCAACACAGCCTCGCCCTGAAAAAGGACGGCACCATCAGCGCCTGGGGCAGCAACGCCAATCACCAACTCGACCTCCCCGGCGCCGGGTTCACCGCCATCAGCGCGGGCGCCACGCACAGCCTCGCCCTCCGCGGCGGCCCCCTCCTCACCCTCCCCCCTTCTAGCGGCCTCTACTTCGCCGGCAGCGAGGCCACTCTCCAGGCCCAGTCCAGCGATGCTCTCGCCTCCTACCAGTGGCTCTACAACGGCGAACCCATTTCCGGCGCCACCGCGCCCACCCTCAATATCCCCGCCCTCGGCCGCCACCAAGCCGGCCTCTACTCCGTCCAAATCCGCAACACCAAGGGCACCACCACCAGCCCCGCCGCCACCCTCGCGGTCCGCGGCCGCCCCCTCCCTTCCCTCGAGCGCCGCCCCGATGGCTCTGTCTCCCTCGTCGTCGCCGACGAATTCGACCAACCCATCTCCCCCCAAAGCGCCCCCGACTACCGCCTCCTCACCTCCCCCAACCTCCTCGAGTGGACCGCATCCCCCATCGCCCCCCGCTCCGATAACGGCCGCCTTCGCTTCGACGACCCCTCCGCCGCCGCCGCCCCCGGCCGCTTTTACAAAATTGTCCAGGACTGAGACCCCTCCCCTTCCTCTCCTTCCGACCCCAACTTCCGCTCGCCCGCCCGCATGAAATCGCTGCTCGCCCCCCTCCTCCGCTCCCTCGGCCTCGCCGCCCTGTCCCTCCTCCTCGCCTCTCAGGCCCAGGCCGCTGTCAGCGTCACCGGAGCCGATGTAACAGCCACCTCATCAGAGGCTGTCGCTGGCACGTATAAGACGATCATCACCGGCCCCGTTCTTACTGAAGCTGCGATTGGTGAAGTAAAAACCACCACCGCGTTTACCCTTAATGCGCCGACGGGATGGGAATTCGACACAACAGGCACCCCCCCAACGGCTACGGTAACCAAAGCTCCAACTGGAGCTAATACCGCCAATCTTGCGACCGTGACTCTTGGAACACGTGCCGCGAGTACCATTACGTGGAGCGTGGTCCAAAGCTCAGGCAATTCAGAAAGTATAATAACTTTCGGAAACATTCGGGTCAAGTCATCCTCAGGCGCAGCCAACGGATCCATGACTTTTTCGAGCACACCCGGTGTAACCGGCCTCACCGCCGGCAGCACTTCCCTCGGAAACTTCACCACTACAGCCGGCGCCGCCACGAAGCTGCTTTTTGGCCAGCAGCCCTCCACCGTCGCCTACGGCGCCGCCATCAGCCCTGCTGTCACAGTTAGGGTCACCGACGCCAACGGCTTCACCGTCACCAGCGACACCAGCCAGATCACCATCGGCAGCGCCAATGCCTCGCTCAGCGGCACCCTCACCGCCAACGCCGTCGCCGGGGTCGCCACCTTCAGCAACCTCATTCCGAACCTCGCAGGGATTGGCAAAACCCTCACTGCCAGCCACGCCACCCTCACCGGTGCCACCTCCAGCAGCTTTAAGGTCAGCATGAGCCTGACCGCCGCCACCCCCTCCTGGAGGACGCTCCTCCAAGGCAGCGCCTACGACTACATCAACGACCAGCAGGCCACCGCCGTCGACCTCGAGCTCGTCGGCAATGCCACCCACCCGGTCCTCTACTCCTACTACGACAACAACGGCACCGATACCGACACCGACGACACCCTCTACCTCCGCGTCCGCCTATCCGGCTCCAAGAGCGGCACCGCTCCCTCGACCTTCTCCTCCGGCTACCTCTTCCTCGGCGCCGAAGTCAACGGCGACAATGCCATGGATTTCTTCCTCAGCATCACCCAGCGCACCGCTCGGGAACAGCGCATCTCCGTCTGGGGCGTCGGCACCGGCCTCAACGTCTCCCCCAATACCACCTCCATCGCGGCCGAAATCCCCGTCGTCGACCTCGTCACCAACCCCACCAATAGCAATTTCGCGCTGGTGACCGCCACCAACGACCCCTCCGTCACCGACGTCAATCTCAACGACGCCACCCTCGGCACCACCGCCCTCGCCCTCGGCATCAACGACCACTTCCTCTCCTTCGAACTCCCCTTCAACAACACCACCGCCGCCGTCGACAGCCTCAAGGAAGCCGCCGCCGCCAAGGGCGTCGCCCTCACCAAAGACAGCCCCCTCCGCCTCCTCCTCGGGACCTCCACCCAGTCCAACTCCCTCAACAGCGACCTCAACGGCTATCAAGGCGGTACCAAGTCCACCACCACCTTCGCCAGCCAGGGCGCTTTTAGTAGCACCCTCAGCTTCTCCAATACCTTCCCCGCCATCACCAGCAATGGCGCCGGCAGCACCGCCCAAGTCATCGTCTCCTCCGGGACCACCGTCACCACCGTTACCGCCACCGACGCCGATAGCGACCCCCTCAGCTATTCCATCTCCGGCGGCGCCAACTCCGCCTCCTTCTCCATCAACGCCACCACCGGCCTCCTCACCTTCCTCTCCACCCCAGCAGCCGGCACCTACGTCGTCACCGTCAAGGTCAACGACCTCGTCAGCGTCGCCGGAGCAAATAAGGATGCCCTCAGCTTCGATACCCAGACCCTTACCATCACCGTGCCCGATGGCGGAGACGTCACCCCCCCTACGGTTCTTTCCGTAACCTCCTCCAAGACCGACGCCCACTACAAAGCCGGCGAACTGATCCCCATCGAAGTCACCTTCAGCGAGCCCCTCGTCGTCACCGGCACCCCCCAGCTCACTCTCGAAACCGGCACCACTGACCGCGCCGTCGACTATTCCTCCGGCACCGGATCCGCCGTTCTCACCTTTAACTACACCGTCCAAGCAGGCGACACCTCCCCCGACCTCGACTACCTCGGCGCCGCCGCCCTGACCCTCAATGGCGGCACCATCAAGGATGCTAATAACAATAGCGCCACCCTCACCCTGCCCCTCCCCGGCGCCACCGGCTCCCTCGGCGCCAACAAGGCCCTCGTCATCGACACCACCGCCCCGACCTACGTCTCCGGCACCGCCAACGGCGCCACCGTGGTCCTCTCCCTCGCCGACACCAACAATCTCGACGCCGTCAGTCCCCCGGCCACCAGCGCCTTCACCGCCACTATCAACGCGGTTTCTGCCACCGTGACCAAGGTGGTCGTCAACGATTCCGCCAAAACCGCCACCCTCACCCTGGGAACCGCTTCCGGCAGCGGCCAAACCGTCGTCATCACCTACACCGACCCCTCCGCTTCCGACGACGGCTATGCCCTCCAAGACCTCGCCGGCAACGACAAAACCACGTTCACCAGCGAGAACATCGCCGCCACTGGCGACGTCACTCCACCGACGGTGCTCGGGGTCTCCGCTTACGACATCGTCGATTCCACCCCAGTCTACGTCAACGGCCACTATGGCAGCACCATCGTGATCCCCCTGCGCGTTGAGTTCAGCGAGCCCGTCACCGTCACTGGCACCCCCACCCTCACCGTGGAAACCGGCGCCACCGACCGCACCGTGAGCTACACCTCCGGCAGCGGCACCTCGGTCCTCCTCTTTAACTACACCATCCAAGCGGGCGACACCTCCCCGGACCTCGACTACACCACCACTGCCGCCCTCGCCCTCGGCGGCGGCACCATCAAAGACGCCTCCGCCAACAACGCCACGCTCACCCTCGCGGCCCCCGCCGCCACCAATTCCCTCGGCGCCAACAACGATCTCGTCATCGACACCACCGCCCCGGTCTTCGCCTCGGCCACCGTCACCGGCAGCACCCTAACTCTCACTTACACGGAGACCAATTCCCTCGACTCCACCCTGCCCCCCACCACCGGCACCTTCGCGGTCACCGTGGCCACCGTGTCCCGCAGCGTCACCGCCGTCAGCATCAACTCCGCCGCCAAACAGGTCGTCCTTACCCTCGCCTCCGCCGTCACTTCCGGGCAGGCCGTCACCGTGGCCTATACCGACCCCACCGGCAGCAATGACGTCAACGCCACCCAGGACCTCGCCGGCAACGACGCCGTCACCCTCAGCGCCACCAGCGTCACCAATACCAGCGGCGACGCCACCGCCCCTACCCTCACCAGCATCGCCAACAACACCGTAGGCAATAGCGCCCTCACCCAGCAGGCCATCACTTACACCTTCACCTTCGACGAGGACATTGACGCCACCACTTTCAGCGCCGTCGACCTCATCAACGCCGGCACCTCCGAGATCACCATCGGGACGATCACGGAAACCAGCCCCGGCGTCTTCACCGTCATCATCACCCCCAGCACCACTGGCACCATTCAACTCCGCATCCGCAGCGGCGCCATCGTCCTCGATACCGCCGGCAATGCCCTCGTCACCACCTCCGAACTCAGCGGCGGCGGCGCCACCGTCAACGTGACCAAGCTGCCCCAAACCATCACCTTCGGCTCCCTCGCCAGTAAAACCTTCGGCGACGCCCCCTTCAGCATCTCGGCCACCGCGAGCTCCAGCCTCACCGTCAGCTTCGCCGTCACCTCCGGCCCCGCCACCCTCTCCGGCACCAACCTCACCCTCACCGGCGTCGGCACCGTCACCATCCGCGCCTCCCAGGCCGGGAATACGACCTATGACGCCGCCCCCAACGTCGACCAATCCTTCAACGTCTCCGCGGTCTCCGGCACCCCAGAAATGAACGTTCGCGGCGGCACGGTCTCCATCCGCAACGGCACCGTCACCTACTCCACTTCCGACAATACCGACTTCGGTATCGCCAAAGCTCCCGCGGGTTCCCCCATCACCAAGACCTTCACCATCGAGAACGTCGGCACCGGCACCCTCCTCCTCAGCGGCACCCCCGTCGTCGCCCTCAGCGGCGCCAACTCTGCCGACTTCACCGTGGTCCAACCCACCGTCACCGCCATCAACGGCAGCGGCTCGGCCACCTTCAGCATCATCTACCAGCCCGCCGCCGTCATCAACCCCAGCACCGCTTCCATCTCCATCACCAACAGCGACGCCAACGAAAGCCCCTACACCTTCGCCATCAAGGGCCGCGGCAATAGCACCCTCGGTCCCGTCGACCTCACCATGACCGGCGGCCGCATCCCCCACGATACCGCGGTTCCCCTCGCCTCCGGCACCTTCACCGCCACCCCAGACCTCGGCGCCGCCAACACCTTCACCCTCGTCACCGCCCCAGTTGGCGACCCCACCGCCGACGACGACAACGACAAATTCCAGATCACCGGCAACGCCCTGAGCCTCATCACCGGCGCCACCTCCAGCAAAACCAACATCGCCGTCAAATCCTCCTACAATATCTACGTCCAAGTCGCCGACAACCAGACCCCCACCCCCGCCGTCTACGCCAAGGCCTTCCAGGTCCTCGTCATGAACATCGTCTCCGACACCGGAGACTTCCTCGTCGCCGACCGCGGCCCCTACAATTCCACCGGCACGATTCTCCTCATCTCTAAGGCTGGCTACGTCCTCCGCACCTACGAGACCACCATCAAGGACCCCTACGAAATCACCACCGACGCCAATGGCGACTTCATCGTCGCCAACTACGAACACGATCTCACCTCCTTCACCGTCAAAACCGACGGCGGCGTCTACAAACTCAATCGCCAAACCGGCGTCAAAACCAAAATCGCCGGCGGATCTCCCTTCATCACCCCCCTCGGCGTCCGCGTCGAGTCCTCTGGAAAATACCTCGTCGCCGACGCCGACTACTTCAGCGGCGGCAAGTACGGCGCCATCTTCCGCATCGACCCCACCATCACTCCCAACTTCGTCACCAACCCGCCGACCACCGACAACAAAACCATCCTCAGCAAGGAAGGCAACTTCGACTACATCCAAGGCCTCGCCCTTGCCCCCAACGGCGACATCTACGTCTCCAACATCAAGTACACCTCCAACGTCCGCTCCAGCGCCCAGATCCTCAAGGTCGACCCCACCACCGGCGCCCAGACCCTCGTCGCCACCTTGGCCTTACCTAGCTTCCCCACCGGCCTCGCCGTGGAAGCCGACGGAAATAGCCTCGTCGTCGCCGACGCCATCGGCGCCAAGGTCATCTCCATCAACCTCGTCGCTGGGGGTTCCTACGGCGCTCAAACCGTCTACTCCAGCGGCTCCCCACTGGTTAATCCGACCCACATCGCCATCGAAGCCGACGGCAACTACCTCGTCACCGACGGCCTCTCCAACGCCATCACCCGCCGCCTCTTCCGGGTCGACAAGGGAACCGGCGTCGCCACCCAACTCTACATCGATGGCAGCTTCGACCAACCCCGCGGCGTCACCCTCGCCAAGTAACCCGCCCCCCTACTCCTTCTCTCTTCCGCCTCCATGAAAAACCTCAACGTCGATACCCTGCAGCAGCGCCGCCTCCAACTCAGCCGCCGCAGTTTCATCCGCAGCGTGCCCACTGTTACCACCGTCCTGCTCGCCAGCCAAGCCGCGCCCCTCTTTGCCGCCACCGCCATATTCACCCCTCCAGCGGAGGCGCGCACCCTAGAGCCAATTTAAGGGCCTTCTCCCGGCCACGTGAGCCCCTCCCTCGCCGTCTGCATGATCGTGAAGAACGGGGAGGCCTCCCTCGAGGCCTGCCTGCAAAGCCTCGAAGGCCTCGCCCCCGTCTACCTCACCGACACCGGCTCCCAAGACCGCACCTGCGACATCGCCCAAAGCCACCGCGCCCACCTGCGCCACTTCCCCTGGACCCACGACTTCGCCGCTGCTCGCAACGCCAGCATCGCCCATATCGCCGAATCTTGGATCCTCATTCTCGACGCTGACGACGCCTTCCCCCCAGGAGAATTCCGCCGCCTCCTCCGCCTCCTCGACCCCGCCGCGGCCGCCGCCTCCCTCCAGTACCGCCTCCGCCCCGACTACTCCCCCTGGGCCGCCACCCGCCTCTTTCGCAACGACCCCCTCCTCCGCTTCCAAGGCCGCATCCACGAGCACCCGACCGATTGGCTCGAAAACCAACGCCGCGCCGGGGCCCCTTTCCAAGCCCTCGACGTCGCCCTCCACCACCACGGCTACTTCCCAGAGGCCATGCCCGCCAAAGTAGCGCGCAACCTCCCCCTCCTCCAAGCCGAATGGGACCACCCCCATTCCCCGGCCTCCCTCTCCCGCCGCTGCGAAATCGGTGCCGAACTCGGCATCACCCTCGCCCAGGCCGGGCACCTCGCCGAGGCCGCCACCTTCCTCGACGCCCTCCTCCCCGATGGACTGAGCGCGCCCCCCCCGGCCCTTCCCGCTATCCTCCGCGCCCTCGTCTGCCATATTTGGGTCCTCCAGCAAGTCCGCGGCCCCGGTCCCGCCCTCCAGTCCGCCCAGCGCCTCCAGCCGCTCCTCCAACCCCTCGCCGCCTACGCCCTCCACCGCGGCCTCGCCGAAATCGCCGCCCAGCGCCTCCCCCAGGCCCGCCCCTGGCTCGAACATTTTGCCCGCCGCACCCACCCCCCAGAAATCCCCGTCCCCGCCCCATTCCTCGCCGCCGAACTCCCCCGCCTCCTCGGCTCCTGCTGCCTCGCCCAAGCCGACCTCCCCGCCGCTCACCGCTATTTCTCCGAAGCCCTCGCCCTCGACCCCGCCAATCCCGACCTCCTCGCCCGCCTCCGCTTCGCCTCCCCCCGACCCTAATGCCATGCCCCCCGACCCCGCGACCCCGCCCCTCGTCCGCACTGGCTTTCTCTTCGAACCCCTCGACGATGGCTGCCTCCTCTACGAGCCCACCTCCGGCAAAATGGTCACCCTCAACCACGCCGCCGAAGCCGTTCTCTCCCTCTGCACCGGGGAATTCACCCCCCTCCAAATCGAAGCGCTCGCCGCCCAAGAATTCGCCCTCTCGCCCGCCGAAACTGCCCTCGCCCTCCAACAACTCCGCGACGCCGAGGTGATTTAGCCCCCGCTCCCCCCCCATGAGCCTGCTCCTGATCTACCGCAAGCTCGGGCACGAGTGCCGCCTCCGCATCGACTCCCCAACCCTCGAACCCCTCGCCCGCTGCCTCCAGTCCAGTTCCCTCATTCGCGAGGAAACTTGCTCTTCCTCCACCCCAGCCGACCTCGCCTGGGTCGGCTCCTCCGCACCGGACCGCCATCTCCTCCTCCACGGCCAACCCTGGCCCGTCGCCCCCCTCACCGCTTCCCAACTCTATCTCCAAACCGACCACCTCCTCGATCACCTCCCCCGCCAGGTTTCTCCCCAATCGGTCTTCCTCCACGCCGGCGCCGTCGTCGCCCCCACCGGTCAGGCCCTCCTCATCTGCGGCTCCTCCGGCGCCGGCAAAACCTCCCTCGTCACCGCCTGCCTCGCCCAGGGTTGGGCCTGGCTCAGCGACGAACTCCTCGCCTTCCCCGGCCCCCTCTGGCACTCCATGCATGGCGCCAAGCGCAATTTCAATCTCAAGGCCCGCTCGTTCTCCCACTTCCCCCAAACCGCCTCCGCTCCCGGTACCTTCGAACTCCCGCTCCCAGATTCCCGCCAGCGCATCCGCTTCTTCAATCCAGACGCCCTCCACCCCGGCCTCCACCGCCCCACCGCCCCCCTCCGCGCCCTCATCTTCCCCCAGTTCTCTCCCACCGCCCCCCTGCCTCCCTCGCCCCTCTCGCAAGCCGAAACCGCCAGCCGCCTCGCCTCCGAACTCCTCAGCCGTCACCCCCACGCTTTCGCCTGGCTCGCCTCCGCCTCCCGCCTCGCCCCTTCCTTCCTCCTCCCCTACCACCACCCCCGCGACGCCGTGCCAGTCCTCGCCGACCTCGCCCAACAGCTGGCCCCGCTCCCCTAAAATGCCCCCCCCGCCAGACCTCCCCTCCCTCCTCCTCCAAGCCGCCGCCGGTCCCCTCTCCTCCGCCGACCGCGCCTGGCAGCTCTGGCGCCGCCTCCAACTCCCCTCCCAGGCTCCCCCAGCCCAAGCCCGCCTCCTCCCCGCCATCTACGCCCGCCGCCACGCCCTCACCCTCAGCCCCGCCGACCTCCCCCTCCTCGCCTCCCTCCACCACCTCGCCTGGGCTCGCAACCAATGCCTCCTCAACGCCGCCGCCAGCCTCATCCCTCCCCTCGCCGCCGCCTCCATCCATCCCCTCTTCCTCAAAGGCCTCCCCCTCCTCGCCACCGCTTACCCCGACCAAGGCGCCTGCTACCTCTCGGACGTCGATTTCATGGTCCCCAAACCTCAAGTCGAACTCGCCCTCCAAGCCCTCCGCGCTGTCGGTTGGTCGCTCGCCAACCCCTCCCCTCTCCACTCCTGGTCCCACCACATCCCCCTCCTCTCCCCTGAGGGCCTCACCTGCGAACTCCACTGGGGCCTCCTCATCCCCCCCCACCCAGAAATCGACGAATCCCCCCTCATCGCCCGCCGCTTTTCCTTCCCCCTCCGCCAACAAACCGCCGCCATGCCCGCGCCCGAGGCCCTCCTCCTCCAACTCATGGCCCGCGGCATCACTCGAGAAAAAAACGGCCGACCCCTCCGCTGGATCCACGACGTCCAAGTTCTCCTCAACCACTTCCCCATCGATTGGCCCCGCTTCCTCCAAGAGGCCCAAACCCGCCAGTCCGGCCTCATCCTCCATCGCGCCGCCCTCGCCCTCGAAGCCATCGCCCCCGGCCGCTTCCCCGCCCAAGTCCTCGACCAACTCCTCCCCCCACGCAGCTCCCTGCGCCAGCACGCCACCTGCGCCTTCGTCACCAGAGACTTCCCCCAAACCCCCCTCCTCGCCCTCCCCTCCACCGCCGCCCTCTTCCTCTCCCGCTCCCGCTCCGCCGCCACCGCCCTCCGCGGCTGGCCCGGCCTCCCCCGCTACTGCGCCCGCGCCCTCCTCCGCCGCTGCCGCCCGACCTCCCCTCCTCCCCCTCATTCCTCTCCCCTTCCATGACCCCCAAACGCCTCCTCCTCGCCGCCGCCCTCATCCTCGCCGCCGCCCTCACCGCCCGCTCCCTGCTGCCCTCCCCTCCCCTATCCCCAGCCCCCGCTCCTGCCCCTCCTCAAACCGCGGCCCCAGCTCCCGCGGCCCCCGCCGACCCTCCCCAACCCGCCGCCGCCACTCCCCCCGCGCCCCCCAGCCCCTCGGACTTCGCCCTCCCTCCCATGATGCGCACCCCCCACGGCCAGCGCCCCAGCCGCCCCCTCTAACTTTAGTTTCCTAGCGGAATCTCATTTACGGTGTAGTACGCCTGGCGGTGCAGCACCGGCTTTCCATCCGCACTCCTGACCTTCGAAAAATCAAACTCGTGGATGTGGTCCTCCACGATCGTTTCTAATTGAATTAAAACCGAGAGCCCATCCGCCGCGACCACCGCCCCCGTCACCCGCGCCGTAGTCTGGTCCACCTCCGGGCTCCCGTAGCCCTCGTGGTACACGTGCGTGTATGTCGTAATCCCATACGTCTCCGCCCGCCCCGCCACCTCCCGGTCCACCGGCTTGGTGAAGGTGACCCTAAATCCCCCCTTCCGAATATTGATCTCCTTGGCCTCAAACGGCACCACCCCGTTCCAGTCAATCCGCTGCAAGGCAAACGGCTCCGCACCCCGCACCGGCCACTGGCTATTCGTAGTAAACCCGCCCGCTATCAACTGACCCTGGGGCGAAAATTCCACATTCATAATCCCCGTCGCCAGCCCCTCCCGAAACGGATAGCAAGCCCCCTGCCACACCCCATTCACCTGCTCCGTGGTCGCCCGCATGATCACACTCAACGAGTAGTCCCCCAAAAATAACTGATTCTCAAACGGCCCAAATTTTCCCCCGCTCCGGTTCAGCCGAAAACCCGATATCGATCGCCCCATTTTGATATACGGAAACTTCACCGCTGGCGGCACCAACTCCGGCACCCGCCGCTTCTCCACCCCCATCCGCGAATCGCTCTGCGGCTCCCGCTCCGGCACTTTCATCCCCGGCGCATACGGATACCAATTGTAGCTCGCCGGATGACCCAAAAACCCGCCCTCCTTCAAGTGCTTTAGCGAACAACACCCATTCCACGGCCCCTGGCTCTCAATCGCAAACATCACCCCCTCCGCGTTCGCACCCACCCCACCTGGACTCCGCAACCCACTGCACACCGGGATCATCTGCCCCCCAGGCGTCACTTTCACCGCCCACCCTCGAAACAAGTTGTGCGACTCATACGAACCGCTCAACCCCAGCGCCACCCATATGTTGCCCTCCACATCGTGCTTCGATCCAAAGGCAAATTCATGCCCCTCCGCATAACCCCAGTTGTTCGTCAAGGTGTCGTAGCGATCCGCCACCTCGTCCCCGTCCTCATCCGAAATCCGCGTCACCTCGGCCCAACTCGTCGCCGTCATCGCCCCATCCTTCCACGATACCCCAAAAACCTCATCCAACCCACTCGCAAATAAGTGAAACTCCGGCTTCGGCGGCACATCAAACGCCCCCTTCACAAAATAAATGTCCCCCCGCCGCGTCCCCACCGCCAGCCGCCCGTCCGGCAAAATCTCAAAACTCCCCGGCCGCATCGGCACCCCCGGCGGAATCGGCAGGCTCACGATCGGATAATAGTTCGCCTCCTCCCGCGCACTCCCCCACATCGCCCCCAGATCCTCATCCGCTTCCAGCCGCGTTAAAGGCAGCGACGCCAACAGCGCTATTGTTAGAATGTATTTTACCATTGGTATTCCAAAGTGAGAGTGGATCGCCCCGCCGCCAGGCGCAGCGGTATGAGCACTTCGCGCGGACTCCCCGGCCGCACCTGCCCCGCGGGCCCCCCGACAATGCGCAGCTCCAGCCCGTCGATCTTAAACCGCCGTTCTCCTAACTCCTCCACTACCTCTCCCGCCCCCGCCCGAAAATAAAACAACTCCGGCGCCCCCGCCGCCTCAAACTGAAAGGTCCGCCGAAAATACGCCCGCCCTGCCCCGTCCAGCACGTCCTCAAAAAAATCTTCCACCCCCACCGCCCCATACTGATACCGAAACGTCGGCCGCCGCGCCGCATCCAAGGAGTACCCCCGAAACTGATACCCTTGGTCCTGCGGAAACCCATAATTCGTCTTCCCCTTGTACGGCCAGTTGTCCTCCATCGACTTCAATCGATAAAACGGAATCCCCGCCGGAAAAGAGATCGATTCCCTCCCCAGCGGATGGAACGAACCCAGATCCACCCGCGCAAATTCCCCCTTCCACACCTGCCGCAACGCCATCTCCCCAGAATCAAACGCCAAATGAATCCCCCCAGGATATCCCACTCCGATCCCCCGATACCCCACCGGACTCTGCCCCCGGCACAGCTCCGCCACATCCCCCACCCGCAATTCGTTCGCCTGCCGCGACAATCCCAACGGCTTCTTCGCCCGACTCCCCTCCTCCAAATAAGCCCACAAGGCCTCAATCTGCGACCCCGCATCCCCTCCCAAAATCTCCGGCCGAATCGACCGCCCATCCGGCCAATACCCCGGCATGATCACCGTCGGGTGAAAACGCGACGGCTGCCGCATATACAAGTGAAACCAGTTCTTCTGCAGCCGCTCCGTGACCCGCCCGATGTCCAAGGCACTCACCTCCCCCGATTTCTGCCCGTTGAATTCATGGCACGTAATGCAGCTCAGCCCATTGACCCCCATCATCTCATACCCCGCCGCCTTCGACTCCAAAAGATTACCCACCCGCGGAATCTCCGCCTTTTCTAACGCATCCACCTGGCCAAACATTTCCACCAAGTGCCCCACCTGCGCCTCGCCAAATTGCGGCATGCTCGCCTCCATATACCCCCGCTGCCGCTTCCCTTCTAACAAGACAGAACGAATCCACCCCGGCGTCAACTTGGCCCCCACATCCGACAGCGGCGGCGGCAGCCGACCCTGGTCCCCCAGCGCCGCCTGACTCCCCCGAAAAAGCCCCCGCCGCTCCGCCGCCACCCCGCCAAGCCCACGCCGCTCGTGGCAAGCCAAACAGTTTAACCGCACCAACGTCTCGTCCACCCGCTCCGGCACGCTCCGCTCCACCCGCTCCACCCCCGGCAAGGCCTCCCCAATCCACCCCCGCTGCTCCGCACTCAGCGCAAAGCGCACTCCCTCACCGCCCCCCTCGCTCAGGCAACCCTTCCCGCCCTGCATCGACCCCCAACCCAAGCCTTCCACCCGCGCCACCCCCACGTCCCCGTGGCAATTCGCACAGCCCAACCTCCCAAACGCCTCCCGCCCCCGCGCCGCTAAGCCCTCGTCCACCACAAACCGCGGCAAGCTCGCCACCGCCTCCTCCGAAACCGAGAGCCGCTCCGCCCCTATCGCTCCCCTCTCCCCGTCCGGCCCCGCCATCTCCAAGGAAAATTTCGGCTCCTGACCCGTGTGAAAATACGTCAATTCTATCCGATTCCACCCCGCCTTCAGCTCCGCCGACCCCTCCAATTCCTTTACCCCCCTCCGGTCACTCGGCTCCTGATTCACCACCACCTGCCCTCCCACCCGCAGCGACCCCCCATTCATCGTCAGAAAAAAAGCGTGCCGCCCCGCCTGCCCCACCTGCATCCACCCCGCAAACGCGATCGCCGTGTGGTGCCCCACTTTGCCAAATCGCTCCAAAGAAAAATCCTCCACCTGCCCAGCCCGCTCCGCCTTCACCTCATCGCTCCCCAGCCCCTCCCATACCCGCCCCCGATACAGCGTATATCCCAGCGATCCCGGCACCCGCGTGCCCTGCAACAAATACTGCGCCACCTGCTCGGCCTCCCCCCCCGCCAAGCGCATGTCCGGCATCCGCCCCGACGGCCGACTCGCCAGCGGATCCCGCAAAAAGGCCGCCAAACTCCGCAAACTGTACTTCCCCTCCAGCGCCCCCAGCGCCACCGACCCCCCAACCGCCAACTCCACCCCCGCCGCATCCCGCGGCGCATGGCACGCCGCACAGCCCCGCGCCTCAAACAACTCCCGCCCCGCCTTCGCCGCCACCGCGTCCGGCGCCTCAAGCGCAAAATGCGAACCCTTCCCCGACAGCAAAAAATGCGTCAACTCCCGCGCCACCTCCCCCCGCTCCGCTTCCCCCAATTTCCCCAGCACATCCGGCATCAAACTCCCCGGCTTAGTCCCCTGCGGATCCCGAAGATACGCCTCCAAATACGCCGGATTCACCCGCGCCCCCACCTCCGCCAACCGCGGCGACACTTTCGACCGCTCCTTCAATCCGCCTCCCCCACCGTGGCATCCCGCACAATTCAATTCCTCCACCAAAATCTGCCCCTTCGCCCCCGCACCCAACGAACTCCCCCCCAGCGCCCCCACCACCAACCCCGACCCCACCGCCACCCCACTCGACAGCAAACTCAAACTCAAAAAGATTTTCAACATGGCCACATCCCACAAGTAGCAGATTTTCGTCGCAGCCAAACAAAATTTTCCACCCGGCCACCCCTCCCCAGTGCCGATGCGCGGGCAGATTTCGTCAGATCTGGCCTGAGGAAGCGTTCCCTGGCGCGGGCGCCCCCCTATTTGCCGGGTAATTTCCGCCACCAGGAGAGGCCCCCTATTTAATCCACGGGCCCTTAAACAGGACCCCAAGGCCCGCCTATTTGCCGGGTAATCTACAAGCCCTTCGACCGTGGCCCCGCAAGAACCCCTATTTGCCGAGAACCCCTATTTGCCGGCAAGGCCCGCCAACCCCTATTTGCCGGGTAATTTAAGTACCGGGTAATTTAAGTTAACTACCAGCGACCCCTCTTTTCCATGCAATCTTCGCCCAAGGTCCGAGATCGGCCTCGTCCGCTCTGCAAGGGGCCCGCCACTGATCCCCAGATGGACGCCCTTTGGCGCCCTTTGGCGCCCTTTGCCGAGTAATCGCGCCCTTCAACCCGCCCGCACCGCTCACGACCTCACCCGGGACCGCCATTCGCGCTCCCCCGGCCCAACGGCCCTCCTATTTGCCAGGTAATCTCCGCTCACCAGGAAGTCCAATTTGCCAGGTAAGTCCAATTTGCCAGGTAATTTGCGCTCACCAGGTAATTTGCGCTCACGCCAGGTAGCCCAATTTACCAGGTAATTTGCCGCCGCTGCCGGGTAATTTGCGCCGCTGGGAATGCCCGACCACCATACCACCCGCCACCCGAGGGCACGCCCAACGCAAACGGTACCAGCCAGTCAGTCGAACCCACCACTACCCGTGGCCACCCACCGCAGCATCTGAAACTGACGCGCTGAATTCACCCGACTGCCCTGGGCCCACCCTGCTTTCATGGCTCCCCGACCATTTTCTTCCGGGACGGCCGCAGCCGAGAGCCCCCTCCCCGCTGACCGCATCGACCCGGAGGGGCCCGCACCATCCCAAAAAAACCCGCCACCCAGCGGCGGGCCCAGCGCTGCCAAATCTCCGCCACCCCATACCCGCCTCCGCTGCCTCAGACCTGGTCCAGGCTGGCATAGTCCTTGCCAAAGCCAAGGGTTCCCAGATGTGCCCGCGCAAAATATTTTTATAGCTGATATATGACGTTCCAGAATTTACAACTTATTAAAAATTAATGTATAATTCTCATATTCCGATTTCGGACTTTTTGCGGACAAGGCTCCCCACCTGCACACGCCCCCATGCTCCGTGCAACAGTTTATTATTTCATTCCAAAACCTGCGCTAGATGCAGGTTGAAATTGTTTGAGATCTGCTAATTTTGGTTTTTTTTCTCACGCGCCTCCAGCGCCACGCGGATATTTATATCCGGCATTAACTACTTTCGTTTGGCTGTCACGAAGTTTGTGATTTGTTCGAGTTCTCCTGCGCATAGGTCCAGCCCAATCAAAGCTTAGCCAGTGACCCGGTCTTCGTGGTCCACCTCAGTCCGCTCAAGTTCAGTGGCC
>CANHIJ010000100.1 GCA_947460575.1 Verrucomicrobiales bacterium | reverse complement strand
ACGAACTCCCCGCCGGCCGCCGCCCCATCACCACCGCCGTCCGCCTCCAGCCCGACCCCGCCCAAATCGCCTCCTTCCTCAAAGACCAATTCGACCAAGGCCGCCAGGCCTACCTCGTCTACCCTCTCATCGACGAAAGCGACTCCCTCGCCCTCCAAGCCGCCACCAAAGAACACCTCGCCTGGCAAAAAAGACTCGCCCCTCACCCCGTCGGACTCCTCCACGGCCGCCTCCCCCCAGACCAAAAAGAAGCCGTCATGCAAAGCTTCCGCGCCAACCACTTCGCCGCCCTCGTCTCCACCAGCGTCATCGAAGTCGGCGTCGACGTCCCCAACGCCTCCGTCATGATCATCTTCGAACCCGAACGCTTCGGCCTCGCCCAACTCCACCAACTCCGCGGCCGCATCGGCCGCGGCCCACACAAAAGCTTCTGCATCCTCGCCGCCTCCGGCAAAAATGCCCCAGCCCTCCAACGCCTCCACACCCTCGCCGCCACCACCGACGGCTTCGCCATCGCCGAAGCCGACCTCCTCCTCCGCGGCCCCGGCGACCTCCTCGGCACCGCCCAAAGCGGCCTCGCCAACCTCGTCCTCGGCGACCTCATCCGCGACAGCGCCCTCGTCCGCCTCGCCCGCCGCCTCGCCGCCAACCTCCTCGCCTCCGACCCCTCCCTCGCCCTCCCCCAACACGCCCCCCTCCGCCTCCTCCCCGCCCCGCCCTTAGACCTCGGCGAACCTCCCTGATCTGCCCCCCAGTCAACCCCCCGGCCATTGCCCCCGGCAGGACCCCGGCCTCATCCCGGGCAGGGCCCCGGGGCAGCTCTAGGCAAAATGCAGATAATCAATATGCCTAGACAAGGGTAGTGACCTAAGATTTTACAATTTCCGAGATTCAGTCTTGATATTCTTCCCATTTTGAGGAAGATTCAGGGGCAAGCTCCGCGCTTTTGGCAAAAAATTATGGAAATTAGACAAAACTCCTTGATTTCAAGACAAGTTAAGTAATATATTCTCCATAATTACCACGATTTACAGCACTCGTTCGAGTCCAACCCCCACCCCTTCTCTCCCATGCAAACCGCAACCGACGAAGACACTCTCATCCGCAAGGATGCCGGAAAACTGGCGGACTTCATCATGTTCACCCAGCGCTCTTTCCTCCTCAACCTTTCCAAAGAGCTCAACAAAGGCAACGTCTCCTTCGCCCAGTTTTTCCTCCTCGGTTATCTCGCCAATGAGAAGTTTCTCACCATGACCGATATTTCCAAAAAGATGGGCCACAGCACCGCCGCCGCCACCGGCCTGGTCGACCGCCTCGAAAAACTCGGCTACGTCGAACGCCTCCACGCCAGCGAAGACCGCCGCAAAGTCATGGTCCAAATCACCCCCAAGGGCGTCGACCTCGTCGACCGCATGCGCGAAGACATCACCGGCAGCTTGGTCGACCTCATGAGCGAACTCGACAAGGACGAACAGGCCGCCCTCCTCAACAGCTACGGCAAACTCTCCTCCTTCGCCCGCTCCAACTAGCCTCTCCCCAAATCACCGGACTCGGCCCCCCGCCCAGTCCGGTTTTTTGTGCCCGCAAACCCGCTCCCCAGCGGTCCCCAGCGACCGTAGGCTAAAACCGGGAGTTGCCACGCGACCAAAGGGCCCTTTATCGGGATCAGAATGGGCAATGAGCGGTGTGCTCTAGACTCAGAAGGCTCACCTGTTTGGTGAGTCCCTTCCGCAGTCAAAAGCCCCCGCAAAAGCGGGTCCGCGCGACCCGCCCAGGATAATGCCGGTGACAACACGCCCAGCGGCAATGCCAGCGACATCCCCGCCTGATACCAGCGACATCCTGATGCCGGAGGCATCCCAGAAGGTAGCCGGTGGTTGAGCAAAGCGACACCACCGGTCCCCTCATCCCAAGGGGGCCCGCACCCCGGCAGGGGTGCCAGCGCGGCCGCCCCCCAAAAGCCCACGAGCGAGAAGAAAGCCTCCCACGCCAGCGCTCCGGACCCATCGAATACGATAGTCAACTCCCGATTTTAGGCTTAGCGCCCCGCCTTCTCCAGTTCCCCCTCCAGCGCCGCTCGGCTCAGCCGATTGAAGCGATCCCACCCCAGCGCCAAGCGCAAATAATTCTCCCCTCGCTGCCGCGCCGCCCGCCACCAATCCTCATAAATCGGATCTTCAGGATCCCGGCTCGGCGCCGCCTCCATCGCCTCCCCAAACAAGGCCTCCGCCTTCCGCAGCGCCCGCTCCTCCACCGCGCTCTCGCCCCGCCCAGCCCCCAACCGCAAAAATAGTGGTCGCCCCTCGCCCGCCGCCCCCCGCGGAATCGCCCAATTCATCACCCCGATGACAGCCCCCACCGCGGACTCGCTCACCGCCTCCTCGCCCGAAGCCTCCCCGCTCAACGATTCCCCTCTCGACGAATCCCCACCAACCAAATCACCGCTGACAACTGTCCCGCTCGGCAATGCCTCGCCCCTCCCCTGCTCGATCGACCCCGCCCACTCCATCCACCGAGCCTTCGCCCAAACTTCAGCTGTCATCACCCCCTCCCAATCCGCTGGGCCCTCCGCGGCCGCGCGCGCCCCTCCCCTCCCCGCTCCCTCCAAGCCTCCTGCCGAGCCCGCCCCAAAACCGACTGGCCGAAACCCATGCCCCGCCGCCCGCGTTTCCCCGGCACCCCGCCAATGAATCCATGCCCCCACAGCCGCCGCCAGGAAGACGCCGCAAAATATCCGAAAAAACCAATGCATCAGCGTGGGCGCCAAAAGGCCAGCGCGGATCGATTCCCGCGCTGGCCCCCATTCAGCAAGTTGAAATCAAACAACCTTATTTAGGGAAGACGGGCGCTCCATCTCCATCCCGCGCCACCGCCATGTTGGCGTCATCCTTGACCAACAAACTCCCGGGATTGGCCTGCAGCGAAGTCTTCAGCGCGTTGTAGAAACTCAGCGCATTCCCGGTCAGCGCCATGCGGTTCTGGTGCAGGTAACCCCAGAACGTATAGCGCCCCTGCTGCACCGCGGTGCTCGAATACGGCACCCCATTCCAGGTCAATTCCACCGCCCCAGCCGACAGCGCATTCGCCCAGTCCGACGATCCCAGGTAGCCCACGATGTCCGCATCCGCCCAGGTAGAACCCAGCACCGCCTGGGAATAGTTTCCCCCACTAGAGTACCCGCTGTTCCCCGTAAAAGTGACCGCCGTGATGACCCCAGCGCTCGACGTAAACGTGTTCTGGTTCACATCCAAAAACACGCTGTACCCCAACTCCGCCATCGTGGTAATCCGGCTCCCAGAATCCGCATTCCGCCCCGTGGCGTAAACCGTCCGGCTCGCATCCGCCGCCACTCCGCTAAACAGCGAAAGCGGCAACTCGCCGAGCGACCCGTAAATCGCCCGACCCAATAGCGGCGTCATGTTGGTCAGCCCCGCCGAAGCGCCCTCGTTCTTAAACCACTTGAACGGGATAATGCCCACCTCGTCCTCCACCACCAACGAGGGCGAGGTAAAGGCAGTCGAAGACTGGAATACATCCGAGTAGCCAATCTCCGGCGCCGTCTCCGCCGAAGCCGCTGCCAAGGTCGGCGCGGTCGTAATTTGCTGCCCCGCGAGCGTCCCCAACACCGACTTGTCCAACAACTGGGTCTGCTGAATCTGCTGCGCCACGTCCCGCACCCCGTTCACCGAACCCGCCCAATACGTCCGGATGATAAAGGGATTCCCCGCGTAGGTGCCGTGGTAAATTGCCCGGTTGGCACTAGCCGCGGCCGCATTGCCCTCATACGCATAGCTGCTCACGGTTATCGTAGCCAAAATTGCCGCATGCGTCGAAGACCGCGCCGCCGTCGAACCAGTCAGGTCGACCACCGTCTGCGCAGATGCAGCACCAGCAAGGGCCGCCAAAGATGCCAAGCCTAGAATGAGTTTGGATTTCATAGTATGTATTTGTGTGGAGAAATGGATAAAAATTTAAAAATCAAGCCCGGCGGCGGCGCAAAAAGAGACACATGCCGAGCAGCGACAGCACTCCCGCGGACGGCTCCGGCACAAAGGCCAAGCCCCCCGCATCCGATAAAGTAAACGTCCCGAGGTATTGCCCCGCGCCAACCACCGCATTGCTATCGAGGGCTGAAGTGAGGTCCGCTCCGGTGGCGCTGTGCAGGGTCCGGTAAACGTCTAGCCCAGCCTGCGAGGCCCCACTCATCGCCGTCAGCGGATTAACCCCCACCCCAAAATACGTCGAAGGTCCGGGGGGCAAAAACGAACTAAAACTATTCACGGAAGTCCCCGCATAAAGGGCCCCGCCATCCACCGCCCCATTGACGGCCACGCCGTTCATAGTGTTGAAAAAAGACTTCAAGTTAGTAGAAAGCGACCCCCGGTTGCTGCTGTTGAAAGTCACCGCCGCCGAGCCGCCCGCCTCGCCCAAATAGTCCTGCGAAAAATAGGTCGTCCGCGCCGGGTCTCCCCCCGTGAGAGCGTCGGTCGGCCCCACCACTCCTACGATCCCCCAGCGCACCGTGGCATCGTTGTACCAGCTGCTCCCAAAAGCAGTGCTTAGATCCGCATTGAAGTTCCCCAAAGACGTCGGCAGCGCCATGCCGCTCCGATAACTCTGCGAGGAACCCAGGTTGTATACGTAGGTCTGGCCCTCGTAGCCAGTCCCGGCGGCGTTGACCTTGGCAAAGCCCATCAAAAGATCTCCAGGACTCACCGTGAGCGCGGCTGCCGCAGGATGCACTCCCGTTAAAATCGCTCCAACCCAGAGAAGGTATGCTATGTGTTTTTTCATGTGTGTTTATTGTGGAGTTGCCGCCCGCGCCGCATTGAGCAGTTTCCCGGCAGCTCCTCTAGTTTTATCGATCGCGCTTTAAACACAATTTCCACATAGCAACACTTTCGCCACTCGCGAATATCACGGAACTGTCACCCGAAGCCTAGCGAATAATCTTTCGCCCGCAGCCGGAATCTGCACCGTGACCCTATCCATACCAGCCCCGTGAAAGTCATTCTCCACTCCCACGGCAATCCCGCCAACCCCAGAAACCGCCAGCGTCCAAGGCCCCTCCAACTGCGCCGCGGTCTCCACCGACGGCGCTAAATAGGCCGAGGCATCGCTGCGACGATACCGGAATTCCAAGACCCCCCCGCTCCTTACCGCCCATGGCAGCAAAGCGGCATCCCCAGCGACCGCCGCACGCCCCCCAATTACAAACTCCACACTATTGGCGATGCCATCTTTGTCAGGATCAGCCTGCGGCAGCGCCGCAGCGCCCGTCAGCCCTTGCCCCGCCGCCCATTCCGCATACCCCGAAGCCGTCGGAGGGGTCGGCCGCTCCATCCGCACCACCCCGTCCGCATCGACCGTAAAGGTCCCCACATACTGCCCCTGCTTGGCCACCGCATTGCCGCTCGACAAACCGGCCGTCAAATCCGCCCCCACCGTGCTGAATAGCAGCCGATAGACATCCAGGGCCAACTCCACCCCGTGCCCGCCCGCATTCCCGATCGCCCCCACTCCAAACGATCCGTTCGGGCTCGCCGAAATACCGAAACTCGTCGTCGTCAGCGGCGGCTGAAACGCCGCGTAATTGTTGTTCGCCGATGTCGCCAACTTCGTCCCCGCCGCATTCGCCCCAGACGGCTTGCCATTCATTTCGACCGAAAAAGTCTTCAATTGCGTCGACACACTGCCCATTTGGCTATTCGAGAGCACCAGTGGATTAGTGGCCCCAGCCGCAAAAGAGGCCGCCCCCTGCGAATAGTACACCGTGCGCACCGGATCCCCTGACGTCAGCGGATCCGTCGGCCCCACCACCCCCACGGCCCCGGCCCGCAGTCGCCCATTCTCCTGCCATCCCGCCCCAAACGCATCCTCCAGATCCGCCGAAATATTCCCCACCAAAACCGATGCCGCGGTGTTCTCCCGCCAAAACGAACCCGGCCCCATATTCAACACATACGTGTTCGATCCCACCCCGGCCCCATCCTCACTCACTTCATAAAAACCCAGCAGCAGATCCCCAGGCGCGACCTTGACAGTCTCCCCGGCCACCGGCAAAACCAGCAAGCCCATCGCTGCCGCCCCAATCCACACAGTTTGAAAAGTTGTCATATTTTGAACAAGTTAGCAGAGTTAATCGCCGACCCCAGAATCCTGTTTCGATCCACCGATTAGCGACAATCCAATCTTTGAGACGAAATTCGACATACTCAATTTTGGCATTGTTCCGATTTCGCCACATAGCGCCTCTATGTGACCAAATCGTAACCCTATCAGGGATAGGCGGTGACAATTCCGGCACCTCCGGCCACCCCGCAGCCCGCAACTCTCAGCGCGCCGCCGCATCATCCGCCGCCGCCTTTTGCGCCGCCGCCCGCCGACGCCTCTCCTCTTCGCTCTCGCCGTCATCGCCGTCATCGCTGCCCCCATAGCCGATCACCGTGACTTCGATATCCGAGAGCGGGGCCTCCGCTTGGGAGGCCGCAGAACTGGCCGCCGCTTGCGCCGCGGCATCCGACCCCGCAGGCCGCGCCGCCGCCGCCGGAGGAGGAGGTGCCGCCGCCGCCGGAGCTGCCGCCGCCGCCGGAGCTGCTACCGCAGGCGCCCCCGTGCTGCTCCCGCTTACCGCGATGTTCCCCGCATTCAAAACCTGGGCCGCCGCGATCGTCAAATTCCCCGCCGAGCGAATCCCCGCATCTCCCGCATCCACCGCCCCCAGGGGCGCGATTAAATCCACGTCCCCCGGCGCCACGTTCTTCACCGTCGCCAACACCCCAATCCCCCCCCCCGTCGATAGCCCCGCTAGATCGGTCGCCACATCCGCACTCTGCGAATCAATCACCACCCGCGTGGGAGGCGCCGCCGCCACCGTCTTCGACGACGAACCGGCCGCGACATCCCCCTCGGAGGACCAAATAATGATGTTGCCCCCCCGCAGCGTGAATATCCGCAGCACCCCAACGTCGATGTTCCCCTTGGCGAAAATCGAAATGTCCCCCCCCGCCTCGGTAATAATGCCAGGCGGCACCAAGCCGCTCCCCAGGTTGGTTCCCAGGCTAACTTTGCCCGTCGGCGCCAACACGCTGATCGCCCCCTCCGCCCGCGTCTTCAAGGACCGCGAAGACAAGTTGATGTCGCCCGCGCCCGTTATCCCCCCAAACAATACCGCCGCCGCCGCCGTTCCGCCATCGTAGTTCCCGGTCTCCGGGTATCCTCGCCCCGCATCGCGCAGCACTAGGTAAAAAACTTCCAGCGCAATGCGCCGCTGCTCATCCACCGGGCGACCCGCAAAATCGCTCACCCCCAGCTCCGCCAAGTAGCGCGCCCCGTCTCCTCCTAGCACGTATTGCGCCGTAAATTCCTCCAAGCCCAATCCGCTATCCTCCAACCCGGCCGCGCTTCCCAATCCCGCCGCTACTACCAAATCCGCCCCAGAAACCGCCAAAAACGGATTGCGCAAATTTCCAATGCTCGAAATCCCTTCGCCCGTCCCATCCGAACCCAGCGGAGCCGAGCCCAGGGTCAATTTTCGCCCCGCCAATAGCTCCAGGGCCCCGCCCCCACCAATCTGCAAGTCCCCAACCAACGGCGCCTGTTCCCGCGTCAACAAATTCCCCGCCGCCGCCGCCAGCGCCCGCTGCGGCGAGTTCGGATTGTACGGCAAGATATCCCGCCCCGCCGCCACCACGCTGTAGTCCTGGTCGCGCGCATTTTGCAGGTACAGCGACACATCGGTTATGTCCCGCCCCGACAACAACCGACTGGCCTTCGCGCTATAAAGGGTCAAACCAGAAATGTCGCCGCCCAACGCATAAATCCGCAGCGGATCGCGGTCCCCGGCATGCAGCACCCCAGCCGCGTGCAGCGACTGCTTCGTCTGCGACGCCGCATACCGCCCGGCGTAGGATCCGCTTTCGTCAAACATCGCGTCTAACCCCGCGAGCAAGGCCGCCCCGCCCCGCGCCGACGCCAGCGCCCCTGGCAAATGGGTGCTCTCATTCAACTCCGCCACTCCATGATAGGCCAAGGGCCGAGTCGCCGATGCCATCGTCAGCGGATTGGCATCCGATAGGTTGATCGCCGCCGCGGCCCATACCCGGGTCACCCGGCCGCTGTCAATGTAATCTGACAACCCCGTCGCATTCAGCCCCTGCACGCTTCCCCCCGCGACCAACTCCAGCGATCCCAGCGGCGCCGGATGCAGGGTCATGTCCCCCACAATCCGGATGTCCCCGGCCAGCGCGGTGGATTTCCAGTGCGGCGGCAATACGCTCAGCGCCGTGGTTAATTGCCCCACATCCGCCTCCGCTAGGCGAAGCCATGGTTGGCGGTTAGACGATAGCCCCGTCACGTTGAACTGGGTGTTAAATTGATTCTGCGTCTGAATCCAAGCTTGCAACACCGGCACCGGCCCTAGCCCGTCCGGCAGCGTCACCGCCAACCGGTGCGTGATGTCTCCATTCAAACTCGTCACCGCCACCCCGCTCTCCTCCCCGTAGGTCGAAAAATAACTCTTGTACCAATACTTGTTCCCAATCCCCCCCGGCGCCAAAAACGGGTTCGCCACCGATCCCAACAAAACATCTCCGCCCGCCCGCAAATCAAACCCGCCGCGGCCCAAAAATAACAAGGTTGGAATCCATGCCTCCGCATCCGTCACGGTTGGGTTATTCAGCCCCGCCAGGATTCCCTGCGACGGCGATCGCGGATTGAAGGCGCTCGCGCTGCCCACCACCCGCGAATCCAGCGCGATCTCCCCACCCGCCTCCAGCAAACCCATCCCGCGCTCGACATAGTAGGTGCCCCCCACAATGTCCGCCCCCGCCCGAATCGCCACATCCCCGCCGCCCAACTCAAGGAACCGGCTGGCATCCGGCCGCCCCTTCGCCGCCCGCGCATTGGTCGGCGCCACCGCGTCCACGTTGCGCACATCATGCCCCGCCGCGATGCCAATATTCCCCCCCCCCAGCGCCCCGATGCCCTGGAAAAAATTGCTGTAGTCAATCCACCACGTGGTCGACCCCGCCGGATCCACGATGGAGGCCCCGCCCTGGGTGGCTCCCGTCATCCCGTATTCTCCCGTCGCCGGATCCACATAGCCGCGCCGATAGAGCCAGTTCCCCGGAATCTGCCGCGAGGTGTCGTCAATCAAACTCCCCGCCGCGCTCAAAGTGTAGCGCGCCACATCATTTCCCGCCGCGACCCGCACATTGCCCCCGCCCATCGCATACTGCGCCGGATAGTTCTGCTGCTGCTTGCCCAATACCGTGGTCACATTGTTCAGCGTCCCTTCGAGCACTGGCAAACTAAAATCGTTCGCCACGAATAGGCTAGTCGGCGCCGCTACCGCCGTCCCTGCGGTATATATCGTAGAAAATACATTCATCAGGCGCACGTCCCTTCCCGCAGCCAACTCGATACTTCCCGAGCCTGTCCGGATCACCTGCAGCCGATTCCCATTGTCCAGCGCCGTCGCCGTCAGCCCATTGGCCCCACTTACAAATGCCGCATTCCCATAGTTTTTTCCCAAGAGCAGCGAACCCCGTTCCGCCCCCAACTGGCTCATCCCCAATGTCGTCCCCGGCGCCGCCCCGCCCAAATCCGCCCCCGCGGTAAACCGATAACTCCACGACTGCGCATTGATCGGCAAAAGCGGATTCTGCGCCATCAACGGCGCCAGCCACAGACTCGTCCCACCCGCGAATCCATCGCTCACGCTGTTATAGAAAACCAAATTCCCCGCCGCTCGCAGCGTCAGGACCCCAGGCGCCGCCTTGGCGCCAAATCGATACCCCGACAAATCCCAGTCCGCCGTGCGCGTCGATCCCGCGCTCCCTAACGTCAGGTCTCCAGTCCGGTTGATCAACTCCGCCCCCGGAACCACCACCAATAGGCCCGCCCATCCGCTGGCCCCGCCCCCTGACAATAGGCGGTTCTCCACCGCCCCCAGGTGGCTGCCAAACGCCAGACCCTGGCTCCGAATCTCGCTCTGCACCGCCGCCGAAATCGCCCCTCCACTAGCCGTAAGGTCGTACAGTTGATAGCCCTCCGCCACAATCGCCGAGGCTCCCACTAGCTGACTCGCCAAGGGCTGGATCGCCAAGTCCGTCCCCCCCGCCGTCCGCGGCGCCCGCAGCTGCAAGGTCCCGCTGAATTGCCCCTGAAATGCGCTGCTTCCCGGCACCAGCGCGGATCCCCCGACCCATGATGCCACCGACATGTCTAACACGGCCCCGCTTGCCAAGTCGAGCACGGCACCGGGGGAAACCGCCCCGCCCGTTTGACTCCCCGCCTCCAAGCGGATCAAACCACCCTTGCCGGCCCGGTCAAAGCCTTCTCCTGCCACCGTCAGCCGCGCCCCCGACTCCACCTTCACACTTTGCTGCGCTGCCAAGGCGATCTCCCCGCCCGTCTTCCCCGAAGCATCCACCGTCCCTACCACCTGGATGCTTCCCTGGTCCGCCGCCAGCTGGAAGCGACTCGCCCGGCTCACCCCGTCCACCAGCACGTCCCCAGTCCGCACCCGGAACGCCCGCTCCCCAAAAAAGCCGCCCCCGTCAAAAGCTCCAGAAATCGCCGACAACCTCGGCAGCGCCCGCAAATCCACCGCCACCGAACCCGCCCGCCCCACTCCCCCGCCCCGCAAGGTCCCCCCCGCGGATAGGCTCCCCCCAGGTGCCGAAAGCGTCAGGGCGCCGCCATCTCCCCCGCCGCTCGCCCCAGCCACATCCACCAAGGAGCCCGCCTCTAAGCGAATGCTTCCCCGGTCCGCCTGCAGCGCCACTTTCCCCGCATTGCTATAGCGCGTCACGTCCCCCATGCTTTGCTCGCGCCCATTTGCTAGGATTATTCCCGTGACTACCAAGTCGCCATCCGTGGCCCGCAGCGTCACGGTTCCGCTTGGAAGCACGACTTCCGTTCCCAATCGCACCGAAGCCCCTTGCAGCAACAGTGCCCCACCCAGCGAACCCACCGGCGCCGCGGAACCCTGCATTCCCCCCAACTCTAACGCCCCACCAGCGCGCACCGCATAGTCCGCCCCGCCCTCCGCCACCACGCTCGGCATGCGCCCCCGCAGCGCTCCCTGCACGTCCAAACTCCCATCCCCACTCACCGCCAACCCCCCGCCCGCTTCCAGTTCCAACGCCCCAAATTGATCCACTCGCACATTCCCCGCCCCCAGCACAATCCGCCCAGCCGCCAGTTTTAAACTGCCACTACCCGCAGGGCCCACTCCGGCCACCCCAGCCCCAGCTCGATTGTCCAATGTCACCACCCCAGCCTCCAGCGCTAACTCCCCCCCATCCTGGTTGAAACCCCGCAGCTGGCCCGCGCTCAGCCCCAGCGATCCCGGCAGCTGCACCGCGCCGCGGCCATAAAAATCAATCGAAGTATAGCTTAATAAATTAAGGTTAGTAGAATTCTGCTCCAGGGAAGCGAGCGCCTGCCCCGCCAATACCAGGCCCGCCCCACTCGGCAGCGCCCCCGGATTGTCCCGCAATACGCTGATCTGCCCACTGCTCAAATTGACCGTCGCCGCATCCAAGACCGCCGTCTCGCTCAACTGCGCCCCAGCCGTCGAATCCAAAGTCAAACTGCCTCCACTCAGCCGCACTCCGTTCCCCACCTTCAATTGCCCCCCGGCCCCCGCGACCACCCCCACGCGCGCCACCCCCGCCCCGAGGTCCCCCGATGCCCGCACCAATAATCCATTCCCACTGCCCGCCACCCCTGCGGCCCCCAACTCCAAAGGCTCCGCCGCCCCACCCGCCGCCTCCAACCGCGCCCCATCCACCAACTCCAAAGATTCCCGCGCCACCAATATCACATCGGCCCCCGTCAAGGCCTGCCCTGCGTTATCCAAGGTCAGCCGACCCGTGTTCACCGCCACTGCGGTGCCCTTGGTCCCGCTCCGCCGCAGGCCTCCAACTAATAAGCTTTCCGCACCAATCGAGTTCAACTGGCCTGCCGATAGCGCTAGGCTGCCCAGCGGCGCCCTCGCCCCAGGCCCCCCAATGAATATGTCCACTGGGCTGCTGATGTCTACCACCGCCCCGCGCCCCATTCCCCGCGGACGCGCCAAAATATTCCCATGCAAACTCAATCCCTGAGTGGCCTGGAAAACCAGCCCCGCCGAGTCCTCCGGCAGCCGCGGCGTGGCCAAATTCAAAGCCGCTGCCGCCGTCGCAAAAAAACTGCTGCCGCGATACTCCTCATAGCGCGAGCGCTGCCGCACCACGCTGCCCGGGGCCAATTCCCAGCGCCGCTGCATGCTCGCCCCCGCCCCTGGATCCCGCCCGCTATATTGATAGCCCGAGGCCAAAGTGCTCCCATCCGGCATCGCCACCGCTCCCGCCGCCCCACCCGCCACCGGACTCACTAGCCAAGCTCCCGGCAAAAGCGCATAGCGCGACGGCAGCAGAGTATAGTCCCCCTCGCCCAAACCAGCGTTCTCCCCCAGGTGCAGGCGCTGCCCGACCGCCAAGCTGCCATTCGCATAGCCCGGGTCGCCCCCAAAAATCTCGGCCCCTACATTGAAGGGCGCATAAGGCGCCAAGTCGGCTTCATACCCTGGCAAAATCGCAAAACTCCCACTAGATGCTAGGACGTCCAGCGATCCTCCCGTTCCCGGCACCCATCGATAGGCTAAAAGCTCCCCCCCTCCCCGCACGTCAATCGTCGATCCCGCCTCTGCCGATAAGTTTTTGGCCCCAAACTGGAGGCGCCGCTCTGGCGGTCCCAGCGCCGTAATGTCCAGACCTGATGGCGCTATCCACGATTCCCCTCCTTGCACCATGCCGTAGGGAATGGTCAGTCCTAGTCCCGTAGCCGGGTCCACCGCCGAGACCGAGGTCTCGCTGCCCTCCAGCAATCGCAAAGTCTGCGCCACCGGCAATCCCGCCCCCGCACCGGCCACCGGATTCACTAATGGCGCCACCCCGGTTCCATCCCAGCCCAGTTGAATCGAACCCAAGGGCGCTCGCAGTACCCCTCCCTGGTCAATGCTGCTGGCAAAGAAGCTCAGCCGCCCCGCCGCCGAGAGCGGCAGCGCTCGCGAACCGCTGCCCCCTATGGCCAGCGATCCCGGCCCTCCCGCCCCATCGTAGACCACCACATTGAAGGCACTTCCCGTCGTCGGATAAATGTGTCCCGCGCTCAACTCCAGCCGACCCGCCGCCTGCAGGGTTCCATTGCCCCGGAGGTCTCCCCCCACCGCACTCAAACGCGTCAGCCCGATCCCCTGCAAACTCAAGGTCCCCACGTCGATCCAATCCGCCACCACCTTCAGCTCCGCCCTTCCACCCGTGGGCGCAAATTGATACTCCGACGTTACCCCAGAAGCTAGGGTTTGCGTAAATAAAAATGCATTAGTCCCCGGCAGTTGCGGGGCCATAAACGCCTGCCCCAGCGCCGCATAGCGCGCCTGCAAGTCGACCACCCCATCCGCCCGGATCACCCCACCCGCCGCCACCCGCAGCGTTTCCTCCGCCACGATCGATACCGGCCCCTGAAACTCGACGTTGCCGCCCAAACTGAGCGAACTAAACCCGCCGCGCCCAAACGCTTCCGCCGCAAAATATCCCCGCCCCGGCAACACCGCGCCGCTCTCGCCCCGCACCGCCTGCCCAATCGCAGACCCACTAAAGGTTTGCGGAATCACGGGCCCATGCGCCGTGACTACCAGATTGGTTTCCGCGGTGTTAGAGGCGCTGCCCGGCAAGATAAATCGCCGCGAAGCCACCGCCAAGCTTCCCCCCTGCGCCGTAGGCCCACCCGCCGCACCCCGCAAGGTGGCATCGCTAAAGAGCATGCTGTCCCCCCGCAGGCTAATGCTCCCCCCACTGCTATCCAATCTCGTGGCCACCCCCAAACTCTGATAGAGCGGTCCATTGACCCCGCTCCCCGTCGGCACCAGCGCCTCGCCTGGCTGCCCCAGCCCTCCCCCAGCGGCCAATCCAAGCTCCCCAGGCAAAAGGTCTAACACTCCCGTGCTACCCGATACATCCAGCACCGCCCCAGCCTCCGCAATGACATTCCCAGACACCGTAATCCGCCCGCCCGGCACCACCGATCCCCGCCGCCGACCAAACCGATCCACCTGCGAAACCACCGCTCCCCGCGCTAGCAAACGCGCCGCTGGCGCCAAGTGCACCGTCGCCTGCGCATAGTCCGCCGGCGACCCCAGCGTTAAATAGCTGCTCCCGCCTGACACCCCAATTGTCCCCCCCGGCGCGCTCAATTCTCCGTACACCGCCACCGTGTCCCCAGCTAAGCGAATGGATCCCATGGCCTCCGTTCCAAGCTGGGCCCCCCGGCCGATCTTGACGTCCCCGCGGTAAACCAATGCGCTTCCCCCCAGTTCATCTTTTACCCCCTTGCCCGTAAGGCTCAGCTGCAGCGGCGGCCGCAGGCCTTCCGGCTTTAAGTAGGGAGTCAAGCCCAGGCCGCCGCCCGCCCCTCCGTACCCTAGGCCCAGCCACGACTCCACCCGCGGCCGCAAAATCACCCCCTCCGCCACCGACACTGCCGCCAAGAAGTCCTCCCCTGATCCCGCGGGCGCCAGGGCCCCCAAACCAGTTAGACTAAAGCGTGAAAATCCACCCTGGTTGAAAAATGTCGGCTGCAACTGCAAGGCCAGCGGGTGCGGCGAACTCCCCCCGATCTGGATAAGCCCAGCCTGCAAGCTCAAACTGCCTCCCGTCGCCGTCCCCGAATACCCCTGCAGCGCACTCCCCAAAACCAAGCTGCCCCCATCGACCGCCTGCAAGTTGATGTCCTGCCCAGTCACGATTTCCATCGATCCAGCTTTGCCATAGCTCAGCCCACCCCCACTTCGCGCCCACACCCCGCCCGACACGTCAATCCGTCCACCCAACGCCAAGTCCGCCATATAACTCCGAATGCTCACGCTCCCCCCATCGGTCAAAAGCGGATCCAGGAAGGTTCCGCTGTCCGGACGCCGCTGGTCGATCGCCGGACCCGAGGCGTCCAATAACGCCCCCTCCCCTAAGTGAAACAGACCGCGACCCGCATTCGCTTCCGGACGCGCCCCAGACGTCAACAACAAGCGCGCCGCCACCGACGGTGAAATGTTATAAGCGGAAAATGCCAAAGACCCCGCCGGGGCCGCCACCGCCCCGCCCACCAGTAGATTCGCTCCTTCCAAGCGAATCGAACCGCCCACCGGCGCGGCCAAGCGAACGCCCTCCGGCACCACAATGTCACCGTCAGGATTTCTCACCTGCAAACTGGCAAAACCGCCCCCCGCCGATTCTAGCAAACGGGGCGAGAGATAAACCTGGGCAACCCTATCTGCCCCTAGCGACAAAGCCTGGCCCGCGGCATCCCAGCCCCCCGCCGCCGCTGGCCTCGACTCTCCGATCTCCAAGCGCGGCGGCGTGGGCGATACCAAGGGATCCGGCGCACTCCCAGCCTCCATCTGCTGGATCTCAAAATCGATATCCAAAATTCCCCCGCGGGCCTCCGCCGCCCGCTGCCGCGGACCAACCACCGCCCTCCCCAAAAGCGTTCCATCAAGCGCCATCGCCGACCCACTCAAACCAAGTCGCCCCGCATTCGCCCCCTGAAGATAACCCGCCTCAAAGTGTTCCCCCGTCATCCACGGCACCCGGTACCCCCGAGTCACTCCCCAGCGCGCATGCACCTCTTGAAACTCTCCGGTGTAAATGCCTTCATAAAGCCGATCCGGCGTCGCCTCCGCTATATCCACTAAGTGACCCTGGCGCCACAGCCGCGTGGTGCGGACCGCGCCGCCGCCATAGTTAACCCAGCCCGCCGATACATCAATCCCGGCCCCAGGCTGCACCACCAAACTGCCGCCAGAATTCAAAGTGACGCTTCCCCCGGCTACGGTGAGCTCAGAAACGCTGCGCTCTACCAAATTAAGATAACCCCTCAGATCCGCTAGGGGCGTACCCACCCAACTCCGCCCATTGTAGGT
>CANHIJ010000099.1 GCA_947460575.1 Verrucomicrobiales bacterium | reverse complement strand
GGGCTTTATCCTAAAATCGGGAGTTGACTATCGTATTCGATGGGCGCGGAGCGCTGGCGCGGGAGGCTTTCTCCTCGCTCGTGGGCTTTTTGGGGGCTAGCGCGCTGGCACCCCTGCCGGGGTGCGGGCTCCCTTGGGATGCGGAACCGGTGGTGTCGCTTCGCTCACCACCGGCTACCTTCTGGGATGCCTCCGGCATCATCCTGGGCGTGTCTCGCGGACCCGCTTTTGCGGGGGCTTTTGACCGCGGAAGGGACTCACCCAACAGGTGAGCCTTCTGAGTCTAGACAACACGGCGCATTCCCCATCCTGATCCCGAGAAAGGGCCCTTTGGTCGCGTTGCAACTCCCGGTTTTAGGTTTAGTTTCTTTGCGCTGAGAAAACCCAGGGCGTTTTGCTCTGGGCTGGGATGAGGCGGCTTGGGTGGTGGATTGGGTGGGGTGGCATGGGGCGCCCGGCAGGGGCGCGGGAGCGGGCTGCCTTAGGGTTGCGCTGGGCCGCAGATGGAGAGCGCCCACGGCGCGGCCTACGCCAGCCCAGGGCAACGCCCTGGGTATCGGGCCAAAAAGCGCGCAAAGCCCTGAAGGGGCGGCCCAATCGGTGGGCGGCATCACGCCGTTTTCCAGCAAAGAACCGCCGCGGGGCCGATGGGGAACGGGAAGTCGCGCGCTGGCGTGGCGCGATCGCTGGGGCGCCGCCCTTTTCCAGACCCTGGGCGCGGTGCCTGGCCCTGGGCGGCGTGCCTGGCCCTGGGCGGCGTGCTTGGCCCTGGGCGGCGTGATGCCGCCGTGGGCCGTGTCATTGGTTTTGCCCAAGCCCCAACGGGGCTTTGCATCCCAGCCCAGGGCAAGGCCCTGGGTTAGGTTTGGCAGCGCACCGGCGCGCTCTGAAGGAGCGCCGCATCCCGGGGAATGAGGCCTCCGCCCGCCAGGAGTCCAGCTATGCGGCGTTCCTTCAGGACGCGGGGATCGGGGGGCTGGGCCAACTCAGGGCGTTGCCCTGGGTTGATATGCGTTGCCCCTTCAGGGCAGAGGCGTCGCCGTGGGTTCTGCCTTGGGTGCTGCCATGGGCGTGTAGGGGCAGGCACAATCCTTAGGATCCCAACTCGTTCCTGCGGCGCAGCTTGCGAGAGTTACCCTAACAACATGAGTTAAAAGACGACCAAAGGGCCCTTTCTCCGGATCGGGGTGGGGAATGAGCCGGGTTCTCTAGACTCAGAAGCCTCACCGGTTGGGTGAGTCCCTTCTGCGGTCAAAAGCCCCCGCAAAATCGGGTCCGCGCGACACGCCCAGGATGATGCCGGAGGCATCTCAGAAGGTAGCCGGTGGTCTGAGCCAAGCAACACCACCGGATCCGCATCCCAAGGGGGTGCCAGCGCTGAAGAGCCCAAAAGGCCCACGCGCGTTGAGAAAGCCTCTCGCACAAGCGCCTCTGCGCCCCCCGAATAAGATAGTCAACTCACGATTTTAGGATTAGCGTTGGGTCAAGCTGAAGCCTTTGGATTCCAACTCCTTCCTGCAGGGCAACTTGCCCAAGAGTTATTCAGGGGGGCACTTGGGCGCGGTGGGGTGGCCGGTGGGAGTTTAGGAGGTGGGGGGGAAGTTGGGGGTTTGGCGGGGTTGGGAGGGGTGGAGGGATTCGGTGATTTTGGCTTGGACGTTGGGGTAGTGTTGGCGGAGGAGGGCGAGGCTGGTGTCGGGGTCGGCGAGGCAGAGCAGTTTGGCGAGGGGGTCGGCGAGGGCGCCGGTGGGGGCGATGAGGGTGCCTTGGCGGGAGATGGTGGAGCCGAGGCCGGTGCGGGGGTCGATGAGGTGGCTGTAGCGCTGGCCGTCGATTTCGACGAATTGGTAGAGGTCGCCGGAGGTGGCGACGTTGGCTTGGCGGAGGGGGATGCGGGAGGAAGGTTGGGCGGAAGGTTGGGCGGAAGGTTGGGCGGAAGGTTGGGCGGAGGGGGCCTGGAGTTGGATTTGCCAGGCGTCGCGGCCTGGGGGTGGGGTGCCGACGGCGACTTCGCCGGCGGCGTCGAGGAGGACGCAGGAGATGGCGAAGCGCTGCTGGAGGAGGCGGAGGCAGGCGTCTTGGGTCCAGCCTTTGGCGATGCCGCCGAGGTCGAGTTGCATGCCTGGTTTGGCGAGGCGGGCGGACTGGGCGGCGGGGTCGAGGAGGAGGGCTTGGTAGCCGCAGAGGGCGCGGGCTTGGGCGAGGGCGGCGGGGGAGGGGAGTTCGGAGCGGCGGCGGCTGCGGCGCCAGAGGCGGACGCAGGGGGCGAGGGTGACGTCGAAGAGGCCGCGGGTGTGGATGGAGACCTGTTGGGCGGCGGCGAGGATGTCGAACAATGCGGGGCTGAGGGGGACGGGGGCGGGTTGGCCGGCGCGGGCGCAGAGGCGGTTGAGTTCGCTGGTGGGTTCGTAGTCGCTGAAGATTTGGTTGAGGCGGCGGATTTCTTGGAAGACGGCGTCGGCGGCGCGAGAGGCGATTTCGGGAGGGGTGTCGGGGAGGGTGAGGGTCCAGAGGCATCCCATGTGGGGTTCGGCGCGGGACCAGGGGCTTGGGGGTTCGGCGCGGGCGGAGGAGAGGAGGGGAGCGGCGGCGAGGGCTTGGAGGAGGCGGCGGCGGGTCATGAAAAATGAAGGGTGGGGGGCCAGGGTAAATTTTAACTTATTTGGCTGGGAGAGGCCTAAACTTGTTGCAGGGTAGTGGAATTGTGGCCAACCTTGCCCGCCCCGCGGGCGTTTCCCGGGGTTAAACCAGTATTTTTTCCTAGGGCCATGTCGCGAGTTTTTTCTTACGTCTTTGGGGGGTGTGTGGGGCTGGGGCTTTGGGGTGGGTGGGGCGGAGTGGCGCAAGGGGGGCAGATGTTGGTGTTGGGGGACAGCTTGAGCAAGGAGTACCGGAGCGAGTTTGTGGCGCTGTACCCGGACCATCCGAAGGCGTGGGCGGCGCGGAATTGGGGGGAGATTTTGGGCGAGGTGCGGGGGGAGTGGTTTAGCCAAGGCGAGTGGGGGACGTATCCGGACTGGCGGCTGACGGGGTACGAGTTCAACTGGGCGATGCCCGGGGGGACGGTGCGGGGTTTTCGCAATTTTTTGCGGCAAAATGCGGATGCCCAACTGGAGATCTTGGCGTCGAGTGGGGGGGCGGCGCTGTGGTCGCAGTACCCGGCGTGGCGGACGGCGATGACGGAACAGCTGGGGAAGGTGGACAAGGTGGTGATTTTTCTGGGGGGGAACGACTGGGCGCTGGGCAACAGCGATCCTTCGACCAATCCGTTGTATCAGGGCGCGCCCAAGCAAATCGACTATGCTTCGATCTACGATGGAGGATGGGGGGAGGCGTCGAATGGGGAGGCCTTGCGGGTGTCGATACGGGCGAACTTGAAGTCGGTGATAGACTGGTTTCGGGTGCCGCGGACGGGCTATGCGGCGCGCTTTGATGGGCCGATGGTCTTGTGCGCGGTGCCGCATGTGGGGTGCACGCCGAAGGTGCAGGCGGAGGTGGGGAAGGATCCGGGGCGGACGGCCGTGATCACGCAGCTGGTGGAGGGGCTGAATGTGGAAATGGAGGCGTATGCGAAGCTTCGAGATGTGGGATTTGCCAATGTGTATGCGGTGACGAAGCAGATTATGGAGCCGGGGCCGTACTGCATTGGGGGGGTGGAGTTTTTGAAGGAGGCGGATGCGGACTGCGGGGTGCGCTATTTATTTTCGGGGGATGGCTTTCATCCGAACACGGCGGCGCAGGCCAAGCTGGCGCAGGTGATCGGGGATGCGTTTCGGAGCAAATATCCGGCGCTGGCGGCGGAGATGCCGCGGCTGGGGGACCGGGAGATCCTCACTGGGGTGCTGGGATTGCCGGGGGATTTGGGGTACGTGGAGTGGATGGAGGCGGCGGGGATCGCGGTGGGGGAGCGGGGGCCGCTGAGCGATCCGGACGGGGACGGGATGGCGAATATGCTGGAGTACGCGCTGGGGGGGAGGTGGCCGGAGGTGGCGGAGAGCGCGGGAGCCTTTGAGGTGGAGCGGGGGCCGCATCCGCTGGGGCAAGGGGAGGTGCTGCGGGTGACCTGGCGGGCGCGGTTTGGGGAAAACGCCTATTGCGATTTGGTGCCAGAGGTTTCGCGGGGGCTGCGGGAGTGGCAGCCGGTGCGTGCGGTGACGGCGCTGCCGGACGGGAGGAGCGAGGTTTTGTTGGAGATCCTGGAGGGGGAGTCGCAGTATTTTCGCCTGGCGGCGCGGCGGCCGTGAGGGACTGGGCCGCGGGGGATGCGGGCTAGGCGGGAGGTTGGCCGTAGTAGGCGGTGGGGCCGTGTTTGCGGAGGTGGTGTTTGTCGAGGATGTGTTGGGGGAGGGGTTGGAGGTTGGGGTTGAGCTGGAGGCTGGCGAGGGCGATGCGGGCGCACATTTCGAGGGCGATGCTGTTGTCGAGGGCGGCCTGAGGGGAGGGGCCCCACGTGAAGGGGGCGTGGAAGTGCTGGAGGACGCCGGGGGTGTGGAGGGGGTCGAGGTCGAGTTGGCGGAAGGTTTGGGCGATGGCGTGGCCGGTGTGGGCTTCGTAGTCCTCGGCGACTTCTTGGGGGGTGAGGGGGCGGCAGAGGGGGACGGGGCCGTGGAAGTGGTCGGCGTGGGAGGTGCCGTAGCAGGGGAGGGGGCAGCCTGCTTGGGAGAAGCTGGTGGCGGCGGGGCTGTGGGTGTGGCAGATGCCGCCGATGCCGGGAAAAGCGCGGTAGAGGACGAGGTGGGTGGGGGAATCGGAGGAGGGGCGGAGGGTCCCTTCGACTTGGCGGCCGGTGGCGACTTCGAGGACGGCGAGGTCTGCTTCGCGGAGGGCATCGTAGGGGACGCCGCTGGGTTTGATGACCATGAGGCCGCGGAGGGGGTCGAGGCCGCTGACGTTTCCCCAGGTGAGGCAGGCGAGGCCGGAGGCGGGGAGTTGGCGGTTGGCGGCGAGGACTTGCTGTTTGAGGGAGGCGAGCATGGGAGGGGGGAGCCGTCAGGGGGCGGCGTCGCGCAGGTCGAGGAGTTGCTTCATGACGTGGGCGAGGGAGGTGGGGGCCTGGGAGGTGCCGAAGGCGTCGTGGAGTTGGCGGTAGAGGGCGTAGAGGGGGGCGTAGCGGGCGTGGTTGGCGGGGTCGGGGTGGTAGACGGTGTCGCGGAGGGCGCAGAGGGCGGCTTGGGCTTGGGGGACGGAGTCGTAGCCGCCGTGGGCGGAGCCTGCTGCGACGGAGGCGAAGAGGGCGGCGCCGAGGGCGCAGGTTTGGTCGCTGCGGCTGATTTTGATGGGGCGGCCGAGGACGTCCGCATAGATCTGCATGAGGGCGGCATTTTTGACGGCGAGGCCGCCGGTGGTGACGACTTCGCGGACGGGGACGCCGTAGGCTTCGAGGCGCTGGATGATGGTGAGGGCGCCGAAGGCGGTGGCTTCGATGAGGGCGCGGTAGATTTCGTGGGCGGAGGTGTGGAGGGTTTGGCCGAGGATGAGGCCGGTGAGGCGGGCGTCGGTGAGGATGGTGCGATTGCCGTTGTTCCAGTCGAGGGCGAGGAGGCCGGATTGGCCGGGGCGGAGGGGGGCGAGGGCGGCCTCCATGGCCTGGAACTTGGCGTCAGGGGTGGCGCCGTAGGAATCGGGGACGAGGTGGTTGACGAACCAGAGGAAGAGGTCGCCGACGGCGCTTTGGCCAGCTTCGAGGCCGTAGTGGCCGGGGAGGATGGAGCCATCGACGATGCCGCAGAGGCCGGGGATATCGGCGAGGGGCTGGTCGGTGGGGTGGATCATCAGGTCGCAGGTGCTAGTGCCGAGGATCTTGACGAGGGTGCCGGGTTGGATGCCGGCGCCGACGGCGCCCATGTGGGCATCGAAGGCGCCGACGGCGACGGCGATGCCGGGGCGAAGGCCGAGGGTTGCGGCCCAGGCGGGGCAGAGTTGGCCGGCGGGTTGGTCCGAGCTGAGGGCGGAGCTGTAGAGGCGGCCGCGGAGGTCGGCGAGGGCGGGGTCGAGTTGGGCGAGGAACTCGGCGTCGGGGAGGCCGCCCCAGGCGGGGTTGAAGAGGGCCTTGTGTCCGGCGGCGCAGATGCTGCGGGGGATGGTGAGGGGGTCGGTGAGGCCGCAGAGGACGGCGGGGAGGTAGTCGCAGTGTTCGATGAAGCTGTGGGCGGCGGCGAAGACGTCGGGGGCGGTGCGCTGGAGGTGGAGAACCTTGCTCCAGAACCATTCGGAGGAGTAGGTGCCGCCGCACTTGGCGAGGTAGTGGGGGCGGATGCGGGCGGCGAGGGCGGTGATTTCGGCGGCTTCGGCGTGGGCGGTGTGGTCGCGCCAGAGCCAAACGGCGGCGGCGAGGTTATTTTGGAAGGGGGGGAGGAGGGCGAGGGGGGTGCCGTGGGCGTCGATGGGGATGACGGTGCTGCCGGTGGTATCGATGCCGATGCCGACGATGGCGGCGGGGTCGAAGGAGGGGAGGCGGAAGCGGGCTTGGTCGAGGGCGCCGCGGATGGTGGCGGTGAGGCCGTCGAGGTAGTCTTGGGGGTTTTGGCGGGCGAGGTGGGGGTTGGCGGGGTCGAGGAGGATGCCGGAGGATCCGCTGGGGTAGGGGAAGACGGCGGAGCCGAGTTCCTCGCCGGAGGCGAGGTCGACGAGGAGGGAGCGGCAGGAATTGGTGCCGTAGTCGAGGCCGAGGGCGTAGCGCGGGGGCATGGGGATGAGGGGGAGGAGTCAGGGGTCGGCCGAGGGGGCGGGGTCGAGAGCTGGGGTGGGCTCTGGCGGTGGGGCGTCGGCAGGTGGGGGCTCTGGGGCTGGGGGCTCGGCTTGAGCGGGGGCGGGCTCCGCGGGGGCGGGCTCGGCGGGCTCGGGGGCGGGTTTTTGGAGGCTGGAGTGGATTTTGGGGGAGCGCTTGGGGCGGTTTTGGGAGGAGCCGAAGGGAACGCCATTTTTGGAGCCGCGGACGTAGATGGGGGTGCCGCGGGGGGCTTGGTCGTAGAACCAGGCGGCCATTTTTGCGGGGAGGCGGACGCAGCCGTGGCTGGCAGGGTAGCCTGGGAGGTCGCCGCGGTGGAAGCCCATGGCGGTGGGGTGGCCCTGGTGGTGGAAGCGGAGGAAGTGCTTCATGAGGGCGCCTTGGAAGTGGGCGCCTGGGGGGGTGGGGTCGAAGCCGTTTTGGACGTCGCGGAGGAGGGTTTTGCCGGAGGGGGAGATGAAGTCGCCGTAGCTGGAGGAGCGGTGGAGAAGGTCTTTTTGGCCGACGGTGTAGTCGCCGGTTTCGGTGCGGAAGTACTTGCGGCCGCTGGCGATGGAGGTGGCGGCGGCGAGGGTGGACTGGGCGTAGAAGTAGGCGCGCTGGGCGTCGAGGTCGACGACGATGAAGGAATTGGCGGCGGTGATGGGGGGGAGTTGGGCTGGGGGGAGGAGGAGGGAGTTGGTTTTGTGGGCTTTGAAGTGGGCGTCGACGGCGGCGACGTCGGCGGCGGGGACGAGGCCGTTGGGGGCGAGGATGGGTCTGAGTGCGGGGGGAGCGGGAGGGGCCGCAGTTTTGCAGGAGGCGAGAGCGCAGGCGAGGAGGAGGGGAAGGATGCGCATGGTCAGGGAGGCTTAGGAGCGCCGGGGAGGGGGTGAGGGAGCGAGGCCGCGGCGAGGGAGGTAGGGGATTTCGAAAGCTTCGCGGAAATCGTAGACGGCCTCAAAATCTTCGACTTTGTCGGAGTCGCTGCGGCTGAAGGCGTTGGTGCGGATGAGGTTGAAGACCATTTCGCCGATGTCGCGGGTGGCGTGGATGCCCCAGGCGTCGAAGATGGTGGGGACCATGGGGCCGAATTGTTGGAGGGCGTGATGGCGGACGCCCTGGCAGAGTTCGGGGCCGGAGACGTGGCCGACGGGGTCGGGGCGGCCCTGTTGGAGGGACTTGATGGTGGCGTCGAGGGCGTCGCGCAGGAAGGAGTAGGCTTCGGCTGGGTAGCGGGAATCCTGTCTGGCGGCTTCGGCGACGGCTTTTTCGAAGGGGACCTTGCTCATAGTTTTGCAGGGGGCCAGACTAAGGGGAAAGGGGGGCATCCTTCAAGGACGGAAGCGCAGAATGATGGGGGCCGCGGCGGCAGGAGCGGACCGTGGCGCCGAGGAGGAGGGCGGCGAGGAGGCCGAGGACGACCCATTTTTCCTGTTGGGTCACGAGGGGGCAGGGGGCTTAGGAGGAGGCGGCGGCGGCCGCGGCGCTGGCGGCGGCGACCGCGGCGGCGGTGGCTTCATCGGCGATATCGCAGCGGCGCTTGAAGTGGAGGCGGAGGATGCGGCGGCCGTCCATGGCGCGGACGGTGACTTCGTAGCCGTCGATTTGGGCGGTTTCGCCGGGGTTGGGGAGGTGGCCGACGAGGGAGGTGATGTAGCCGCCGATGGTGGAGACTTCTTCGCTTTCGAGGTGGAGGTCGGTGTGTTCGGCGAGTTCGTAGAGGGGGAGTTTGCCATCGACTTCGAATTCGCCGCCGTTGAGGCGGAGGAATCCGGTATCGGCTTGGGGGGTATCGAATTCGTCTTGGATTTCGCCGACGAGTTCTTCGAGAACGTCTTCGAGGGTGACCATGCCGACGGTGGCGCCGAATTCATCGACGACGAGGGCGAGGTGGGCTTGGCGGCTGAGGAAGGTTTTGAGGAGTTCGTCGAGGGCCTGGGTTTCCGGGACGATAATGATTTCGCGGCGGATTTTGGTGAGGTCGGGTTTGGGGTCGTTGATGATGCGGAAGAAGTCTTTGATGTGAACGACGCCGAGGCAGTGATCGAGATTTTTTTCGCGGAGGGGGAAGCGGGTGTGTTTGGACTCGAGGGCCATGAGGAGGTTGGCTTGGAAGTCCTCTTTGGGGTCGATGGCGACGATCTCGGTGCGCGGGGTCATGACGTCGTGAGCGGTGAGTTCGCTGAGTTCGAGGGCATTGATGGAGATGTCGCGTTCGGTGGCGGTGACTTGTTTGGAGCGCTGGGATTCGGCGACGAGGATTTGGAGTTCTTCGGCGCTGTGGATGTTTTGGAGGCCGTCGTGGTCTGGGTTGATGCGGAAGAGGACGCGCATGAGCCAGTTGGCGCTGCCGTTGAGGAGGCGGATGGCGTAGCGGAAGAAGAATTCGAAGCCGCTGAGGGGGGTGCCGAGTCTGAGGGTGGTGGCGAGGGAGCGGCGGATGGCGACGGACTTGGGCATGAGTTCGCCGAAGACGACGTCGACGAAGGTGAGGACGACGAGGACGAGGATGAAGGCGATGGCGTGGGTGGCGCTGAGGGGGAGGGGGAGGAGGGCGTCGAGGCGGGGTTGGAGCCAGGCGACGATGTAGCGTTCCCCGAACATGCTGAGGGCGATGCTGGTGAGGGTGATGCCGAATTGGGTGGCGCCGACGTAGTCTTCGAGTCGGTTGACCATGGCCTTGGCGCGCAGGGCGGCCTTGGAGGCTTTGCCCTCCTGCATGAGTTCGTCGATTTGGCTGCTGCGGACCTTGACGAGGGAGAATTCGGCGGCGACGAAGAGACCCTTGAGGAGGACGAGGAGGAAGACGAGGAGCAACTGCCAGGCGATGGCTTCGCTGGTGGGGACGGCAGGGGCGGCTTCGGCGAGGAAGCTGGGGAAGGGGAGGAGGTTCATTCGGGGAAATCCGCCGCGGGATGAGTCGAGCAGAGGCGGCGGACGAGAAGAGAGGCCGGGTTAAAGTTTTTCGTAGACGCCTTTGTCGCGGCGTTTGAGGATGGTGAAGCCCTTGGATTTGGCGTCAGAGACGGAGAGCGGTTTGGAGACTTTGGGAGAACTGACTCTGGAGACGAGTTTTTTGACGGGGTTCTTGCAGAGATAACAGATTTCCAGCGGGGCCCGGTCGATGGGCCGCATGAGTTCGAAGCCCTTGGAGCAGATGCGGCAGGACTTTTCGGGGTCGGCGGCGATGTATTCGTAGATGGGCACGGGGGGTGGGGTGGCGGGAGTTTGGGGGAGCCTCCCAGCATCGCATAGTTGGGGGGGCGCTGCTGGAAAAATCTGCGGGTCGGGAGCGGGGCGTCGGGGGCGTCGGGGGCGTCGGGGGCAAAGAGTGAGGGCCGGAACACGCGAAGTATTCCGGCCCGGCACTGGGAAAATCTAGGGAAGCGAGGAGGGGATTACCAACTCGACTTGGTCACGCCGGGAATTAAGCCGCCGGAAGCGAGTTCGCGGAAGGCGATACGGGAGAGTTTGAAGCGGGCGAGGTAGCCGCGGCGGCGGCCGGTGAGGAGGCAGCGGTTGGTGAGGCGAGTGGGGGAGGCGTCGCGCGGCAGCATGGTGAGGCCGATGTAGTCTTTTTCTTTCTTGAGTTGCGCGCGGAGGGCGGCGAACTTTGCGACGGTGGCAGTTTTGCGCTTTTGGCGCTCGATCCAGCAGGTTTTGGCCATGGTAGTAGAATGCGTGGGGAAAGTGAAGAGTGGAACAGATAAGGGCGGGATGCCGGGGTGCAAGTTGTTTTTTGAGGGAATGGGGGTGCGGAGCAGGGCCGGGGGAGTCAGGGGGAGACGACTTCGCCGAGGGCGGAGGATTTGTGGGCGATGAGGTTTTCGGCTTGGGCGCGCTGTTTGAAGAGGAGGAAGTGGGGGGTGAGTCGGTGGGCTTCGAGGGCTTCGAGGTCGTCGTAGAGTTCGGCGATGGTGAAGCAGTGGGGTCGGTCGGTGAGTTGGGCGACTTCGAAGCGGCGGCAGCCTGGTTCTTTGGTGAGGACGCTGTGGGCTTCTTCGGTGAGGTAGCGGAGGAGGTCGGGGCCGCGGCCGGGGGCGGCTTCGATGGTGACGATGAGGGAGATCATGGGAGGGGGGGGAAGTTTTAGGCGAGGAGGTCGGAGAGGACGTGGCCGTGGACGTCGGTGAGGCGGCGGTCGATGCCGTTGTTGCGGAGGGTGAGTTGGGTGTGGTCGATGCCGAGGAGGTGGAGGATGGTGGCGTGGATGTCGTAGACTTCGGTGGGTTGGTTGCGGTGGAGGGGTTTGTAGCCCCATTGGTCGCTGGGGCCGGTGGTGGTGCCGCCCTTGATGCCGCCGCCGCAGAGCCAGTTGGTGAAGCAGTAGGGGTTGTGGTCGCGGCCGGTGCCGCCTTGGCTGGAGGGCATGCGGCCGAATTCGGTGGTCCAGAGGATGATGGTGTCGTCGAGGAGGCCGCGCTGTTTGAGGTCGGCGATGAGGGCGGCGGCGCCTTTGGCGAAGCCGCGGGCGAGGGGGCCGTGGTCGCGGACGACGTCTTCGTGGCTGTCCCAGTTGCGGCGGGGGAAGCCGTTGTCGTTGCCGCTCCAGATTTGGACGAAGCGGACGCCGCGTTCGAGGAGGCGGCGGGCGGAGAGGCATTTGCGGCCGAAGGCGTCGATTTCTTCGGGGGCATTGATTTCCTTGGGCCAAGTGCGGACGTCGTTGCGGATGCCGTAATTTTCGAGGGTGGCGGGGGATTCTTTGGAGATGTCGAGGGCGTCGGGGGCGGCGAGTTGGAGGCGGGCGGCGAGTTCGTAGCTGCGGATGCGGGCGTCGAGGCGTTCGTCGCCGGGGTGAGTGGCGGCGTGGGCGGCGTTGAGTTGGGCGAGGAGGTCGCCGGAGGCGGCTTCGCTGGTGGGGGTGATGAACTTGGCGCGTTGGTCGGGGAAGAGGTCGGTGATGGGGGTGGGGGAGCCGGGGTAGATGACGGTGCCTTGGTGTTGGGCGGGAAGGAAGGCGGCGTCCCAATTTTTGGTGCCGTTGGAGGCGAGGCCGCGGTGGTCGGGGAGGACGACGAAGGTGGGGAGGTTGTCGTTCATGGAGCCGAGGCCGTAGCTGATCCAGGAGCCCATGGAGGGGAAGGAGGGGCGGTTGAAGCCGGTGGATTGGAGGAGGGTGCCTTGGGAATGGATGCCGGTTTTGCCGACGACGTTGTGGATCCAGGCGATTTCGTCGGCGACGGGGCCGAGGTCGGCGACGACTTCGCTGAGGAGTTTGCCGGATTTTCCGTAGGGTTTGAAATCCCAGACGGGGCGGAGCCAGGGGCCGAGGCCATTTTGGAAGGCTTCGACGGATTCGCCGAAATCGCTCGGTTTGCCGTGGTGTTTGACGAGGTCGGGTTTGAAATCGAAGAGGTCGAGGTGGCTCGCGGCGCCGGCCATGAAGAGTTGGACGACGCGTTTGGCTTTGGCGGGGTGGTGGAGGGTTTGGGTGTGGGAGAAGGGGCTAGCGCTGTGGGCGGGGTCTTGGCCGAGGAGGGAGGCGAGGGCGATGCCGCCGAGGCCGCCGCCGGACTGCCAGAGGAATTGGCGGCGGGAGAGGGGTTGGGCGAAGGGGCCGCGATGAAAAGGAGAGGGGTGCATGCGGCTTCTAATCGATGAAGGTGAATTCGTTGAGATTGACGATGAGGCGGCAAGCGTTGGGGAGTCCGAATTTGCTAGCATGCTCCACCAGGGAGGCGAGTTCTGGGGGGGTGGGATCGCGTTGGAGGGCGAGGTGGAAAGCGGTAGTGATTTGGGCGGCGGGGCTGGGGTCGGCGGCGGCGAGGCGAGCGGCGAAGTGTTGGGCCATCGCGATCATGAGGGGGTTATTGAGTTGGGCGAGGGCCTGGAGGGGGCTGATGGTTTGATTGCGTTTGTCGACGAGCATGGAGGGGTCGGCGCAATCGAGGGCGGCCATCCAGGGTTGTTGTTGGCTGCGGACGAGGAAGCGGTAGACCGAGCGGCGGTAGAGGGCGGGGTTTTCGGGATCGGCGAGGGGGTACTCGTAGTGGGGGGAGTGCTCGGGGTGGGTGATGACGAAGTCTTGGAAGCTGGGGCCGCCGGGGGTGAGGTCGAGTTTTCCGGCGACGGCGAGGACGCTGTCGCGGAGGGCTTCGGCTTCGAGTTTGCGGCGATTTTGCCTCCAGAGCAGGGTGTTATTAGAGTCAAATTGTTCGGCTGGGTCGTTGAGGGTGCCGGACTGTTGGCGGTAAGTGGCGCTGGTGAGGATGAGGCGGTGGAGTTGTTTGAGGGAGCCGCCGAGGTCGTCGCGGAAGGTGGCGGCGAGCCAGTCGAGGAGTTCGGGGTGGGAGGGGAGGTCGCCCATGTGACCGAAGTCGTTGGGGGTATTGACGAGGCCGCGGCCGAAGTGGTAGTGCCAGACGCGGTTGACGATGCTGCGCCAGGTGAGGGGGTGTTGGGGGTCGGTGATCCAGTGGGCGAGGGCGGCGCGGCGGGCGCCTTCGGGGGCGTCTGGGGGGAGGTTGAAGCGGGCGGGAAGGGCGGTGATGCCGGAGATGGCGCCGGGGGAGGCGGGGCGGCCTGGTTTGCGGACATCGCCGCGGGAGAGCACGGTGATGGGGCGGGGTTGGCCGCCTTTGGCGCCAGTGCCGACGAAGGCGCCGCTGCCGGTGTGGACGCCGCCGGCGTAGACGAGTTGGGGTGGGGGGAGGGCTTGGAGGGCGCGGTCGAGGTCGGCGAGGGCGCGGGAGGCGGCGTCCCAGGTGGCGGCTTCGGTTTCGCCGAGGACGGCTTCGAAAATGAGGTGTTTGGCCTGGGATAGTTTGGCGATGGCGGCGGCGGTTGCGGCGGGTGGGGAAGGGCTGGCGCCGGGATAGGATTGATCCGTTAGATAGGTGCGCGACCAGGCGCCGGGGGCTTCGATGCTGTCGAGCGAGCTCACCGGAGCGGCGGCGGCGAGGTTTTTGCCTGCGGGGTCTAAGGCGTCGAGTTCGGCGAGGGAGAAGAAGAAGCCGTCCTTGCGGGAGGCGAGGGCGGTGGCGGTGACGCGGAGGTAGCGGGCGGTGGTGGAGGTGGGGAAGGCGAGGGCTTGGATGCCGGGATTGGGGTGGTCCTGGGCGGTGTGGTCGGCAATGGGAGTGACGTTTTGCTGGAAGGTGGGGTCGTCGCTGGCTTCGATTTTGAAGCGCGGGGGGAAGCCGAAGCCGTTGCCGATTTGGTTATAGTCGTCGTGGCAGGGATGGAGCACGACTTGGCTCAGTGTGGCGGGGGCGCCGAGGTCGATCTGGACCCATTTGGGGGCGTCGGGTTTGGGTTCGATGTTCGAATGCCAGCCTTGGGTGGAGGTGGGGCGAGGATTTTGCAGGGCGGCGATTTGGCGATCGAGGGCGGCGAGGGAATCTCCGGCTTGTTTTTGGGCGCGGTCTTGGAGGGTTTTGCGTTGGAGGGCGAGGGGGCTGCGCTGGGATTGGAGGGCGGCGCGCTGGGTGGCGACTTGGGGGTCGTCGTCGTAGGGTCGGTCGGTGCGGTCGAGGGCGGCAAAGACGGATTGGAGGCTGTAGTAGTCTTCGGCGGTGATGGGGTCGAATTTGTGGTCGTGGCACTGGGCGCAGTGGACCGTCATAGAGCAGAAGGTGTTGATGGCATTGGCGCTCATGTCATCGCGGTCGAGATGGCGGGCGATTTGGCCGTCGATTTTTTCTTCGCCGACTTCAGCGTGGCCGATGAAGTCCCAGGGGCCCGCGGCAATGAAGCCGAGGGCGGTGAGGCCGTCCTTGGAGCCGGGGAAGAGGACGTCGCCGGCGAGTTGTTCTTGGACGAAGCGGGCGTAGGGGCGGTCCTCGTTGAAAGCGCGGATCACGTAGTCGCGGTAGGGCCAGGCGTGGGGGCGGGGCTGGTCTTTGTCGTAGCCGTGGGTTTCGCCGAAGTGGACCACGTCGAGCCAATGGCGGGCCCAGCGCTCGCCGTAGCGGGGGCTGGCGAGGAGTTGGTCGACGAGTTGTCGGTAGGCGTCGGCGGGGTTTTTTTCTAGGGCGCAGGCTTGGACGAAGGCGGCGACTTCTTCGGGGGAGGGGGGGAGGCCGGTGAGGTCGAAATAGAGGCGTCGGCAGAGGGTGCGCGGGTCGGCTTCGGGGGACGGGGAGAGGCCGTGCGCTTGGAGTTTGGCCTGGATGAAGGCATCGAGGGCTTGGGCGTTGGCGCTGGGGGAAGTGGGGACGGGTGGTTTGAGAAGGGGTTTGAGGGACCACCAATCGGTTTTGTCGGCGAGGGCGGCGCTGGCGGAGTCGGGCCAGGCGGCGCCGTCGTCGATCCAGCGGCGCAAGAGGCCGATTTGGGCGGGGCTGAGGGGCGGGTCCTTGGGGGGCATGGTGGCGTCGGGGTCGAGACCGGCGACGAAGTGGATGAGGGGGCTTTGGGCGCTATTTCCGGGGAGGATATTGGGGGCGTGGGAGTCGCCGCCGGTGAGGGCGAGGGCTTTGACGTCGAGGCGGTAGGCGGATTTTTGTTTTTCGGGCCCGTGGCATTTGAGGCAGGCCTGTTGGAAGAGGGGTTGGATGTCCTTCACAAAATCCACGGGGCGATCGGCCGGGGGGGGCAGGTCGGCGGCGGCGGCGCTGAGGGCGGCGGCGGCGAGGAGGATGGGGAGGCGGAGCATGCGATGTGGTTAAGCTGGGGGTTGAGTCGCAGCTTCAGGTGAAAGGTGGGGCGCGCCAGGTGGGGGAATTGGCGAGGCGGGGACAAGGCGAATACGCTTTGTCGGAGGTTTTTTCGTCACTGCGGCGCGGGAGCGGTCTCGGGGGAGTTGCGGGGCGCGGGGCGCGCGCAGAGCGGAGCGGCTGGCGGCGGAAAGGGGAGGGGATCTGCGGGGGCGCTAGAAGCGGCCGGGTTGGCCGGCTTCGGGGACGGAGACTTGGTGGGTGAGGGTGCGTTCGGCGGCGGCGCGGTGGAGGCGTTCGAGGGGTTCGTGCATGGGTTCGCCGCCGAGGGGGAAGGTACCGTAGTGCATGGGCATGAGGTGTTTGGCACCCATGTCGGAGAAGGCGGTGAGGGCTTCTTCGGGGTTCATGTGGACTTCGCGGCCGCTCATGGAGTCGTAGGCCCCGATGGGCATCATGGCGAGGTCGATGTCGGCGCTTTCGCCGATGCGGGTGAAGCCTTCGAAGTAGGCGCTGTCGCCGCAGTGGAAGATGGTGCGACCGGCGGAATTGCGGATGAGGTAGCCGCCGAAGCCGCGGTGGGTATCGTGGACCATGCGAGCGCCCCAGTGCTTGGAGGGGGTGAAGGTGATGGTGAGGGGGCCGCAGGCGATTTGGTCCCAGTAGGCGAGTTCGACGATTTCGCCGAAGCCGCGATTTTTGACGAGGTCGCCGACGCCTTTGGGGGTGACGATGGG
>CANHIJ010000098.1 GCA_947460575.1 Verrucomicrobiales bacterium | reverse complement strand
GGGGGGACTTGCGGGGCGAGAAATTTGGGTGGTAGGGTGCGGGCGATGCGGCGGTCCCTTTCTTTACTTACTTTGCTCTGTGCTCCGGGGTTGCTCGGGGCGGCCGATTTTAAGCGGGACATTGCGCCGATTTTCAAATCGAAGTGTTATTCGTGTCACAGCGAGGCCGCGGGGAAGGAGAAGAACGGGTATGTTTTTGACAACTTGAAGCGCTTGGCGGGGGACATTCGGCCCTCGGGGATGATTGATCCGGGGCGGCCTGGGGAGAGTCCGCTGATGGAATTGTTGACCTTGCCGGAGGGGGACAAGCGGCACATGCCGCCGAAGGGGAGTTTGAGCGCGAAGGAGATCAAGGCGATGCGGGAGTGGATCGCGGAGGGGGCGCTCTTGGAAAAGCAGGCGAGCGCCAAGCCGTCGGGGCTGGCGCCGTCGGTCAAGGTGGCGGCGGTGGAAGCGTGGACGAGCCTGGAGGGCAAGGTGATCTCGGCGGCTTTTGAGAAGTTGGAGGGAGGGGTGGTGGTGCTGCGGATGAACGGGAAACCGTACCGGGTGCCTTTGGATAAATTGTCCGAGGCGAGCCGCAAGCAGGCGGCGGAGCGGGCGGCCGCGGCTAAGAAACCCTAAGTTTGTCAGGGAGGCGGCTCAGGGGAGGGGGGCGAGGGAGCCGCGGGTGACCTGGTAGCGCTGGGCGGCGAGGGTGGGGCCATCGAGCCAGCCGAGGTGAGTGGTGGTGATGAGTTTTTGGGAGTCGGGGGGGAGGGCGGCGAGGAGGGCGTTGCGGCGGTGGGGGTCGAGTTCGCCGAAGATGTCGTCGAGGAGGAGGATGGGGGGTTGTTGGCGAGCTTCGCGGAGGAGGGTGGCTTGGGCGAGTTTGAGGGCGAGGGCGATGGTGCGCTGTTGGCCTTCGGAGGCGAAGGGGTTGGCGGGGAGGCCGTCGAGGGCGGATTGGAAGTCGTCGCGGTGGGGGCCGCAGAGGGTGAGGCGGCGGCGGGTTTCGTCGGCGCGGCGGGATTGGAGTTGGAGGGCGAGGTTGGCGGCGTCGCCGCCGGGGAGCCAGGTGAGGGTGAGGGATTCGGGGGCGGCGGAGCCGGGGTCGGCGGCGCGGATGGCGGCGTGGGCGGCGGCGGCGTGGGGGCGGAGTTTATCGATGAGGGCGGCGCGGAGGGCGAGGAGGGTTTGGCCGAGGGGGACGAGGACGGCGGTGTAGGCGTCGATTTCAGCCCAGGGCGGGGAGGGGTCGCGCTTGAGGAGGAAATTGCGTTGGCGGAGGGCTTTTTCGTAGGGGAGGAGGGCGCTGCGGTAGTCGGGAAAGACCTGGCTGCCGAGGAAATCGAGGTAGCGGCGGCGGGGTTCGCTGGAGCCGGCGACTAATTCGAGGTCGGCGTTGCCCATCCAGACGACGAGGCCGCTGGCGGCGAGGTAGTCGGCGGTGCGGCGGGTGGGAGTGCCGTTGAGGAGGAGATTTTTGTCGGGGCCGAGGGTGGTGTGGGTGAGTTTTTGGTCGCGGAGGGTGCCGGAGAGGCCGAAGCCGGGGGAGCCGAAGCGGGCGAGGTCCTTGGCGGTGGAGGTGCGGGGGGACTGGAGGCGAAGCAGGACGCAGACGGCCTCGAGGAGGGAGGTTTTGCCTTGGGCGTTGTCGCCCGTGAAGAGGGTGAGGGGGCCCTCCAGGGGGCAGGAGAGGGCCTGGAAGCAGCGGAAGTCTCGCAGGCGGAGGGAGGAGAGCATGGCGGAGGGCGAAAGGATGGCGCAGGAAAGGGGAGGCGTCGACCGCTGAAGCGGGGGGCTTGCAGGGGCGGCGGAGGGTGATAGGTTTGGAGATGATGATTGCTCAGAAATTGATTTTGTTGACGGGGTCGGTGCTGCTGGCGGGGTTGCCGCTGGGGCGGGTCGCGGCGGAGGAAGCGGAGCGGGTTCCGGCTTTGGCGGCGGCGGTGGAAAGTGGGGCCGTGGAGTACCGCCAAGGGGCGGCGGCGCTGCAGGGCTGGGTGGCCCGGCCGCGGGGTTTGAGCGGGGCGGTGCCGGGAATTTTGGTGATTCACGATTGGACGGGGGTGCAGGCGACGGCGAAGGACCGGGCGGAGCAGTTGGCGAAGTTGGGCTATGTGGCTTTGGTGGCGGATATTTACGGCAAGGGGGTGCGGCCGAGCAATCCCAAGGAGAGCGGGGCGGAGGCCGGGAAGTACAAGGGGGATCGGGCGCTTTACCGGGCGCGCTTGCTGGCGGGCTTGGAGGAACTGCAGCGGCAGCCGAATGTCGATAGCGGCAAGTTGGCGGCGATCGGCTATTGTTTTGGCGGCACCGGGGTGCTGGAATTGGCGCGGGCGGGCGCGGCGGTGCGGGGGGTGGTTTCCTTTCACGGGGGGCTGGATTCGCCGACGCCCGGCGACGGCAAGAACATCAAGGCGAAGGTGCTCGTGCTGCATGGGGCGGACGATCCCTATGTGCCCGCAGAGGGCATTGCGGCGATGATCGCGGAATTCAAGGCCGCCAAGGTGGACTGGCAGATGGTCAGCTACAGCGGGGCGGTGCATTCGTTTACCAATCCCGGGGCGGGCAGCGACAACAGCAAGGGAGCGGCGTACAACGCGGCGGCGGACGCGCGGTCGTGGACGGCGATGCGGGCCTTTTTTGCGGAAATTTTTGCTCCGGGGGCGAAATGAAAGACGCGCCGCGCCTGACAACGCGCGAAGAGGTGATGTTTTTTGACACCGACGCCGGAGGGGTGGTGCACAACATCGCGTATTTGCGCTTTATTGAGACCTGCCGCACGCGGTTGGCGGGGCTGATGGGGATGAATATGCGGGAGATGATGGCGGCGGGAGAGGTGCCGGTGGTGGTGCGGACGGAGATTGACTACCGGCGTCCGGCGCGCCTGAGCGACCACTTGGAGATTTCTGGGGTGCTGGATGCGGTGGAGCGGGCGCGCTTTTGGTGTCGTTTTGAAATTAGGCGGCCTGCGGACGGGGATTTGCTGGTGACGTGTCGGCAGGCGCTGGCGCTGGTGCGGTTGGAGACGGGGCGGCCGCAGCGCTTGCCGACCGAGTGGCGGGCGCGGTATGGGGCGGGGGAAGTGGGCGGATAGGACCAGGCCGGGGGCGAGGTTGCCATTGCTGGGGCGGGGCGGCGCGGCAGGATGGGAGGAATGGCATGGAGCATGATGCAGGAATTGCGGGACGATCCGGTGGTGGTGACGGGGGTGGGTGCGTGGACGGGTGTCGGGTTGGGGGCGGCGGCGCTGGTGGGGGCGGCGCGGGAGGGGCGGCGGGGCGGCCAGTGGGTGGAGGTGGACGGGCAGCGCTACGCGGGCTGCTTGGTGGAAGAGGGGGCGACCGGCGGGTGGGGGCGGCGACTTGATCCCAGCGTGCGCTTTGCCATGGGAGCGGCGGCGGAAGCCTGGGTGCAGGCGGGCCTGGGAGGTGGCGGGGGGGCGATCAATGGGGCGCGGGTGGGAGTGGCGGCGGGGACTTCGCGGGGCTGTCAGGGGCAGTGGGCGGCGGCGGGGGCGGCGCTGGCGGGAGGGCGGAGGGCGCGGCCGACCATGGCGGCGACCACGACCTTGGCGGCCTTGAGCGGGGCGGTGGCGCAACAAGTGGGAGCGCGCGGGCCGGGGATGACGCTTTCGGCGACCTGCGCATCGGGGGCGGCGGCGATCGCCTATGCGGCAGAGCAGTTATTGCTAGGACAAGCCGACGTCATGTTGGCGGGGGGGGCGGATGCGGTGCGCCAGGGCTTGGTTTTTCCGGGAATGGCGGCGGCGGGGGTGCTGGGATCGGGGGAGGACGCGGGGCGGGTGTGTCGGCCGTTCGAAGCGGCGCGCGACGGCTTATTGTTGGGCGAGGGGGCGGGATTTTTGGTGATGGAGCGGGCCTCGCATGCGGCGGCGCGGGGGGCGGTGGCGCTGGGTCGGGTGGCGGGTTGGGCGCTGCGGGTGCACGATGCGGCGGGGAAGACGGGGCTGAGCGAAGATGGGGCGACCCTAGCTGCGGCGATCCGGGAGGCGCTGCGACTGGCGGGTGGGGGCGAGGTGGCGTACGTCAATGCGCACGGGACGGGGACGCGGCTGAATGATCGGGCGGAAGTGGCGGCGCTGCGGGCGGTTTTTGGGGATCGGCTGCCGCCGCTGAGCAGCACCAAGCCAGTGACGGGGCATTGCCTGGGGGCGGCGGCGGCGCTGGAGGCGGTGATCGCGCTAGCGGCGCGGCAGGAGGGCTGGGTGCCGCCGCAGGCGGGGCGGGGAGAGCTGGATGCATCCTTGGGCCCCTTGGAGGTGCCGCGCGAGGCGGGGCAGGCGCTAGGGCCGGGCTTGGTGCTGTCGAATTCCCTGGGATTTTGGGGATACCACGGGGTGTTAGTGTTTGGGGGGATTTGAAGCCTCGGCTGGGGCGGTCGGGGGCTGGCAGGTCGGGCACCAGCAGGCGGTGCGGCCGCGCAAGGTGTCGCGGGCGAGGCCGCTGCGGCAGCGCGGGCAGGAGCCGCCGCTTTTCCAGCGGTGGGTCATGAGCCAGCTGGGGGGAGGATCTGACCAATCCACCGCGATCGTCTGCATCGATTTTTGGCAGATGGCGCGGAGGGTCTTGCGGAGGGCGGCGGGGTCAACGGTCCCAGAGGGGGTGGCGGGGTGCAGGTGGAGTTGATAGAGGGCTTCGTCGGCCATCCAGTTGCCAATCCCGGGGAACCAGTCCTGGTCGAGGAGGAAGGCCTTGAGGGGGCTGCGGGGATGGCGCTGCAGGGCGGCGGCGGCGCGGGCGGTGGTGAAGCTGGGGCTGAGGATTTCCGGGGGCAGGGCGAGCCAGGCCGGGGGCGGGCCGGAGGGAGACTCCTCAAGTCGGACGGCGCCGAACATGCGGGAGTCGCGGAAGATGAGGGCTTGCCGGGGGGTGTAGAGGACGAGGTGGTCGTGGGTGGTGGGCGCGTGGTCGGGGGGGCCGAGGAGGAGTTCGCCGGTCATGCCGAGGTGCCCGGTGAGCCAAAGGCCGCCCTGGAAGGCGAAGAGGAGTTTTTTGCCGTGGGTGCGGGCGCCGGAGTAGGACCGGCCGACGAGGCCAGCAGGGAAGGCCGCGGCGGGGGTGTGGCGGAAAAAGCGCGGCTTGGAGCCCGCGTGGACGCGGCGGATGACCTGGCCTTGGGCGGGGTCCCAGCGCTTAGCGTAGTAGGCGACTTCGGCGAGTTCGGGCATGCGCGGCGGGGCGTGGGGAAGCGAAATGGGAGAGCGCGAAAAAGGTCCACGGAGATGCCTGAGGGCAACTGCGTGGACCTTGGATGGTAAGGGGAAGCTCAGGCGACGAGCCAGTCCGGCGACGGAGGGAGGAAGGTGGGCTGCGCGAGGCGAAGCCTTCGAATCCAAGCCCCCGGGGCCAAGGGACTAGGACTTGTAGCGCAAGCGCTTCTTGTGCCGGTTGGCACGCATGCGCTTCTTGCGCTTATGCTTGTTGATCTTGGTCTTTCTCCTTTTTTTGAGCGATCCCATAAATTAATCGGTGTTACAGAGTGGTCCCGGAACGGGGAGCGGGACTTAAAGCGGGATAGTCCCAATTGCAAGAGGATTTGGTCCGCAGTTTTGGGGGCGGCGCCGCGGGCGGGGGCGGGGGCGCTATTTTTGGCGGTCGCGATACCACTGGACGTACTTGGGGATGCCCTCCTGGATGGGGGTGTGCGGGGTGTAGCCGAGGAGGCGCTGGGCCTTGGCGACATCGGCGAAAGTGAGGGGGACGTCGCCGGGTTGGAGGGGGAGGTCCTGGATGAGGGCGGTCTTGCCGAGGGCGGTTTCCACGGCGGCGATGAGGCCGGAGAGGGTGGTGGTTTGGGATCCGCCCAAGTTGAAGATGTCGAAGAGGTCGCCTTGATAGGCGGCGGCGGCGAGGATGCCGTCGACGATGTCGTCGATGAAGGTGTAGTCGCGGGCGGTGCTGCCGTCGCCGTAGCGGGGCACTGGGAGGCCCTGGTCGATGAGGCTAGTGAACTTGGAGATCGCGAGGTCGGGCCGTTGGCGGGGCCCATAGACGGTGAAGAAGCGGAGGCAGACGCTGCGGATGCCGTAGAGGTTGGTGTAGTTTGAGCACATTTGTTCTCCGGCCATTTTGGTCATGGCGTAGGGGGAGATGGTTTGCTCGATGCGGTCGGTTTCGGCGAAGGGCACTTTTTTGTTGATGCCGTAGACCGAGGAGGAGCTGGCGAAGACGAAGCGGGGCACGCCGGTGGCCTTGGCGGCCTCGAGGAGGTGAAAGGTGCCGTTGATGTTAGTGGCGAGATAAAGTGCGGGGTCTTCGATGGACGGGCGGACTCCGGCGCGGGCGGCAAGGTGGATCACGGTGTCGAACTTTCCCTCGGCGAAGAGGCGGTCGACGGCGGGGCGGTCGCGGAGGTCGCCTGCGACGATGCGGGCGTGGTCGCGGAAGGAGGCGACGTTGGCGCGCTTGATAGCGGGATCGTAGTAGTCGTTGAACTCGTCGAGCACAGTGACGGTGGAGCCCTGGGCGAGGAGGCGTTCGACGGTGTGCGAGCCAATAAAACCGGCCCCACCGGTAACGAGGACATTGATCATGGCAGGCTCCCTAAGCTGCCGGGTCTGGGAGGGTCAAGAGGAAAGCCTCGGGCGGGGGATGCGGGGGGCGGGGGGGAATTTCTCTTGAAAGGGGGCGCGCTTTGTCTCAGGATGGGAAAAGCTGTGCCGCCCGCCTTCCGAGCCGGGCGGCTTTGTATTTTTTCCCTGCGCCTTCTGCCATGTCCGCCAAGATTTCCACTGACGACGTCCGCATTTCCGAAATTTGGAGTTTGGTCTCCCCGGAGGTGGTGATCCGCGAGCTGTGCCCGAGCGAGCGGGAGATTGCGTTTGTGACCAAGGCGCGGGCGCAGGCGGAGGACATCATTCACCGGCGCGACGACCGGCTCCTGGTGGTGGTGGGGCCGTGTTCGATTCACGACGAGAAGGCGGCGTTGGAGTACGCGGCGCTGCTGAAGGAGGAATTTGCCAAATGGGGGGATGCGCTGCAGTTGGTGATGCGGGTTTATTTTGAGAAGCCTCGCACCACGGTCGGCTGGAAGGGGTATATCAACGATCCGGGGCTGGACGAGAGTTTTGACATCAACCGCGGGCTGCACTTGGCGCGCCGCTTGTTGTTGGCCCTAACTCGGATGGAAATTCCCACGGGGACGGAGTTTCTCGACGCGATCAGTCCGCAGTACGTGGCGGATTTGGTGACGTGGGGGGCGATTGGGGCGCGGACGGTGGAGAGTCAGGTGCACCGGGAGCTGGCGAGCGGCCTGTCGATGCCGGTGGGTTTTAAGAATGGCACCGGGGGCGGGTTGGGCATTGCCTTGGACGCCATCCGGGCGGCGCGAGGCAGCCACCATTTTCTGAGCGTCACCAAACAAGGGGTGGCGGCGATTGTGAAAACGAGCGGCAACGACTCCTGCCATGTCATTTTGCGAGGCGGCAAGTCGGGGCCCAACTACAGCCCGGAGCACGTCGCGGAGGTCACCGCAATGTTGGAAAAGGCGGGGCTGACGCCGACGGTCATGATTGATTGTTCCCACGGCAACTCCAACAAGGACCACCGCAATCAGCCGAAAGTGGCCGAGGATGTGGCGAGCCAGATCCGGGCGGGTAACAAGGCGATCACCGGGGTCATGATTGAGAGCTATCTGGTAGAGGGGCGCCAGGATGTCGTCCCTAACCAGGATTTGGTGCACGGGCAGAGCATCACCGATGCCTGCATCGACTGGGAATCAACCAAGGCCGTGCTGGCCAACTTGGCGGATGCGGTGCGGGACCGGCGCCGCGTGGCCGTGGGCGCTTGAAGCGGGGCCGGGCGGCAAAAAAAATGCGTCCGAAGCGGCGCGGCATCCGCTATGAAAAAGTGTCCTGGCGGCGGCACGATACCTTTTTTTCGTATGATCAACGTTGATACCCTCATTGAATCCAACGTGGTTCCGGACGCGCTGCTGCGGGCGGGAATCCGCCATATGTTGTCGGGCACGCTCAAGGAGCACACCCGGCCGGATGGGGCTTCGCAGCGGGCGGCACTGCTGGCCTACGTAGCGGATTTGAAGACGCGGGGGATCGCGGAGCAGACCCAGGCGGCCAATGTGCAGCACTACGAAGTGCCGACGCTATTTTACCAGCGCTGCTTGGGGAAGCGGCTGAAATACAGTTCTGGGCTGTGGGGCGAAAGCACCACTAGCCTGGACGAGGCCGAGGAAAACATGTTGGCCCTGACGTGCCAGCGGGCGGAACTGGCGGATGGCCAGCGGATTTTGGAGCTGGGCTGCGGGTGGGGTTCGCTGTCGCTGTGGATGGCGGAGCACTATCCGCAGGCCCGGATCACGGCGGTCTCCAATAGCCGAACCCAAAAAGCGCACATCGACGCCGTGGCCGCGGCCAAGGGGTTTGCCAACCTCACGGTGGTCACTTGCGACATGAACGCCTTTGCGGCGGAGGAGCGCTTTGACCGCGCCGTCAGCGTCGAGATGTTCGAGCACATGAAAAACTACCAGCAACTGCTCGCCAGGGTGGCGTCGTGGCTGGTCCCGGGAGGGAAGCTTTTTGTGCACATTTTCACGCACCGGGAGTTAGCCTATCACTATGAGGACAAGGGGCCGAGCGACTGGATGACGCGCTATTTTTTTGCGGGCGGGCAAATGCCGAGCGACGATCTCTTGCTCTACTTTCAGGAGGACCTGCGCATCGAGGACCACTGGTGCCTCAGCGGGCAGCACTACGAGAAGACGAGCAATGCCTGGCTGGCGAACATGGACGCGCACCGCGCGGAGATTTGGCCGCTCTTTGAGCAGACCTACGGAGCGGGGCAGGCCAAGCGCTGGTGGGCTTACTGGCGGGTCTTTTACATGGCCTGCGCGGAATTGTGGGGCTACCGCGGGGGCGAGGAATGGATTGTATCGCACTATCGTTTCCGCAGGCCCGGCTAGCCCCGGGGCGCGGCGGGGCCGCTGCCTTTTCCTTTGCAGGGGAGCGGCACCTGGCGGAAGCGTGCCAGCTATGCAGCAAAGATTTTTGATGATCGCGGCGATCCTCCTGGGGCTGGCGTGGCCGCTGCGGGCGGAGGTCGACTTGGCCCCAGTGAAGGCCTGGATTGCCCAGCAGGCCGGAATGAAGACCTTTGTGGTGGATATCGCGCAGCAGCGGCATCTCCGGACCGTGAAGAAGCCGCTGGAGAGCGCCGGGCGGTTCTGGTTTGGGCCAGGCGGCTCCTTCCGCTGGCAGGCGGGAGACCCGCCGAAAGTGGTGGCCCTGATGAGCCCATCGGAAGAATTTTCTCTCATTTATCCGGCCAAGAAGACCGCCGAGGTCTTTTCCAAGGCCGCGGTGGAGCGGGAAGACGCCGGGCAGGGCATCGCCTTTCTGCGGGCGGGGTTTCCCACGAACCTGGAGGCCTTCCTGGCGCGCTTTGAAGTGCTGGACCTCAAGGGAGAGCAGGACTGGGATACCTTAGAAGTGAAGCCGATCGGCCCGGGAGGATCCTTTGCCGTGCGGAAGTTAGTGATGGTGCTGAATCGGACCACCCACCGCTTGGGGGCGATGCAGGTGCATCTGCGGGACGGTTCCTGGGTCAACAACGTGCTGAGCGGGTTTCAGGAGAATCCGGTCATTCCGGCCAGCCAGTTTTCTTATGATTTAGAGGGCTACGAGGTGAAGCGCCGCTGAGGGCGGGAGCGCCGCGGGCTTTTCTGTTGGTGAGGCCATCTTATGAAAACCGGCAGGCGCCATAGGCAGGGAGGCATCCGGATCGCCGGAGCCCTCGCCATGGCCCTGTTGGGAAGCTGCGGGGGGAAGGCGGGGGAGGGCGGCGTGGGCGAGTGGTTTGGCGGGGAGGGGCGGGCTTTGGAGGCCGAGCAGGCGCGGATCCAGGAGGCGTTGGCGGGCTTGCCCACGGTGTTTCCCGACCAGCAGACCGAGCGCATCGGCTATTCTAGCAAGCCATCCTCGGCGCGGCGGGGGGCCCGCCAAGCGGCGGAGGGGGGACGGGCGCCGGAGACGCGGGTGATCCGGCTGGATCTGGGATCGAAGCAGCAGATCGACCGGGTGGTGCTAGTGCCGACGGAATTTGCGGTGGATGCCGATCCCGGGGCTGGGTATGGGTTTCCGTTGCGGTGGCGAGTGGAGGTGGCGGACGACCCCTCTTTTGAAGAGGCGGAAGTATTGGCGGACTATACGGGGGAAGATTTTCCCAATCCTGGGGGGTGGCCGGTATCGGCGATTGCGGAGGAGGGGCTGAGGGGGCGCTATGTGCGGCTTACCGCGGTGAAATTGTGGAGCCGCAATGGGCGCAGCCTGTTAGCACTGGGCGAATTGATGGTGCTGCAGGGGGAACGGAATGTCGCCGCGGGACTGCCGCGGGAGGCCCTGCGGGTCAGCGACAGCGACGAGGCTCCGCGCCATTGGTCGGTGATGAACTTGGTCGATAGCCAAAGTGTGCTGGGGGCGCCGAGCGGGGTTTTGGCCTCGGGCACGGAGGGTTTTCAGAGTCAGGCCGAGCGGGGCGCGCAGGGGGTGAAATGGGTACAAGTGGACCTGGGCAAGGAATGGCCCGTGGATGAAGTGCGGCTGTTTCCGGCGCGGGCGCTGGAGTTTCCGGCGCGGCGCGGGTTTGGGTTTCCGCTGCGGTGGCGGCTGGAGGCGGCGGGGGAGCCTAGCTTTGGGGCGCCGGTGCTCCTGGGGGAGTGGACCAAGGTGGATTTTGCTAATCCGCTGGAGAACCCGGTGGTGCAGGCGGTGCCGGGAGTGGGGGCTCGCTACATTCGGCTGACGGCGCTGAGGCTAGGAGAGCGCTTCAACGATTACATGCTAGCAATGGGGGAGCTGGAGGTGTGGAGTGGCGGAAGCAATGTGGCGGCGGGGCGGTCGGCGGAGGCCTCGGACAGCCGGGAGACGGCGCGGTGGTCGACGCGGTTTCTCACGGACGGTTTTACGAGTCAGCGTCAGATCGCGGGGTGGCCGTCCTATTTGGATGGGCTGGAGCGGCGGCGGCAGTTGGAAGTGGCCTGGGCGGGGTTGCCGGAGCGGCGGCAAGAGTTGAGTCGGCGGGTGCTGCGCCGCCTGACGGAGTGGGGGGCCGGGATCAGCTGCCTGGCGGCGCTCGTGATCGGGTGGGCGGCGCGGCGCAACCGCCGGGAGCGACGCGGGGAGCTGGAGGCGCTGCGGCAGCGGATCGCGCGGGATGTGCACGATGAGATAGGGAGCGGGCTGGGGACTATCTCGCTGCTGAGCCAAATGGCGGGGGCCAAGGACTGGGAAGCGGAGGAGGCGCGCCAGGATTTTAGGGAAATCCACCATCTGGCGCGCGAGATCACGGAGAGCCTGCGGGATATCGTGTGGCTGATCCGCCCGGAGACGCGCACCTTGGGAGATTTGGCGCAGCGCTTGCGGGAGACCGCGGCATCGATGTTGGCGGCGGTGCGGCACGACTTTGCGGTGGATGAGGCCCTGCAGGGTCGGGAGTTGCCGCTGGAGTTTAAGCGCCAGGTGCTGTTGGTCTTTAAAGAGGCGCTGCACAACTTGATGCGGCACGCGGGGGCGGGGCGCGCTTCCGTTAGAGTGGGCGGGGACGCGGTCCATTTTACCTTGGAGTTGGAGGACGACGGCTGTGGATTTGACGCCGCGGCGGCGGTTTCGGGGGCCGGGCTGCGGGGGATGCGGCAGCGGGCCGCGACCCTGGGGGGGCGGCTCGACATTGGGGCCGGGGAGGGAGGGGGCACTCGGCTGCGGCTCGTGGTGCCCTGGCCGTGAGCTGGCGGGGAAAGGGGCCAAGCGGGCATGGGCCGGAGCGCTGCGGACGGGCGGGACTACGGTGGCGGGCCGGGCCCGATTGGGCTGGGCGCGGGGCCGCGGATTTGCGGTGACGGGGCGGGCGTTTTGTGGCGTAGTGAAGCCCACATGAAAGTCTTTTATCAAATCTCTTGGGGGCGCGGGTTTTCCTGGGCCCGGGGTTGCGGAGTGAGCGTTAGGGTGGCGGCGCTGTTTTTGGGGTGGAGCGGGGGCGGGGCCCGGGCGGAGTGGCCGCAGTGGCGGGGTCCGGAGCGGACCGGGGAGGTCAAGGGGGCGCCGTGGCCGGGAGATTTGGCAAAGTTGGAGGCGGCGTGGGAAGTGCCCCTGGGGCCGAGTTACTCTGGTCCCATCATCAGCAAGCGCCTGGTCTTCACCACGGAGAGCGTGGACAAGCGGTTAGAGCGGGTCCACGCGGTGGACCGGGCCACGGGCAAGTCGGTGTGGACGGCGGAATGGGAAGGCCACCAGGGGGTGCCTTTTTTCGCGGCGCGCAACGGGGACTGGATTCGGAGTACGCCGGCGTGGGACGGGAAGGACCTTTTTGTGGCCGGGATGAGGGATGTGCTCGTATCGCTCGACGGGGCCACTGGGAAGGAAAACTGGAGGGTGGACTTTGTGGCGCAATTTAAAAAGCCAGCACCGGGGTTTGGCTTTGTCTGCTCGCCGCTGTTGGACGGAGAATTTATCTACGTGCAGGCGGGGGCGGCGCTCTGCAAGCTGGAGAAGGCGAGCGGCAAGGTAGTGTGGCGCGCGCTGGAGGAGAAAGGGGCGGCCATGGACAGCGCTTTTTCCTCACCTTTCCTGACGACCGTCAACGGCCAGCGGCAGCTGCTGGTGCAGACCCGGGAAAAGCTCTGCGGGGTCGACCCCTCCACCGGGACGGTGCTGTGGAGTCAAGTGATCAAAGCCTTCCGGGGCATGAACATCCAGACGCCGGTGATCCAGGGGAACCGGATTTTCACCACCGCCTATCAAGGTCTCAGCCAAGGGTGGGATTTGTCGACGAGCGCGGGCAGTCCCGGAGTGGCCCTCGCTTGGGAGGAAAAGGCGGAGGGCTACATGTCGACCCCCGTGGTGGTCGGAGGAAAGGTTTTCCTGCACCTGCGGAACAAGAAGTTCACCTGCCTGGACCTCGCCACGGGAAAAGAGGCGTGGACCACGGAGCGGAAATTCGGGGAGTACTGGAGCCTGGTGAATCAGGGCGACAAGCTCCTGGCGCTGGACCAGAACGGCAGCCTCTATTTGATCCAAGCGGATTCCGCGGCCTTCAAATTGCTGGCGGAGAAGAAAATTTCCGAGTCCGAGACCTGGGCGCATGTGGCGGTGGACGGGGATTTTATAGCCATTCGCGCGCTCGACAAGCTGCTGGCATTCCGCTGGCGCTAGGGGGAGGGCTTTGGTTTGTAAGCTGATGAAATCCCTGCTGCCTTCCCGCCGCCACCTGCACGCCTTGAGCCGCGATGCAGGGGTTTTGACCCGCGCCATCGCGATTGTGCTAGGGGCGTTTTTGTTGGCGGCGCTGTGGCAGGGGGCGCGGCGGGGGCCTCCGGTGGGGCCGCCTGCGCTGGGCGCGCGCGTGGGCCCGGGGCGGGCGGAGGCGCTGGAGGAGGTATTGCAGGCCGATCCCCTCGACCGGGTGGCCTTGGCGCGGGCCCTGCGCGCGGACGCTGGCAAGGCGAGGCGGGCGGCGGAAGATGAGAAAGCGGAGGAGGATGGGGAGGACGACCGGGGGGAGGAGAGCCTGGACTTGGCGGCGCTGTTGGGCGCGAGCGCGCTGCCCGCGGCGGAGCAACAGGCGTTTGCGGCGTGGCACGGGGCGCTGCGGAGCGGGGCGAAGGCGGGGGAGTTAGGAGAGCAATTAAAAGCCCTAGCCATGCCCGCGGCGCCGCGGCTGCCGACCACCATGGCGGGGGACTTGCTGCGGTCATCGCGGGACTACGCGGGGGCATTGGCGGCGTATGAGGCCGCGGGGGCGTTTCCGGATGGGGTTGAGGCGCGGCGCCGGGCGGTGGATCTGGCGTTGAGCCGGGAGTGGGACGAGGTGACGGCGCGGCTGCTGGGAAATGCGGACTACTATGAAGCGGTGCACGAGCGGCCCGACGCGCTATCGGCGGCGGCGGCGCGGCACACCTTAGACGTCGGGCCCCTGTGGAGAAAAAGCCTGGAGTACAGTTTTTCGTTGCTGCGGCTGAGCGACTATTTATTTCTGAGCCTGTTGACTGGAGGGGTTTGGTTTGTGAGTTTGCACAAGGCCTGCCGCTTGCCGCGGCGGCAGTGGTGGATCAGCCTGTTGGGCTTGCCGCTGGGGATGTTGAGCACAGTAGTGACGCTGGTGCTGACGGATCTGCAAGAGGCCCGGGGCGGGCTGGCGGATTCGGAATGGGCGGGGCCGGCTCTGCTCTATCAGGTTGCGGGAGTGGGGCTGCGCGAAGAGTTGGCCAAATTGGGGTGCTTTTTGCCGCTGCTGTGGTGGCTGCGGCGGGGGACGCCCGCGCAGGCGCTGATGGCGGCGTCCTGCACTGGGCTGGGCTTTGCTTTGAAGGAAAATATTGGGTATTATGGGGCCACGGGGGGGGCGGGGATGTTGACGCGGTTTGTCACCGCTAACTTCATGCACTTGGCGATGAGCGGGCTGGTGGGGCACGCCCTGTTTCGGTTTGTGCGCTATCCGAAGAACTACGGCGCGGCGTTTTTGGCTACTTTTTGCAGCATGGTTTTGCTCCACGGCTTTTACAATTTCAGCCAGGGCGGGCACGACAACTTGTTTTCCCGGGAGCTGTCGGGGATGTTTCCGTTCATGGTAGCTGGGCTGGCCTGGCACTATTTTCAGGTGGTGCGGGACGAGCAGGACGGGGCGCCGCAGGCCCTCAGCGCCCAGGCGGTTTTTCTGTTGGGCACGGCGGTTGTGCTGGGGACCCTGTTGAATTTTCTGGTCGCGGAAGGGGGCTGGGAGGCGGCGATCCACGGGCTGGTGCCCGCGGCGCTGTCCTCGGTGTTGCTCGGCGCGCTCTTTTCGCATTTGCTGCGCGACGCCTGATTGCGGCCCTTGCCAGCGGCTGGGGGCCAGCTACCATGAACCGCCCTCGCTTTGGGCCGCACTTCGCACGTTTTCCGCTATGACTAAAAAAGGCATCATCCTCGCTGGAGGAGCTGGATCCCGGCTCGACCCCCTAACGCGCATCGCCTGCAAGCAATTGCTCCCGATTTACGACAAGCCGATGATCTACTACCCGCTCTCCACCTTAATGTTAGGAGGGATCCGGGACATTCTCATCATTTCCACGCCGAAGGACTTGCCCGCCTTTGCGAATTTGCTGGGCGATGGGCGGCGGCTGGGCATTCGGCTCACCTATCAGGAACAGGCGGCGCCGGAGGGGATCGCGCAGGCCTTTTTGTTGGCGGAGGACTTTTTGGCGGGGTCGGGGGCGACTTTGATTTTGGGGGACAACATTTTTTATGGGAAGCTGGACTTCTTCCGCTCGGCCCTAGCGCTGGAGCAGGGGGCCTGTGTTTTTGGGTACCACGTGCGGGACCCGGAGCGCTTTGGGGTGGTGGAGTTTGATCAGAACCAAAAGGTATTGAGCATTGAGGAAAAGCCGAAGCACCCCAAGAGCAGCTATGCGGTGCCTGGGCTGTACGTCTACGACCACACCGTAGTGGAGCGGGTCAAGCGGCAAAAGCCTAGCGCTCGCGGCGAGTTGGAGATCACCGATCTCAACAACGCCTATCTAGAGGAGGGCCAGCTGGAGGTTCGCCTGTTGGGTCGGGGCATTGCCTGGTTGGACACCGGGACGCCGGCTAGTTTGCTGGAGGCCGGCAACTACATCGCCACCATCGAGCGGCAGCAGAATCTCAAGGTGGCCTGCATTGAGGAAATCGCCTTCAACCGGCAGTTCATCGACCGCGCGGGCTTTGCCGAAGTCATCGCCAGCACGCGCAGTCCCGACTATCGGAGTTATTTGGAAGGGGTCTTTGCGGAAGCGGTGGCGAGCGGGCGCCCCTGAGGGCGCGCGGGCGCCCCTGCCGGGGTGCGGGTGATGCCGCGGCGGGGATCCGGTGGGGTCGCTGCCCTCACCACCGGCTCCACGCTGAGATGCCTCCGGCATCGAGGTAGTGGGGGCTTTTGACAACGAAAGGGACTCACCCCATGGGGAGCCTCCGGAGGCGGAAAAGCGACTCATCCCCCCGTCTTAACCACGAAAAAGGGCCCTGGGGTCTCGTTTCAACTCCCGTTTTTAGTGTAATCCTAAAAAGACGTCCCCGCAAAAAGTCCAAAATCGTCTTATTTACGAGTATTTTGGAATTGATTTCCAATGAGTTGCAAAATCAAAAAGGGTCTATAACAAATATAAAAATACTTTTTGCGGGCACGTCTACGAACCGCAGAGCGGTTCTCTATAAATCGCGGAGCGCTTTTTTACGAACCGCAGAGCGGTTCTCCACGACTAGCCGGGGGTTTTAACCCCCGGGACATCGAAGCCAAATG
>CANHIJ010000097.1 GCA_947460575.1 Verrucomicrobiales bacterium | reverse complement strand
GGCAGGGTGGCATCGCCTTCCTTGCGCCAAGCCACTTCGATGTGGTCGCCGCCGCCGCCTTCTTTGTAGAAGCCTTCAATGAAGTAGCTCTGTCCGGCCACCAACTCGAAGGCGGTGGAGGATTCATCGCCATCCTTGAAGGGATCGCAGCAGCCCGTTTCAAAGGCGATGCGGGTCATGTTGGCAGGATCAGAACTGTTGTTGCTGCTGATCCAGAGCTCCGAGGCATCGTCGCTGCGCAGGAAGAAGCGGTAGGAGGCCGTTTCCGTAGGGGTGACCCAGCCGTAGACGCGGGCCCCGTAGTTGTCGCCCAAGACCGGCCCAAAGGACGGATTGTTCGAGAGGTTGCCGCCCAGGGTGACCGAGAAGCTGCTGAAGCTTTGCAGGAAGCGCGTCGTGTAGACACCTTCAGGATACTGTCCATCGCCCAATAGGTTGGAGATGCTGCTGCCACCAATCCCGCGGTAGTAATCCCAGGTGAGGAACCCAGGAGTCAACACGAAGGGCTCAAAAGCAGTGCTGTTAGGGCCGATCAGGTTTTGATTGATGCGCGCATCCCGCACCCCCGCAATGCTGAGGGTGTACTTGCCGCCAGTCACCATCCCAGTGGTGGCGATGTCGATCACACTCGCTTCCGTGGCAGGACTATTGGTCAGGGTCACGCCCGTGGCCACAAGTCCACCCGTGAAGGTGTAGTTGTCGAGGACCGCCAAGTCTTCCTGCGTCATCGGCTTGCTGAAGCCAACCCGGACCCGGTTGAAGGTCGAAGAGGCCGTCACATAGGCCACGGTGGGGGCACTCACGTCGCCCTGGACGCTCACCGCCACCGGAGTGGTTTCGGAAGCGCCCAGCCCATTGGTAATCTTCAACTGATACTGGCCGCCGTCGCCGGGCACGCCTTGGGTGATGACCAGGGAGGAGCTGGTGACGCCAGAGCTGTAGCGGCGGGTCCCGTCGGGGTTCAAGGCATCGTTGTCCAAAGCCTCGCCGTCTTTATACCATTGATAGGTGTTCGGGAAGCCAGTGGCGGTGGCGCTCAGGGTGATGGTGCCTGTTTCTGGGGCGTTGAGCACGGGGCTCGGCTGCGCCGTGATGACGGAGGGCACATAGGTCACGCTGAAGTGCTTTTCGACGCGCTCCGCGCTGAGGGCGTAGTTGTAGAACGCGACCTCATCGATGGTGCCATCGTAGGGAACCGAGCCATTAAAGCGGCTGCCGATTTCTAGCGGCATCACGGTGTTAGGCTGGAAGGGCCCGGAAGTGCTGCTGGATTCGACTTTCCCGTTCACGAAGAGCTGAGAGAGGTTGCTGCCATTCCAAGTGACCACCACGTGGTCCCAGCGCCCTGCGGTGGGAGGCGTGGTCCCCTGGAGGAAGATCACCGAGCCGTTAAAGCCGAGGTGCGCTTCCCATCCGTTGACGTTAAAGCCTTGATAGACGGCGTAGCCGGTGCGGCCCACGTTGCGGTTTTGGGTTCCCAGCACCGCCCGGCTGATGTTGCCCGAGCGATCCGGTTTGGCCCAAAACTCAATCGTGAAGGCTCCGCTAGGATTGAGGTTCTTCGAGAAGGGCACGCTGGAGGAAACTCCCGCCGCCTTGTAGTGGGTAGCGGTGTCCGGGGCCAAGCCAAAGCTGGCGTCCCGGCCGCGGTCGACCCGGCTGAGGTCGGTGGTGCCGTTGAGCCCACCGGCATAGTCCACCAGGGTCGTGCCCTCGGCCTCATTGAGGCGCCAGTATGCCGTCGGTTTGTCCGCTAGGACGTAAGCAGGATAATTCTGCGTCGGAGCCGCGGCCACATTGACGACATATTCGCCGCTGTTGACCGCGCCGACGTCGTTGGACACCGTGACCGTGTAGGTCCCCGAGGCCGCCTCTGACGAGTTCAAGGTGAACAGCGAAGTGGACGCCGAAGCATTGCCCGTGATCGGCACGCCGTTGCGCTTCCAGGTATAGGTCAGAGGGGCAGTGCCGCTCGCCTGGACTCGGAAGATGGGCGCGCCGCCCGCCAAAATGTTCCAGGTGCCCGCGGGAGTAGTGCCCGAAGGAGCGGCGTCAATCACCGGTGCCGTCACCGCGGTCCCGAAGATGAAGCGGGAGTTGTGCACCGCCACGGTATTCGCCGACAGGGCGTCGCCATAGACAGCGAGCTCGTCAATGCTGCCCGTCCAAGCCTCCACCGGCCCGTCGCCCGGATTGCCCGAGGAACCGATGTTGGCGGGCAGGCCCGAGGAGAGGCCAAAGTTCAGGTTGTCCTTGGTCCCCAGGGAGGCGCCATCCACATAGGCCGTAACCTTGTTAGGAGTGAACACCAGCGCCACGTGCGCCAGGCGGCCCAGCAGGGAGACGCTCGACGTCCAGCTGGCGCTGACCCCGCCGTCGTTGCTGTAGAACAGGGAATTGCCGTCTGGCGAAACCTGAAACTTGTAATAAACCGAGGCGCTGTCAGCGGCGACCGAGAAGATCGTCCGGTTGGCCGCGGACACCTGGTTTTCCAGGTGCACTAAGGCTTCGATGGTGCCGGTGCCGTCGGCAAACTCAAAGGCCTCATTGGCCGGGACCGTCGCGTCGCCCTTGCCATTCAAGCGGAAGGCCCGCTGGCCGTAGGCGCGATTGGTGCGTCCATCGTAGGATGCCGTCCCCGCCAGGGTGGCCGGGCGAGTGCCGTCTTTGGTATTGGTGACCGCAGCGCCGGTGTCGCCGTCGACCGGGAAGAAGGCCTGCAGGCTGGACTCCGCCGTGACCGCAGCGCGATAGTAAGCGTTGTTAGCGGTCTGGGGAGCCACCACCGTGAGGGCCGCATTTGGCGTGGTCGTGGAGAGGCCGTTGTTGGTGGCCACCGCGCTGAAGACGCTGCCGTTGTCCGCCGACCCTACCGTGGGCAAGACGTAATCAGGGCTGGTGGCTCCGGCGATGTCCACGCCGTCGCGTTTCCACTGCAGGGTGGTAGCTGGATCCAAGGTAGTGATGGATTCAAAGGGAGCGGCGCCGCCTTCCCAGACCGAGGAAGCCACCGGCGTTTTGATAAAGACCGGCCCCGGAGGCACCAGCAACAAATCCGCCGGGGTAAAACTCCCTGCCGCGAATGTGGAATAGCGCAGCTCGTCCAAATAACCGTGATAGGAAGCGCCAGTGTCGTCGCCCGACCCGATGTAGGGCACACCGCTCGGCGCCGTCACCGCAGTGCTGCTCGCACCGCTGGCCACTCCATTGACATAAAAAGTGGTGACCCCGTTGTCATTGACCACCGCCAGGTGGGTCCAACGCGTCGTGGAGACTTCCACCGGAGTCCCAATCGTGAAGTTCCCATTGGGATTGCTACCCGGCGCAATGGAGTCGGCCCGCACCGTGATGACCGTTTCCCCCAAGTCATTCGAGGAACTGCTCAAGCGCATCGCCGCACCCCCGGGAGTGCCCCCAAATTGGCTCGATCCGGTGCTCATGAACTGGGAAGCCCCGCGGTCGCGCACCGAGCCCGTCCCGATCGGCAGCATCCAGCACTCCATGGCCCAGTTGGCCGCCGGAAGGCTCCACAGCGCGGGCGCCGGCACGGAGTTGTTGGGACCTTGGATCCACATCCCGTTGTTGCTGTTGTTGTAGCCGCCCCAAATGGAGGCCACGGTGCTGGTGGCCCCGGTGGTGCCCAATGGCCCCCCAGCGGTGTCAGAGGTCAGAATCGTGGCCGTGGAGCCGCCTCCCGCCTGGGGACTGCCCCCCGAAAAGGCCGCGTTGAACGGGTGGTTGGTCCCGCTGGAATCCGCAAAAATGCTGATTTCCCCCGCCCGGATCCAGGAATACGGAGTGACGGCAGCGGAGGCAAGCGGCGCCAGAAGCAGAGACAACGTCCCGCTGAGGAGCCATGGCTGAGTAGTTTGGATGCTGGATTTCATGTGTGTGGTTTGGATTTAAGCAGAAGTTCGCTAGCAGGCCGACCCCGCGGCTCACCCTCGAATCCGGACAAAGGCAAAATCGAGGATTGCGGAATTTGCCCCATTCGGAAATTTCTTCGCCCCACTTCTACCCGCTTAGCGCAGCCCGCGCGAATTAAAAATAAACCTCGGCGGACCCCTTGGGGGCCACATTAGGTAATATCCCTAGTGAAAATCCTCCGGCGCGCCGCCCCCCCCCTCTTTCGAACAACCGCCCAAGTCGCTTGGCTTCAGGCGTTAAGCTAAATAATTATTTTTATTTAATGAAATATTAACCCCAATCCCTCTCGCGGCTTTATCCCAATATTTTTTGCATACTCGATCGGGCCGCAGCCCCCGCGCCTCGCGCCGGGCCAATCCGATGCCCCAGCGCTCGCTCCCCGCGGCGGGGCGGCTGGAATGTTTCGCCCCAGCGGCCCGTATGGGCTGAGGTCGCTCCGCAAACATGAACGCCTCCTCTCTTCCTTCCCGCCGCTTCCGCCGCAAAATCCTCCTGTGGCTCCTGCCCGCCGCCCTCCTGCTGCCCTGCTCGGCGGAATCGACTCCCCCGCGCTGGTGGCCCGAGACCGTGCAGGCGATTCTGCAACAGGCCGGCCCCAACCAGGAAAGCCTGGCCGAGGCCCTGCGGCAAGCCACCGGCAAGGAGCGCCCCGCCCTCCAGTTTCTCCTCGAAAACATGCCCGCGCGCGACCTGACCACCCTCTCGGGCCCCTGGCTGCGTGCCCACGCGAGCCGGGCCTGTGCCGCCGCCGAGGCCCTTCCCTGGGCGAAGGCCGTCCCGGAAGACATTTTCCTCAACGACGTCCTCCCCTATGCCAGCGTCAGCGAAGACCGCGACAACTGGCAGGAGCGCCTCCAGGGCCTTTGCCTGCCCATCGTCAAGGATTGCCTAAGCATCTCCTCAGCGGCCCAGGCGATTAACCAGAAGCTCTTTGCCCAGCTCGGGGTAAAGTACTCCCGCAAGCGGCGCGCTCCCGATCAGGGCCCCTTCGAAACCATCGACACCCGCGTGGCCACTTGCACCGGCCTCTCCATCCTGCTGGTCGACGCCTGCCGCTCCGTAGGCATTCCCGCCCGGGTCGTGGGCACTCCGCTGTGGAAAAACCTCAGCGGCAACCACACCTGGGTCGAAATCTGGGACGGAGACTGGCACTTCATGGGCGCCGCCGAAGCCGACCCCGCCGGGATGGACCGCGGCTGGTTCGCCCACAATGCCTCCCAGGCCATCAAAGACCAGCCTGAACACGCCATCTACGCCAGCAGCTTCCGCCGCACCGGCCTGAGCTTCCCCCTCTCCTGGGCCAAGGAGGTCGACTACGTCCCCGCCGTCAACGTCACCGAGCGCTACGCCGCCAAGGCCGCTCCCGCCCCCACCAACCAAGTCCGCCTCAACCTCCAGGCCTTTAACCGGCCGGTCGGCGAGCGCGTCGCCGCCAAGGTCACCGTCAGCGATGCCGCCGATCCCGCCATCCGCTTCGAGGGCACCAGCAAGGATCCCAGCGCGGACATGAATGACCACCTCAGCTTTTCCCTGCCCGCGCAGCGCACTTTCTTGGTGGAAACCGAAGCCGGAGGCCTCCGACAAAAACAATACTACACCACCGGCACCGCCGCCGAGGACCTCCTCAACCTCTTCTTGAGCGGCATTCCCCCCGTCGTCCTCCCCCCCCAGGTATGCTACCAGGCCCCCCCCGCGACCCTAGCCGCCCCTCCCGCTCAGGCCGCCGCCCTCCAGGCCGCCCTCGCCGCCTATTTTCAACTGGCCCCCGCGGCCCAAGCCGCGCACGCCTTCCCCGCCGACCTCGACGCCCTCTTGCGCGGCAATGAACCCGCGGTGCGCCGCCTCGCCTGGGAAGCCTTTCAAAAAGCCCCTAACCATGGCACGCTTCGCAAAGACTTCGCCGATAACAAAGTCCGCTTCGAAGACCACCTCAGCCCCTACACCGTCAAAACCGTGGGCGCCCGGCCCGCCAAAGGCTGGGGCCTCGTCATCGCCATGCACGGCGGCGGCGGCACCACCCAGGAATTCAACGACAGCCAGTGGCTCCGCATGCAAACCTACTACCGCGACCACCCCGAGGTCGGCGGATACCGCTACCTAGCCCTGCGCGCCCCCGACAACACCTGGAATGGCTTCTACACCGGCTACGCCTATCCCCTCGTCTCTAACTTAGTACAGCAGTTCCTCCTCTGCGGCGACATCGACCCCTCCAAGGTCATCCTCATGGGCTACTCCCACGGTGGCTATGGCGCCTTCGCCATCGGCCCCAAAATGCCCGACCGCTTCTCCGCCATCCACGCCAGCGGCGCCGCCCTCGCCGATGGCGCCGTGGCCGACACCCTCCGCAACACCGCCTTCATCTGCATGATCGGCGAACAGGATACCGCCCACGGCCGCATCCAGCGCTGCCGCGATTTCGCCGCCGCCATCCAAGGCCTGCGCGGCGAGCGCCGCGACATCTACCCCGTCCAAGTCCAGTTCATCGCCGATCACCCCCACTCCGGCTTGCCAGATCGCGACAGCATCGCCGACCTCTATCCCGCGGTGCGCCAAGCCGCCCCCCGCGAACTCACCTGGGTCGTCACCGACCAAGTCATCGAGGATTTCTTCTGGCTCCGCGCCGCCACCCCAGCCCGCGGGGAGCGCTTTGCAGTAAACTGCCGCGACAACACTCTAACGGTTACTGCGGCCAGCAACGCCTCCGCGGTCTCGCTCCTCTTGGACGACCGCTTGGTCGACTTCTCCGAGCCCGTGACCCTGGTCTACAATGGGAAGTCCAGCGTCCACCGCCTCCAGCCCAGCCTGCGGCAACTCTGCGAGAGCCTGCAGCGGCGCGGCGACCCCGAGCTTTCCTTCACCGCCACGCTGCCGCTGCCGGTGGCCCCCTAGCGCGATGGGAGATGGGCCCCCGGCCCGACAAAAAAGCCTGCTTTCCCGGAGGACGACCTCGGGAAAGCAGGCGCTGAGTAGTTAGCTTAAATCGAAACCGGCTTCCCGCTCGCCGCCGAAGCATAGATGGCGTCAATCACCTGCATCAGGCGGAGCGCCTCCTCCGGGGTGTTGAGGGGCGCGGCGCGGCCCTCGATGGCTTCAATGAAATTGGCCGCCGAGCCGATCCGGCCCATGTCCTCGCAGGCGGGCACGGTGAGGCTGCGGTTTACGCTGTGCCCATTTTCCTGCACATAGAGTTCGCAGGTATCCAGCGCGGTCTCGTCCAAGCCATCGATGCCAAACAGGCGCTCCACTTTGCCACCCGCCTTGGTGCCCTGAAAGACCACCGAAACCTCCTCGCGCTTGATCATCTCCGCCCAGGAAACCTGCAGCGAGAGCACCTGCCCGCTCTTGAAGGTTACAAAACCGTGGGCCGCATTTTCCACATCCGTGGTGCCCCCCACCCGGTCCGGGATGCCCCAGGGTCCCTTGAAAGACGTGTCTTGGATGAAGTCCGCAAAGGTCTGCCCCAGCACGTGCGCCGGCTCCGGATAGCCCATAAAATGCATCGCCAGGTCCACCATGTGCAAAAGATCAATCAGCGGCCCGCCGCCCGATAGCTCCTTGGTCGTAAACCATCCCCCAAAGCCCGGAATGCCGGTGCGCCGGATCCACTTCGCCTGCGCCGAGTTGATCCGCCCCACCACGCCCTGCTCAATGTACTGCATCATGGCCCGCGCTTCCGGCCGCGCCCGGTTGTTGAAGTTGAATAACACCTGCTTCCCTGCCGCCCGCGCCGCCGCCATAATCTCCTCCACTTCCGCCGCATTCAACGCCGGAGGCTTTTCCGAAAATACATGCTTCCCGGCCTGGAGGCACTGGACCGCGAGCGGTTTGTGAAACTTGTTGGGAACGATGATGCTCACGGCATCAAGCTCCGGGCAGGCCGCCAGCATGGCCTCCACGGAGTCGAAGGACTGGGCGATGTGCCACTTTTCCGCCGCTTTGGCGGCGGCTCCCGGCGCGGCGTCAGCCACGGCCACAATCTCCGCGCCCGCCTGGCGGAATCCTGCAGCGTGGTATTGCAACATGCCGCCGGCTCCGATGACTCCTACTTTGGTTGACATAACTGTGTTCGTTGGGGTGGTTGCTGGATGAAAATCCGGCGGCAAAATTGGGCTTCACCTGGCAGGGTGTCAAGACTTGAAGTCAACCCCCCTCGCCGCTCCTCAGGGGTAGATCACCACCAGAAAAACCAGGGCTTTGCCCCGCCCCGCATTGCTCAACGCGTGCGGCGCGTCCGCCCGATACGTCGCCGAGTCCCCCGCGTGCAGCAGGTCCCGATCCCCCGAAACCTCCACCGCCAGCTGCCCCTTGACCACGGTGATGAATTCCCGCGTCCCCACATAGTGCGCCGCGCTCACCAGGGCCCCGCCCCGCCCCAAGGCCACTTCATAAAACTCCACGTCCTTTTCCAAATGCAGCGGACTCAGAGTGCGGATCCGGCAGTTCCCATCCGATCGATAGTGAAAGGCGCGGTCGTTTTTCCGGATCACCGTGACCGCCGCCGTGGCACCCGGGGAATCGATCAAGTCGTCCAACGACATCCCAAAGGCCTGGGCGATGCGCAGAGTCACAGCTAGGGTGGGATTGGCCTGCTCGCGCTCAATCTCGCTCAGCATGGAGCGACTCACCCCGCTAGCCGCGGACAAGGCCTCCAGGGACCAACCGCGCCCCGCCCGCAGTTGGCGCAGCCGCTCCCCGAGGTGCCGACTCAGGGCGTCGGGCGCCGCAGTCGGTGGCGGCTTGCTTGGGCGGCTTTTTGCGGGCATCGCCCTGCGTACGATATCCCGGAGATACATCTTGCATGCCGGATGGCCATAATCCACCGTAGCGCAGCGGCGCTTCTCCCTCGCCAGCCCCCCACCCCCGCCATGAAAGCCCTCGTCAAAGCCCAGGCGCAACGCGGCCTCTGGCTCCAGGATGTCCCCGAGCCAGCCGTCGGCATCAACGACGTCCTCATCCGCGTCCACTACACCGGCATCTGCGGCACCGATCTCCACATCTACAAATGGGACCCCTGGGCCCAAAAAACCATCCCCGTCCCCATGGTGGTCGGCCACGAATTTGTCGGCGCGGTGGTCGCGGTCGGTTCTAACGTAAGCGATTTTCACCCCGGAGAAGTAGTGAGCGCGGAGGGGCACGTGGTGTGCGGCCGCTGCCGCAACTGCCTGGCGGGGCGGCGCCACCTCTGCAAGGACACCGTGGGCATCGGCGTCAACCGCCCCGGAGCCTTCGCCGAATTCATCAGCGTGCCCATGACGAACGTCTGGCACCACCGCGCCGGAGTCGATCCCGAGGTGGCCGCCATTTTCGATCCCTTCGGCAACGCAGTCCACACCGCCTTGGCCTTCAGCGTCCTGGGCGAAGACGTCCTCATCACCGGAGCCGGCCCCATCGGAATCATGGCCATCCCGGTGCTGCGCCACGCCGGGGCCCGCCACGTGGTCATCACCGACGTCAACGAATACCGCTTGGATCTGGCCCGCCGCATGGGCGCCACCGCGGCCCTCCACGCCGCCAGCGGAGACCTCGCCGCCCTCAAACAAGAACTCGGCATCCGCGAGGGCTTCGACGTCGGCTTGGAAATGAGCGGCAGCGCCGCCGCCCTCCGCACCCAGGTCGACCACCTGTGCCACGGCGGCAAAATCGCTATGCTGGGAATTCCCAGCGGCCCCATCGAGATTGACTGGAACAAAGTCATTTTCAATATGCTCACCATCAAAGGCATCTACGGCCGGGAGATGTATGAAACCTGGTACCAAATGAGCGTCATGCTCGAAAGCGGGCTCGACCTCAAGCCGGTCATCACCCACCGCTTCCCCTACCAAGCGTTTGAGCAGGGTTTCGCGGCCATGGAATCCGGCTCCTGCGGCAAAGTGGTGCTGGACTGGACCACCTGAACTCGCCACCCTGCCGCGATGATAAAGCTACCCATTCTCCTGCTGCTCGCCTGGATGGGCCTGGGGCGCGCCGCCCCCCGCCCCAACATCATTGTCTTCCTAGCCGACGACCTCGGCTACGGCGAGCTCGGTTGCTATGGCCAGCAGCGCATCCGCACGCCCCACCTCGACCAACTGGCCGCCGAGGGACTCCGCTTCACTCAGTTTTATGCCGGCCACGCCGTCTGCGCGCCCTCGCGCGGCGCTTTCCTAACCGGCCGTCACAGCGGGCACGGCTTCGTGCGCGAAAATTCCGAGGGCGGAGCGCGCCAGGCCGCCGAGCGCACCCGCATCCGCGAAGCCGACGGCCACTTCGCCCAGCTGGCCCTCCCCGCCAGCGAAATCACCATCGCCGAGAGCCTCCAAGCGGTCGGCTACCGCACCGCCTGCATCGGCAAGTGGGGCCTCGGGCACCCCTCCAACGAAGGCGCTCCGCTCCGGCAGGGCTTCGACTTCTTCTACGGCTTGATTTCCCAATGGCAGGCCCACAACCACTACCCCGCCTACCTCTGGCGCAACGCCACTAAAGAACCGCTCGAAGGCAACGATGGCCGCTCCCTCCGCGGCCGACACTACGCCGCCGACCGCTGCGAGGAGGAAGCCCTCGCGTTTCTGCGCCAGGCCCCAGCCGACCACCCCTTCTTTCTCTACTACGCCACCCCCGCGCCCCACGTCGCCCTCCAAGTGCCCGAGGACGAGCCCAGCCTAGCCTCCTACCGCCAGGCCTTCGCCGGACAAGACCCACCCTACGACGGCAAGCAGGGCTACCTCGCCACCCCCGACCCCCGCGCCACCTACGCCGCCATGGTCACGCGCCTGGACCGCACGCTCGGCCGCATGCGCGACCTCCTCCAGCAAACCGGACAAACCGAAAATACCCTCATCATTTTCACCTCCGACAACGGTGCTTCCTACGTCGGCGGCTACGACCGCCCTTTCTTCCGCGGCAATCAACCCCTCCGCGGCTACAAAGGCCAACTCTGGGAAGGCGGCATCCGCGTCCCCTGCATCGCCGCCTGGCCCGGCAAAATCAAACCCGCCCAAACCTCCTCCTGGGTCGGCGCTTCCTGGGACCTCTTCCCCACCCTAGCGGAACTTGCTGGGGCCGCCGTCCCCGCCGCCTGCGACGGCGTCTCCCTAGCCTCCCTCCTGCAAGGCGGCCCGCCTCCCTCCACCCGCCCGCCCCTCTATTGGGAAACCATGGCCGGCGGCCACCAAGCCCTCCGCCTCGGCGACTGGAAGGGCCTCCGCCTCGGCGCTGCCAAAAATCCCGACGCCCCCCTGCAGCTTTTTAACCTAGCCGATGACCCCAGCGAAACCCGCGAAGTGGCCGCCCTTCACCCCGCCGTGGCCGCCCAAATCGCCGCCCTCCTCAAGTCCAGTCGCGTCCCCAGCGCGGAGTTTCCCCTCGGGGCCCTCGATGCTCCTCCCTGATCTCCCCCCATGACCGCCTATCCGAAATTCCAATCCCACCTCTCGGCCCACCTCGACGCCATCCGCGCCGCCGGAACCTGGAAACGGGAGCGCGCCATCACCACCCCCCAAGGCCCCCGCGTCGCTGCCGACGGCGGCCCCCCCCTGCTCAACCTCTGTTCTAACAACTACCTCGGCCTAGCCCAACATCCCCAGGTGCGCGAAGCCGCCCATGCCGCCCTCGACCACTGGGGCTACGGCCTCGCCAGCGTGCGCTTCATCTGCGGCACCCAGAGCCTCCACCGCGATCTCGAAGCCAGTCTCAGCGATTTCCTCGGCACCGAGGACACTATCCTCTATTCCTCCTGCTTCGATGCCAACGGCGGCCTCTTTGAGACTCTGTTAGGAGCAGAAGACGCCATCATCAGCGACGCCCTCAACCACGCCTCCATCATCGACGGCATCCGGCTCTGCAAGGCGCGGCGCTTTCGCTACCGCAACCGCGACCTCGCCGACCTCGAAGCCCAATTGATCGCCGCGAAGGACCAAGGGGCCCGCTTTACCATGATCGCCACCGACGGCGTCTTTTCCATGGACGGCTTCATCGCCCCCCTCCGGGAAATCTGCGATCTAGCGGATCGCTATGGCGCCCTGGTGATGGTCGACGACTCCCACGCGGTTGGCTTTCTCGGCCCCCGGGGACGCGGCACCCCCGAACTTTGCGGGGTCGTGGAGCGGGTCGACATCTTGACCGGCACCCTGGGCAAGGCCCTCGGCGGAGCTAGCGGCGGCTACACCAGCGGGCGCCGCGAGATCATTGAGTTGCTCCGGCAGCGTTCTCGCCCCTACCTCTTTTCCAATACCCTAGCGCCCGCTATTGTCGGCGGCTCCCTGGCGGCCCTCGCGCTCTTGAAGCAGGATACCCAACTGCGCGACCACCTGGAAGAGAACGCCCGCTACTTCCGCCAGGCCATGGAGGAAGCTGGATTCCACCTTGCCCCCGGCACCCACCCCATCGTTCCTATCATGCTAGGAGACGCCGCGCTCGCGGCCCGCTTCGCCGAAGCCATGCTCCGCCGCGGCGTCTACGTGGTCGGCTTCAGCTATCCCGTCGTGCCCTCCGGCCAGGCCCGCATCCGCACGCAACTCAGCGCCTCCCACCAGCGCGCCGATCTCGACTTTGCCCTGCAGGCCTTTATCGCCACCAAGGAAGAACTCGCGCTCTAGCCCCTTCCATGCGACTCCTCATTCCCCTCTTTCCGCTCCTGCTCGGCGCCGCCTTTGCCGCCCCGCCGACGCTTTCCCGGCCCTGGCGCCTCGCCGAAATCTGCTGGGAGTTTGCCCAGCCCGTGGAGCACTTCACCTCCCTGGAAATCGATATCACGATCGACCGCGACCTCCCCGCCGACCTCAACCTCTACATCTCCCCCTGCGGAATTGCCGAAATCAACCAGCTCCGCTGCGGCGGCGGCCTCCAAACCAACATCGACGGCTGGATCGACGGCGAGCACCGCCAGCGGGTCCACCGCGGCCGCGGCGCCATCTTTTCCCGCTGGTCGAAGGACCCCCTAACTCTCATCGGACTCGACCACGTGCGCCCCGCGGGCGCGGACTGCTTGGTGGAAAGCGATGGCTATGAGGGCGAACTCGCTAGCGTGCGGCGGCCCTTCCCCTGGACTAAGGGCCGCTACACCTGGAGCCTCAATCAAGGCGCCGCCGAACTGCGCGACGGCCAACCCGTCACTTGGTTCACCTGCCGCGTGCAGCCCCAGGGCCAGGAGGCCCGCGAAGTGGGCAGCTTGCGCTTCGAGGGCAGCGACTTCACCTACTGGGCTAAGCACCTCGCCTTTGTGGAAGTCTACCCCACCGAACCCCAGCCTCACTCCGGCATTCCCGAAGTTCACGTCACCTTCAGCGCCCCTCGCCTCAATGGCGCCACTCCGACCCTCACCAAAGCGAGCGCTTCCTACCCCAATCAGGGCAGCCCCGACTACCCAGATTGCGCCCGGGTCCAAGCGCTCGGCTCTCACTATAGCGTGGCGCTGGGCCCCACCTTCCCGCGCGACCCAGGCCAGCGCCGCCACCCCCTCGCCCTGCCCTCCGCCAAGGAAGCGTCGCCCCCTTGAGCGCCCCTGATTTGCCCAAGCTGATCCTTTGCTATGAAACCCCGCTTCCCCCTGAGCCAAACGGCCCCCGCGGCTTCCCCGCTCGCCCCCTCCGCTTCTCCCACCCACAAGAGTTTTTCCCCGCTGCCCTGAGCCCATGACCCTTCCGATCTCCTGGGTGGAATACGCCGCCGTGGCCATCGGCGCCGTGACTGGAGTCTTGGCCGCTTCCGGGCAGCGCATCGACCTCTTCGGGGTCCTCGTCCTAGCGCTAGTCACCGCAGTCGGCGGAGGCACCCTGCGCGACCTCTGCCTGGGGTCCTACCCTATTTTCTGGGTGAAGGACCCCCATTTTCTTCTGGCCGCGATCCTGGCGGCCCTCCTCACCTTTGGGGCGGCCCGCTTTGTGCGCATGCCGCACCGCGCCCTCCTCATAGCCGACGCCTTTGCCCTGGCGTTGTTCGCCGTCGCGGGGACCGAGAAATCCCTCCAATTGCAAGACTCAGGGCTCGTCGCGGTGCTCCTTGGGGTGGTCACCGGCGTGGCCGGAGGAGTCCTGCGCGACGTCCTGCGGCGGGAAGTTCCCCTAGCCTTCCGCCCCGAAATTTACCTCTACGCCACCGCCGCGCTGGCCGGGGCCACCGTGCTCGTAGCCCTGCGGCGCCTCGCCCCAGCCTTCCCCCAGGCCCCCCTGGTGGCGATGGGGCTTACTTTGGTGCTCCGCCTCAGCGCCATCCTCTTCAAGCTGCGCCTCCCCGTCTTCCGCACCAAAGAACTACCCTGACCCGTGGCCCCGGCGCAGCGCAACTCGCCCTCAGGGCTTGTCGTCCGCCTTCGGCTGCTTTTTAAGATCAACTTTGAGCACTTTGCCGCCCGTCGCTTGGACAATCTGGCCGTCGATGGTGGCTACGTTCGCCGCCAGCGGGTCTCCCGGCTCCAACCATTTGGGATTAGATGGGTGGATGTAGAGCTTTTGCTTGCGGTCGCGCAGCTTGCGGCTCACGTCCTCCACCCGGCCCTTTGCCAAGCCGTCCGCGAAGTCCGCAAACCAATAAATGGCGTCGACGTCCTTGAGAATACTATCTGTTAAGGCAATCCAGGTACTGCCCACTCCGCTGGAAGGCACATAGAAGGTCTTAGGCCGCTTTTGCACCAGGGAAAAGAGGGCCGCGCGCTCCCGCTGGTTCATGGCCGCGTTCCTCGATTCCAGCAGGGAGGTGATAATCCGGTCCTTGTCAAATCCCTTGTCGGTGGTCGCTTCCACCCCGGGATTGGAAACCACATCGTCCGCCAGGCCGCAGCCATAGTGCAATATCACGATCGACCCCGGCGCCACCTTGTCCACCTCTTTGATCACAATGGGGAGGAAGGCGTACATCGAACTCGACATGTCCAAGACCACCGCCATGCGGCGAGCGTCAATCTTTTGTCCAAAAATCAGCGGAATGCTAATAAATCCGCTCCCTTTGCCAGGACCCACCCCGCGGCCCTGACCATTGCCCATCAGGCCTCCGCTGCCGCTGCCCCGCAGGCCGCCGCTGCCGCCGCCCATGCCTCCGCCGAGCGGGGCCGCGATGCTCAGCGAGGTGAAGTCGCTCAAGCTCGACTGGATGTCCGGCAAACTCACCGCCGCATTGCTGGCCGCACTCACCGTGCGCATCCGCGGGGCACTCACCGCCGCGGCGCGCCGCTTTTCCGCGATGCGGGCGTCGCTGCCCTTGCCCCCGCCTCCCCCCCCGGGCAGAAAATCGATCGTCTCCGGCGGGCTCGTGATCACCGTGCGGACAATCAAAATTGCTATCAGAATAACCAGGGCGTGGATGATTAAACTGACCGTTAGACTGCCCCCCCCGAGGCGCTGCCACACCGTGGAGCGGGCCGCGACGGCCCCCTCGCCGGTGGGGCGTTCCACCGCCAGAGGAGCGTCTTCCAAAGGAGTTGGGGCGGGGGGGGCATTCATAGCTGGGGGATTCCGCTATCCTGCCAGAAAAAACCCTGGACCGCCAAGTCCTAAAACGCCTCGGCTGGGGCAATTTCTCCAACCGCGTTCCTCTGCAGTGGCGCCACATTCGGCTTGCACTTGATTCCCCGTAAACCCATGACTGCACGCGCCGCCCAGGCCAAGCAGGTCGCCCCTGCCCCCCGCTCCCATGCCTCCGCTCCGCTTCCCGGCCTCCCTCCGCGAATGGTCCCGCGCAACCTGCCTCGTGCTCCTAGCGGTGCTGGGCATGAGCGCTTGGTTCCCCGCTCAAGTCATCAACAGCGACTCCGTCAACGGCTTCCTGGCCTGGAAGGGAGCGCAGCTGAGCGGCCAGTACAACACCGTGGCCGAGATTGATCTCCGCGACGCCAGCCGCCTCTCGACGCGTTTTCTATCCTGGTGGACTCCCGGCCAATACCAGGCCCCTGCGGCCCTCCAGCGCGTCACCGGCCTCCCCCTGAGCTATGCCATCGGCGCGTGCAATGCCCTTTGCATGGCGCTCGGCCTGCTCGGATTTCACGCCCTCTTCCGGCGCTGCGCCCTGCCTCCAGGGCCCCGCCTGGCCGCGCTCCTTCTCATCGCCACCAGCGCCACCGTCACCGGCAGATTCATCATCTACATGGGCGGGGAAAGCCTCAATTTTGCGCTCTTCCCCTGGCTCCTTCTCGGACTAACTTATTTTAACTCACCCGCGGCCGCCGCCCTATATGCCCTCGCGGCGGTACTGCTGGGCTTCTGGGCCAAGTCGCAAATGCTGATCGCCCTGCCGGCCGCCCTGGTGGCCCAGATCCTATCCACCCTGCCCCAGCGCCGCGACGGCCCACGCCTCTTAGCCGTTATTGGAGGCATCCTGGTCGCCGGGTTGATCGCCTACTTCGGCTACCTTCGGGTTACCGCGACGCCCGCCTCCGCCGCCATCGCGGAATCCCACCGCGCCGGACTC
>CANHIJ010000096.1 GCA_947460575.1 Verrucomicrobiales bacterium | reverse complement strand
TTCCTGCTGAAGGCGTTCCCGAGCCGGGGCATCGTCCTTGCTGGAAAGCAAGGCCAAGGCGGCCTCCGACAAACTGACGACCCGATCCGAGAGCGCCTTAACTTGGACTTCCGCGAGGCGGTAGTCGGAAAGGGCTTCGATGAGTCGTTCCTGAAGGGGGCGGAGTTCGGGCTTGAGTCCAGCCAGGCCGAGAGACTCGACTTGAAGCCGGAGTTGCCCGTTGGCTTGGCGAAGTTCGGCCACTTCGCGGTTGGCCGCAGCCAGAGTTTCCGCCAGCGGTGCCTCGGCAGCCTCTGCCCGAACCTGGCACGGCAGCGCCAAGACGGCGAGCGCGCTGAAGGTGGAGAGCAGGGAGGCTGACGACATAGCGGAAGGTTCTTGTTACTTGCTGACCTTGGCCGTGGTGGCGCCGTGGCCCTTGAAGGTGCGGGTCGGAGAGAACTCGCCAAGGCGGTGGCCCACCATGTTTTCGGTGACGAAAACGCTGATGAAATCCTTGCCGTTGTGGACGAGGAAGGTGTGGCCCACGAAGTCGGGGGAGACCGTGGAGGCGCGCGCCCAGGTCTTGATAGGGCGTTTGGCGCCGCTGTCGTTCATCTTGTCGATCTTCACCAGCAATTTCTGGTTGATGAAGGGACCTTTTTTGAGGGATCTGCCCATGGTATTAGACGGTTATGTGGGTTGGGGGGAGCCTGGCTTACTTGCCCTTCTTGGCGTTGCGGCGCTGCACGATGAAGCGGTCCGTCTTGTGATATTTCTTGCGGGTCTTCTCGCCTTTGGCGTGACCCCAGGGACTGAGAAGGTGCTGGCGACCACCGCCCGACTTGGAGCGGCCTTCGCCACCGCCGTTGGGGTGGTCAACCGGGTTCATGGTCATGCCGCGGACGGTAGGGCGAACCCCCATCCAGCGCGTCCGGCCCGCTTTGCCAGAGACCACATTCATGTGCTCACTGTTTCCGACGGTGCCGATCGTAGCGTAGCACTCTTGATGGATTTTCCGGATTTCCCCGGAAGGCATCTTCATCAAGGCGTAATCGCCTTCGCGGTTATTCAAAATGACCGATTGGCCAGCGGCGCGAGCCACCCGACCACCTTGGCCAGGCTTGAGCTCGACGTTGTGAACTGCCGAACCGAGCGGAATAGCGCGGAGCGGCAGGGCGTTACCGACTTCTGGGGCCGCGGTTGGTCCGGCATTCACCGACATCCCAGCCACCAAACCGTTGGGGGCCAAAATGTAGGCTTTGACGCCATCGCTATACTTAAGGAGAGCAATGCGGGCGCTGCGGCCGGGATCGTATTCAATCGCTTCCACGTTGGCGACGATGTCGCGCTTGTGGCGCTTGAAGTCGATGATCCGGTACTTGCGCTTGTGGCCACCACCGATGTGTCGGCAGGTAATGACGCCTTGGTTGTTGCGTCCACCAGAGCGCTTTTTAACGTCGAGGAGAGACTTCTCGGGCTTCTTTTTGGAAAGTCCGGAGAGATCGGGCCACTCTTTGTAGCGGTTGGTAGGGGTGTAGGGGCGGAAGGTCTTGAGTGCCATGAGGGTTGGTCAGGTTGGCAGGGGAAGGTGGAACGGGAGGGTAGGCTTAGACCAAGTCAATGGTCTCGCCGGAAGCGAGGCGCACGATGGCCTTTTTCCAGTGGTTGGTGCGGCCGACAGCGGCTCCGCGGCGACGGCGCTTGCCGGCGTAGTTGCAGGTGCGCACAGCCGTCACCTTTTTGCCAAAAATGGTATTCACCGCAGCTTTGATGTCGAGCTTGTTGGCTTTGGGATCGACCTCAAAGACGTACTCGTTGTTGAGCTCGCCGAGGATAGTGGCTTTTTCGCTGAGGCGAATGTTTCTGATGACTTGATAGACGTCTTTCATTATGCGGTCCTCCGGGAGAGAGTTTCGAGGGCGTCGGCGGTGACGATGATTTTGCGGTAGTTGAGGAGGTGCTCGGTATTGACCTCGTTGGCGGTCATCAGGAGGCAACCGGCGAAGTTGCGCCCTGCGAGGTAGGTTGCTTCATCAAAAGCCGCGGCGATGATGAGGATTTTTGGGGAGGAGACGATCGCGGAAACCGCGGCCACAAAGCTCTTAGTCTTGCCATCAGGAACCGAGAAGCCGGGAATGGTCAGGACGTCGGTCATCTTAATCCTCTCGGAGAAAGCTTTGCGGAAGGCGATGCGCTTGGTCTTTTTAGAGACTTTTTTGGAGTAGTCGCGGGGCTTTGGTCCGTGGGCTACGCCGCCGCCGACACGGGTGGGGGAGCGGCGCTCGCCGGCCCGGGCGTTGCCGGTTCCCTTTTGGCGATAGAGCTTTTTGTTGCTGCCGCGAACTTCGCCGCGGGTCTTGGTGCAGGCGGTTCCGCTGCGGCGGTTGGCGCGCATGGCGACCACCACGTCGTGGACAGTTTGGGTGTAGCGACCGTTTTCGACCACGCTGATATTCGCGGCCTTGGCGGTTTCGAGAGTGAGCACTGAAGATGCCATAAAGTTAATCCTTTCGGGTATGCAAACGGTTTACTGGGCCGCGGGAGCGGGGCGCTTTTTGGCGGGACGGATCACCACGAGGCTATTTTTAGCCCCAGGGATGCTGCCGCTGATGAAAATGATGTTGTCCTCGGGGCGGCTGCCCACCACGACCAAGTTTTGCGTGGTGCGGCGGTCGGAACCCATGTGCCCGGGCATTTTTTGGTTTTTCCAAACGCGCCCGGGAGTGAGGCGACAACCGATGGCGCCGGTGCGGCGGTGCATCATGGAGCCGTGGGTCATGCGGAGGCCACCGAAATGGTAGCGCTTGACGACGCCGGCGAAGCCTTTGCCCTTGGTGATGCCAATGACGTCGACAAATTGACCGTTGGCGAAGTGTTCGGTGCCCAACTTGGTGCCGACCGCAGGGGCGCTGCCCTCTTCGACGCGGAATTCGCGAGCGTGGTACTTGGGAGCGACGCCTGCCTTCTTGAAGTGGCCGATTTCCGGCTTGTTGGAACGGCTTTCCCGCTTGTCAGAGCAACCGACTTGGACGGCGGAATAGCCGTCGCTGCCGATGTTTTTGACTTGGGTCACTTCGTTTTCGCTGACGTCGACAACGGTCACGGCCACGGCCTTGCCCTTGTCGTCGTAAATGTGGGTCATACCCAGTTTTTTGCCTAAAAGTCCGAGGCTCATAGTGATGGTGCTCAGTGGTGACAGCGCGGGGCGTGTCGGGTTTAAATCTTGATGGAGATGTCGACACCGGCGGGGAGATTGAGCTTCTTCAGCTCATCCACGGTGCGGGCGGTGGGGTCCACAATGTCCAGGAGACGCTTGTGGGTGCGGATTTCGAACTGTTCGGCCGACTTCTTGTCGACGTGCACCGAGCGGTTCACAGAGAATTTTTCAATCCGGGTGGGGAGAGGTACGGGGCCGGCGACGCGGGCGCCGGTGCGTTTGGCGGTGTCGACGATCTCCGTGACGCTGCGGTCAAGGGTGCGGAAATCATAGGCCCGGAGGCGGATGCGGATGCGCTGGTTTTGCATGAGAGTGAGTATAAAGAACTTGGATTACTGGCCGCCCCGGCGATTGGAGCCTCCGCGGGCCTCGACGACCTGCTCGACGATGTTGTTGGGCACGGGCTCAAAGTGGCTGGGCTGCATGCTGTAGGAGGCCCGACCGGAAGAGAGGGTACGGATGGCGGTGGAATACCCGAACATTTCGGAAAGGGGAACCTCAGCCTTGACGATGGAAGCGTTTTGGCGGCTCTCCATGCTGTTGATGCGACCGCGGCGGCGGCTCAAGTCACCCATGATGTCCCCCTGGTATTCATCCGGCGTGGTGGCTTCCACCCCCATGATCGGCTCCAGCAGTTGGCACTTGGCTTTCTTGAAAGCGTCTTTCATGGCGAAAATGGCCGCCATCTTGAAGGCGTTTTCGTTGGAGTCCACTTCGTGGAAGGAACCGTCGATCAACTCAATGTGCAAATCGACCACCGGGTAGCCGGCGATGATCCCGTTGAGGGTGGCTTCGACAATGCCGTCCATGGAGGGCTTGATGTATTCCTTAGGAATAGTCCCACCGACGATTTTGTTTTCGGTAGTGATGCCCTTGCCGCGCTCGGAGGGGTACATCTTGATGACAACGTGGCCGTATTGGCCGCGACCACCCGACTGTTTGACCAGTTTTCCTTCGCCGTCGGCAGCCACCGTGGTGCATTCGCGGTAAGCGATCTGTGGCTTACCGGATTCGGCTTCCACCTTGAACTCGCGGAGCATGCGGTCCCGGATGATTTCCAGGTGCAATTCGCCCATGCCGGCAATGATGGTTTGACCGGTTTCTTCGTCGGTGCGGACCACGAAGGTTGGATCTTCGTCGGATAGGCGCTGCAGCGCATTGGCCATTTTCTCCTGGTCGGCCTTGGTTTTTGGCTCGATCGACATGGAGATCACGGGATCCGGGAAGGTCGGAGGCTCGAGGAGCATTTCGGCGTCCTCATTGCACAGGGTGTCGCCGGTGCGGAGTTCCTTGAGGCCGACGATGGCCGCGATGTCTCCGGAGTAACAGGTATCGATGTCGGTGTGCTGGTTGGCCTGAATCTGAATCAGGCGGCCGACGCGCTCCCTTTTGCGGGTGCGGGGATTGTAAATGGTGTCGCCTTTGGAGACTTTGCCGCGGTAGACGCGGAAGAAGACCAATTTGCCGACGAACTTGTCTGACCAAAGCTTGAATCCGAGGCTGACGAACTTACCGTTGTCGTCCGGGGAGACTTCAATCTTCTTGTCGTAGTCGTCGGGATCCGAACCCACCTGGGGCTGAATGTCGAGCGGGTTAGGAAGGTAGTCGACCACGGCGTCCAGGAGAGCCTGCACGCCCTTGTTTTTAAAGGCGGAACCGCCAGCGACGGGGACGATTTGGTTGGCGATGACGGCGCGGCGCATGGCGCTCTTGACGTCCTTCACGGTGATAGCCTGCTCTTCGAGGAACATCATGCCCAACTCTTCATCAACGTCGCAGAGGGCGGCGGTGAGGTCGTCGTAGGCGGCATCCGCAATCATGCGCTGCTCCTCGTTGAGGGGGGTGTACTCGTAGGTGGACCCCAACTTGTCGTTGTCCGAATACATGATGGCCTGCTTGCCGATGACGTCGATCACGCCGCGGAGTTGGTCCTCGGCGCCGATCGGAATCAGAATCGGATGGGCGTTGGCCCCGAGCTTGGTGCGGATGTCGCTGACCACCTTGTCGAAGTCCGCTCCGGTGCGGTCCATTTTGTTCACAAAGGCCATCCGCGGCACATTGTACTTAGTCGCTTGGCGCCAGACTGTTTCCGATTGCGGCTGCACCCCGGCCACCCCGCAATAAACCAAAATCACGCCATCCAAAACCCGCAGGGAGCGCTCCACCTCGGCGGTGAAGTCCACGTGCCCAGGGGTATCAATGATATTGACCCGCATCTCCTCGCCTTCGAACATCTTGAAGACGCCCTCGTTGGACAGCTGTTTCCACTTGGTGGTGACAGCCGCGGAAGTGATCGTAATCCCGCGCTCCTTTTCCTGCTCCATCCAGTCCGTGGTCGCCGCGCCATCGTGCACTTCGCCGATGCGGTGGATCATGCCTGTGTAGAACAGGATGCGCTCCGTCAGGGTGGTTTTGCCAGCGTCGATGTGCGCCGAGATGCCGATGTTGCGAGTGCGCTCCAGCGGATACTGGCGATTGGGACTGTTGCGTGGGTCAGCCATGGGAGAGAAAAGAAAAAAGAAGGGGGAAGAAGCAGAGAACTGGAGGCCTAGGGGCTACCAGCGGAAGTGGGCAAAGGCGCGGTTCGCCTGGGCCATCTTGTGGACGTCGTCGCGCTTGCGGACCGCATTGCCCTGATTGGTGCTGGCGTCACGAATTTCGTTGGCCAAGGCCAAGTGCATTGGCACCCCTTTGCGCTTGCGGGCAAAGTTGATCAGCCAGCGCATCGCCAAAGACTCCGAGCGGTCGGGAGCCACTTCCAAAGGAACCTGATAAGTGGCCCCACCGACGCGGCGGCTCTTCACTTCCAGGCGGGGCTTGGCGTTCTCCACCGCGCGGTTGAGAATTTCAAGGGGGTCGACCGTTTGGGCACCGTCATTGACCTTGTCGATCGCCGCATAGACGATGCGCTCGGCAGTCGAGCGGGAGCCGTCGTACATGAGACGGTTCACCAGCTTGGCGACCACGGAACTGTCGTAGCGGGAATCCCGAAGGTCGGGCTTTTTGTAAACGCGCTTTCTGCGAGCCATAGGAAGGAGTCGTTAGAGATTGGAAATGCAGTGGAAATGTGCCGCGCTTAGCGCTTGCCGCCCTTCTTGACGGGAGCTGCCGGTTGACCGGGCTTCGGACGCTTAGCGCCGTATTTGGAGCGGCCCTTACGGCGCTTGTCGACTCCGAGACAGTCGAGCGATCCGCGGACGATGTGGTAGCGAACCCCAGGCAAATCCTTGACGCGGCCTCCGCGCACTAGGACGATGGAGTGCTCTTGGAGGTTGTGGCCTTCACCGCCAATATAGGCGATGACTTCAAACCCGTTGGTGAGGCGAACCTTGGCAACCTTGCGGAGCGCCGAGTTCGGCTTCTTCGGGGTGCGGGTCATCACTTGGAGACAGACCCCACGGCGCTGGGGACAATCGGCCAGAGCGGGCGACTTGGACTTTTCCGCTTTGGCGCGGCGTCCGTTGGTGACAAGCTGGTTGATGGTGGGCATGGCGGCTGAAAGTGTGGTATTCCTTCTCACCAGAGGATCCACCGGGACAGCCAAACCCGGACGACAAAGCGTCCGATCAACTATTCGCAGCAACTTTTCCGGCACTGCGTTCCGATAAATCCTATGCGGACGCTCACTGTGAAGTTTGCAGGGCCGAGGAAGGAGGGGCGATTATAGTTTGCCTTTTTCGGTTCGCAAATGGTTTTTGCGCTTTTCTGCTTCCGCCCTCGCGGCAGCTCCCTTAGCCGCTTCGGCCGCCCTGCCCTTTTCTTGGCAATCCCTTTTTCCTCGGTCTCTTTCGGCGCCGTCCTGCCAAGGCCCCGCTGCGGTCCCCCGTCCCCTTGGGCGCCTTTTCCAGGCGGGGGCTGGTGAAAATCCGCATTGACCATCGGCAAAGAGCGGAGGACTCTCCTCGCTCATTTTCCCGGCTCACCGGGGTTCAGCCTTCCATGACTTTCCACACCATTTCCGTCCTCGTCGAAAACAAATTTGGCGTGCTCGCCCGCGTCGCCGGCATGTTCAGCGGCCGAGGCTACAACATCCGCAGCCTCAACGTCGGCCCCAGCCACGACCCCCAAATCTCCCGCATGACCATCGTCGTGAAGGAGAAGGAAAACGTGCTCAACCAAATCATCAAGCAGCTCGACAAGCTCATCGACGTGATTCAGGTGATCGACTTCCGCGAGGGCGACTACGTTGACCGCGAACTGGTCCTGCTCCAGGTGCAAGTCGACCGCCAGAGCCGCGCCGAGGTCATCGAAATCTGCCAACTCTTCCGCGCCAAAATCATCGACGTCGGCCGCGCCGTCCTCACCATTGAAATCACGGGCAACACCAGCAAAATCGAGAAGTTCACGTCCCTCATGGACGCCTTTGGCATCATCGACCTCACGCGCACTGGGCGCATCGCCCTGCCCCGCCTCAACCACGCCCCGGAAGAAATTTCCGACTAGCAGGACTTTCGCCGCCCAGCTCACCCAGGCCCCGCGACGCTTCCCTCTCTCCTTCTCTCCATCCATCAAACATAACTAACTAACACACTATTCATGGCCGCTAAAGTTTACACGGACAAAGACGCCGACCTCGCCCTCTTCAATGGAAAGACCCTGGCCGTGATCGGTTTCGGCTCCCAGGGCCACGCCCACGCTCTCAACCTCAAGGAAAGCGGGGCCCACGTCATCATCGGCCTCTATCCCGAAAGCAAATCCATCGCCGTCGCCAAGGACCTCGGCTTCGAAGTCGTCGACACTGCCACGGCGGTGCAGCAGGCCGACGTCATCTTCGTGGCGGTCCCGGACACCAAGATTCCCTCGGTTTACAATAAGGATATCGCCCCCCACCTAACAAAGGGCAAGACCCTCCTCTTTAGTCACGGCTTCGCCATCCACTACAAAACCATCGTGCCTCCCGCCGATGTCGATGTCATCCTCGTCGCCCCTAAGGGCCCAGGCCACATCGTGCGCCGCCAGTTCACCGAAGGCAAAGGCGTCCCCGCCCTGATTGCGGTTTATCAAAACCCGAGCAAGAAGGCCAAAAAGACTGCGTTGGCCTGGGCCAAGGGCGTGGGCGGCACCCGCGCTGGGGTCATTGAAACCGATTTCAAAGAAGAGACCGAAACCGACTTGTTCGGCGAACAAACCGTGCTCTGCGGCGGCGCTAGCGCCCTGGTGCAGGCTGGTTTTGAAGTCCTCGTCGAAGCTGGCTACTCCCCGGAGATGGCCTACTTCGAGTGCCTCCACGAGCTCAAGTTGATCGTCGACCTCATGAATGAAGCCGGCATCGCGGGCATGCGCTTCTCCATCTCCGAAACCGCCAAGTGGGGCGACGTCCACGTCGGGCCCAAGATCATCGACGCTGGTGTCAAAAAGCGCATGAAGGCCGCCCTCAAGGACATTCAGTCCGGCAAGTTTGCCAAGGAGTGGATCAAGGAATACGAAAATGGTTATCCCGAGTACAACCGCCTCCTCAAAGAAGGAGAAAACCACCCCATCGAGAAGACCGGCGCCAAGCTCCGCGCCCTGATGCCCTGGGTCAAAAAGCGCGACATCAAAGGCAGCCAGGCCAGCTACAAGTGAGCTCCCCCTAGCGGATAATTCCTCGCCGTTTACCTCGCGCCTGCCCCCTCAACGGGGCAGGCGCTTTTTTTGTCAGGAAGCCTCCCCGGCCTCCGCGGGCCCCGGGGCCGCGGCGTCGCGAAAGCCCGCCGCCGCCAGCCGCGCGTAGAGCCCGCCCCGCGCCAGCAGGGCCTCGTGCCGCCCGGACTCCACGATGCGCCCGCCCTCCATCGCGCAGATGAGATGGGCGCCGCGCACCGTGCTGAGCCGGTGGGCGATAACAAAAGAGGTGCGGTGGCTGCGCAGGCCGTCCAGGGCCTCCTGAATCAGCTTTTCGGTCTCGTTGTCCACCGCGCTGGTGGCCTCGTCGAGCAGCAGGATGGGCGGGTTTTTCAGGAGGGCCCGGGCGATGGAGAGGCGCTGTCGCTCGCCACCGCTCAACTTAGCGCCGCGCTCCCCCGCCACCGTGCCCAAGCCCTCCTCGAGGCGCCGCACGAAGCCATCGGCGTTAGCCGCCGCCAGCGCCGCCCACAGCTCATCGTCGGTGGCTTGCGGTTTGGCCAACTGAAGGTTCTCCCGGATGCTGGCGTTGAAGAGAAAGCTCTCCTGGGTCACATAGCCGATGTGGTCCCGCAGCCACTCCTTGGACAGCGCTTCGAGCGGGGTGCCATCAATTAAAATGCGACCTTCCCCGCACTCGTAAAATCTTGTTAGAAGGTTGAGCAGGGTGCTCTTGCCTGCTCCGGTGGGTCCAACGAAGGCAATAGTCTGCCCGGGCTGCGCCAGCACGTTGATCCCCCGGACCGCGGGGGCTTTTTCGGCATAGGAAAACCCCACGTTCTGAAACTCCACCTGCCCGCGCAGCTCCGCGGGACGGAGGCCTTCGACCCAATTGGGCTCGTCGCCCAAATCCAAAATCGCAAAGACCCGCTTCCCCGCCACCACCCCTCCCAAGAAGGTTTGGGTCAGCGGATTGATGCGCGACAACGGATCAAACAGAAATCCCCAGGACACCAAAAAGGCCATCAGGGTCCCCACCTTCAGCTCCCCTTGTAGAATCCAATAGGCCGCCGCCCCCATCATGGCCACGATGCCCGCCTCGGCGATGAGGGACACTCCCGGCCAGGTCATGGCGTTGGCCTTGGCCACGGTCAATTGAGCCCGGCGCACTTGGGCGCTGTGGCGGTCAAAGCGCTGGAGTTCCTGCGGCTCCACGGTGTACGCTTTGATCTGGCGGATCCCCGCGATGTTGTCGTGGAGCATGGAATTCAAGGCGCTGCTGGCCTCGCTGGCGTCCCGGTAGCGGGACTCATTGCGCCGCGCATAGAGCCAGGTCGCCAGGGCCACTACCGGCATCGGCGCCAGCGTCACCAAGGTCAAACCAGCGTGTTGATAGAGCAAAAAAACCAGCACCACCCCAAACTGGAGTAACCCGCTCAGCGCCTGATCGATGCCGTCCACAATCACCTTCTCAATCGCCGGCACGTCGCTCCCAATCCGCGTCATGATGTCGCCCGTCGGCTGGTTATCAAACCACTTGATGGGGAGCCGCTGGATCTTGTCGTAAAGTTCCCGCCGCAGGTCGTGCACCACGGCCTGTTCAAAGGCATTATTGCTCAGCATGCGGGCCGTGAAAATGAGTTGCCGCAGAGCGATGGCGCCCACTGCGAGCAGGGCCGTGGGCCAGATCGCCTCCCAGCGCCGGTTGGGGATGATGTCGTCGACGAAGCGCTGCGTCATCGCGGGCATTACCAGCACTAGCAAAGTCCCCGCCACGGCCAGTGCAAAAGCGAGGCAGGCCCGCCACCGATAGCGCGCGGTGTAGCAGAAAATGCGGCGGAGGGTACTCATGGGCTGGCTAGACTGACCCGGCCCGGCCTGCGCCGTCAACGCGGGAATCCTCCGCGCCGACGGCCCCGCCGCCCGCCACAATCCTCCTTTCCCCTGCGCTCCAGGCGGTGTTGGTTGGCTCCTCTGATCCCGTTACTTTCCGCCTTTCCCCGCCGACCCATGCCTGCTTTCCCGCTCCTGCTCGCTCTCGAAACCTCCTGCGACGAGACCGCGATAGCCCTCTGCGATGGAAGCGGCGCCATCCTGGGCTCCGCCATTTCCTCGCAAATTCCCGACCACCAGCCTTACGGCGGCGTCGTCCCCGAGTTGGCCTCGCGCAACCACCTGCAGCGCATCCGCCCGCTCGTACGGCAAGTGCTGGGCGAGGCGGGGGTGGCCCTGCGGGAAATCGACGCCTTCGCCGCCACCGCCGGGCCCGGCCTGGCCAGCTCCCTCCTCATCGGCAGCACCTTGGCCAAGTCCCTGGCCCTAGCCTGCGGCAAGCCCTATCTCGCCATCAATCACCTGGAGGGACACCTGCTCTCCCCCTTCCTCGGAAAACCCGGCGGACTGCGTCCCGGAGTGGCCCTGATTGTGAGCGGCGGGCACACCCTCCTACTCCACCTCCGCGGGCCCGGCGACTACCCCTTGCTAGGGCGCACCCGCGACGACGCCGCCGGCGAGGCCTTCGACAAGGTCGCCCGCATGTTGGGCCTGCCCTACCCCGGCGGGCCGGAAATCGACCGCCTCGCCCGCAGCGGCAATCCCCAGGCCTTCGATTTTCCCCGCAGCATGAAGGACAGCGGCGATTTCGCCTTCAGCTTTAGCGGACTCAAAACCTCCATGCTCTATCTGCTGCCTACCCTGGGCGACCAAGCCGCCGCCCGCCTGCCCGACCTCTGCGCCTCGTTCCAGGAAGCCGTGGTCGATATCCTCGTCGCCAAGACCCTCCAGGCCGCCCGCCACCTCGGGGCCCGCGATGTCAGCGTCAGCGGCGGAGTCAGCTGCAACAGCCGCCTGCGCGCCGCCTTTGCGGAGCGCTGCGCCCGCCTTGGCCTAACGCTCCACCTCGCCGCCCCAGCCCACACCACCGACAATGCCGCCATGATCGCCTATGCCGCGCTGCAGCGCTTCCAGGCAGGTCAATTCACCCCGCTGGAGGCCGACATCGATCCCAATTTGCCGCTGCCCATTTCCACGGCACAAATTACAGACGTCGGCGACCCTTAGGCCCGCACTTGGCCGGTGCCGATGACTTGGTACTTGTAGCTCGTCAACTCCGCTAGTCCCATCGGTCCGCGGGCGTGGAGTTTGTCGGTGCTGATGCCGATCTCACAGCCGAAGCCAAATTCCCCTCCGTCGTTAAAGCGGGTGCTGGCATTCCACAGCAGGACCGCGCTGTCGATCTCGTTGAGAAAACGGGCCGCCACCGCCGCGTCCTCGGTGACAATGGCCTCGCTGTGCCGCGATCCGTATTTGTGGATGTGCTCCATGGCCTCGTCCAGCCCAGACACCGTCCTCACAGATAGGGCTAAATCGAGGTATTCTGTCGCGTAGTCAGCCTCCGTGGCTAAGGTCACCTCCTCCGGAAACATATTAGTCAGGAAGGCATCGCCCTGCAGCCGCACTCCAGCCGCCCGCAGCGCGGGGACCACCAGGGCATAAAAGGCCGCAGCCACCGCCTGGTGCACCAGCAAGGTCTCCGCGGCATTGCAGGCGCTAGGCTTTTGAACCTTGGCATTGAGCAGGATTCGCTGGGCCATCGGCAAGTCTGCCGACTGGTCCACGTAGACGTGGCAGATGCCCTCGTAGTGCTTGATGACCGGCATCCGCGCCAGCCGCACCACGGTTTCGATCAGGCCCTTGCCGCCGCGCGGAATGATGAGGTCGAGGTACTGATTCATCTCCGCGAGGTGCTGCACGCTTTCGCGGTCCGTGGTAGGCACCAACTGAATGCTGTGGGCAGGCAAGCCCGCGGCCTCCCCCCCGGCCTGGAGGGCGGCGGCGATCGCGGTGTTGCTGTGAATGGCCTCGCTGCCCCCGCGCAAAATGGTGGCGTTGCCACTCTTCAGGCAAAGCACCGCGGCGTCACTAGTGACGTTAGGACGGCTTTCGTAAATGATCCCGATCACTCCGATGGGCACCCGCACCTTGCGGATACGAAGTCCGTTAGGACGCTCCCAGGCCGCCAATTCCTCGCCCACCGGATCCGGCAGCGCCGCCACTTCCCGCACCCCTTGAGCCATCCCCTCGAGGCGGGCGGGATTGAGCATGAGGCGGTCCAGCAGAGCTGCGCTCAAGCCCTTGGCCCGGCCGACTTCCAGGTCGCGGGCATTGGCGGCGAGGATTTCCGCTCCGCGGGCGAGCAGGGACTGAGCCATCGCTATCAAGATAGCGCTCTTGGTCTCCGCGGGCAGCACCGCTAGGGAACGACTCGCCTCCAGAGCCTGGCGGCCCAACTGGTGCATTTGATCGCGCGATGTCATATCAGTTTATTTGGCGGGTTCGGTCTTGCCGCGGTTCTCCAATTTCTCCAGCTTCTTCTCCAACTCTTCCGACTTCTGAGTTAGGCGCTGCACCTTGCTCCAGGCCTCTTGCGTCTGCACCGACCCGCTGAGGCTGGCCTCGATCTTGGCCGCCGCCTCCGCCGCGGGCACCGCGCTGGGATTGCGTTTCAGTTTGGCTAGGCCCCGCAGCAGCGGCAGGGAGCGCACATCTCCGAGCAGGCCGAGGGCGCGGGCCGCCGCGCTGCGCACTGGCTCCCGCTGATCCAATAAGTAAGCGGCCAAGAAGGGCTGCACCGCCGCATCTTGAGAGTCGCGGCTGAGGAAGCCGAGCGCCTCCAGCGCCCGCGCGCAGTCCTTTTGCTGCAGCGCATGGCCCCTTCCCTCGAGCCACTCCCGCAAGGCCGGAGCTGCCTCCACCCGGTCCTGGCCCCGCAGCGCCTGCACCGCCGCGGCCGCCACCATCTCATGGTAGGAAGCCACCTGGAGAAAAGGCAGCACATCCTGCTGCGGCCAAGCCGCAAAGCTAGCTACTACCTTGGCCAAAATCTGGGGGTTTTTCTCCTTGGCCGCCAAGGCCACCAGGGCCGCGTGGGACTCGGGGTGATACAGCCCAGCCACCGCCTCTACCGCCGCCTGGCGCACTCGTTCGTCGTCCTGGTTGAGCTGCCCCATCAGCACCGCCCGCGCCGCCGGGGTGCCAATCTTCGCCAGGCCCTGCACCGCCAATACGCGGATGGCGTGGTGGGCATCCTGGGCGGCGATCTCGCCAAGCTGCTTCACGGTGGCATCGTCCTGGCGCGCCGAGAGCGTCTCCACGCCCCGCCACCGCCCCTCGAAGTCGCCCGCCAGCTGCCGCTGCAAAAACTCGCCAGGGGGAGTGAAATCCCACTTAGCGAGGACGGTGAATTCAGGATCCAAGCGCACCGTCTCCGGCTGCGCGGGCAGGGCGAAGTTGAAGGATTCTTCGGCCTTGCTCAAGGTGACGACAAACTCGCGCGGCTGGGATTCCCCCGGCACCGTAAAGCGCACCGGCACCGGCAGGCGGAAAAGCAGGACTTCGGCGTCCACTTTCTGGGTCTGTCGCAGGGTGAGGCGCGCCAGCTTGGTCTCCGCATCCCAGGCGTAGTCCGCCTTCAACTCCGGCACCCCGCCGTGGTGCACCCACTGATCAAAAAATTGGTCAAAGGAGCGCCCGCTCACCTCTTCCAAGACTTCCTGGAGGTCGTCCGTGGTCACGATGCCATTGCGGTGGCGCTCAATATAGAGCCGGATGGCCTTTTGATAGAGCGGCTTGCCCAGCTGGCTGCGCAGCATGTGCAGGACCCAGGCGCCCTTGGGGTAGGCGCGGCTGTCGAACTGCTGCATGGGCTCGCCGTAGTCCCGCCACACCATGGGTCGGCGGTCGTTAGAGGAAATCACCCGCTCCGCCGCCTGATGCAGGTCCGCCAAAAAGCCCTCCCGGCCGTGTTTGGCCTCTTGATAGAGCAAGGTGTAGTAGCTGGCAAAGCCCTCGTTGAGCCAAAGGTGGGCCCAGTCCCGGCATGTGATCAAGTCTCCAAACCACTGGTGCGCCATCTCGTGGGCGTCTAGCCAATGCAGCGAGTCCAACTCTCCCACCTCTTTGGGAAAAAGCAGGCTGCCCGCCATAAAAGAACAACTCGTGTTCTCCATCCCTCCCGCCAAAAAATCGTGGCAGTATACCTGGTAGTACTTGTCCCAGGGAAACGGCACCCCGATTTCCTCCTGGAAAAATTTCATCACCGCGGGGGTGTCGCGAAAAGCTAGGGCCGCCTGCTCTTTTTCAGATGGCGGCACCAACAAGGCGAGGGGCACTGCACCCGCTTGGCCCTCCAGTTTGGAAAAGTAGCCCGCCGCTAGCGCGATCAGATAGTTGACGTGCGGCTGCTGCTGGCGCCAGTGCCAAGCGGTCAGGCCCCCCGCCTCCGGTTGGCGCGACACCAAACTCCCATTGGATACCACCTCCATCCCCCCCGGCACGTGGCAGGTCACCTCGCTGGAAAAGCGCTCGTTGGGATAGTCATAGCAGGGAAACCAAAAGCGGTGATTTTCCGCCTCTCCCTGGCTCCAGGCCTGGGTGTCGCCCGCGGGATAACCCATCTCTGGAGTGCGAAAATGGAGGCCCGCCTCCGGTTGACCGTGATAGGAAATGGTCACGCTGACCTCCGTCCCCGGCGCCACTGGCGACGCGAAATGCAGCAGCAGCTGGTCGGCGGTCACCTGGCGGTCGGCCACCGGCGCGCCAGTGGATTTCACGTCGTCGATGATCAAGTCCACCGAGTCCAGCGCTAGGGTGTGAAGCGGCTGCGCGATGGGCGAAAAGGTGAGGGTCACCTGGCCGCGCACCGTGCGGGCCTTGAAATCGGGGGTCACGTCCAAGGCCAGGTGGGCGATGTCCACCAGGCGGTCGCGGGCGTACTTGCGTCCCGGCTTGCTCTCGCCCCCCTGCGGCATGAGGAGCTGCTGCTTGCCGCAGTTTCCGACGCAGACATCTTCCCGTCCCGCCCAGGCAGGAGACAGCAGCGACGCGAGACTCAGAAAAACGGGGAATTTCATGGCCCCGCATAGCCCATGACGCCGCGGCGCGCAATGGGCAGAGGGGCGGTGCTTTTTGGCACTCAGCGCCCTCGCTTAGAACCGCCCTGGTCCTCATCTTCCGCTTTTTGCTTCCGCTCGGCGGCGGCGCGGCGCGGTTGTTCCGCTGGCTGGCGCTGCCGCGCCTCTCCCTGCCGCGCCTGCTCTGCCTGACGCTGGCGCGCTTCCACCTGCTTGGCTTGCTGCTGGCGCACCGCTTCGGCCGCTTCCGAGCGGCCGCGGTTTTCCTGCTGGCGGCGCTGTTCCTCTTCCGCCTGCCGCTGGCGCGCTGCTGCCTGCTTGGCTCCCTGCTGGCGGGCCGCCTCGGCCGCTTCCGGCTGACCGCGGTTTTCCCGCGGGCCGCGCGATTCCTGCTCCGCTTGCCGCTGGCGCGCTTCCGCTTGCTTGACTTGCTGCTGGCGCGCCGCTTCGACCGCTTCCTGGCGGCCGCGGTTTTCCCGCTGGCGGCGCTGTTCCTCTTCCGCCTGCCGCTGGCGCGCTTCCACCTGCTTGGCCTCCTGCTGGCGGGCCGCCTCGGCCGCTTCCGGCTGGCTGCGGTTTTCCCGCGGGCCGCGCTGTTCCTCTTCCGCCTGACGCTGGCGCGCTTCCACCTGCTTGGCCTCCTGCTGGCGGGCCGCTTCGGCCGCTTCCGGCTGACCGCGGTTTTCCCGCGGGCCGCGCTGTTCCTCTTCCGCCTGCCGCTGGCGCGCTGCCGCCTGCTTGGCCTCCTGCTGGCGCGCCGCTTCGGCCGCTTCCGGCTGACCGCGGGTTTCCCGCGGGCCGCGCTGTTCCTCTTCCGCCT
>CANHIJ010000095.1 GCA_947460575.1 Verrucomicrobiales bacterium | reverse complement strand
TCCGTGACCGGGTAGGCCGCGCCGCGACCCGCCCCCGCGCCGAAGGAATAGCCGTGGGTGACCGCCCAGCTGCGCACGCTCTGCCACTCGCTCCACTGCACTTCGTATTTCCCGATGTAAAACGCGTCCACGCGCTGCGCTCCAGCCCAGGAATCGGCGGGCAGCGCGCCACCGGTGACGCGGACCATCCCTACCGGAGCGGCCGATTGGTTAGATTCTTCCGCCGTGACCAGGAAGCGGACCTGCGGGGAATACTGTTGATCCCAATCCGCGCCGACATCCCAAGTGATCCGCCGCCCCGTCCCCGCAGGGATGTTTTGTCCGATCGATCCGCTGAGACTGTTTGCCGACACCCTCCAACTGCGGCCGCTGTCGCTTGAGATCTGCAAGCCGACGGTAACGGGCGAGGTCGCCCCGCTGAGATCGTAGTCGATATCAACCAACTTGGTTCCTGCGCGCTGGGAGGCCTGGAGGTGGTCCACGGAAAGTTCGGCCTGGGCGGGAGGAGGGCCGCCGAGGGCCAGGCAGGCCAGCGCGCCCGCTGCGGCGAGGAGGGATCGGGGACGCGGTTTTGCGGGGAGGGGCAGCGCGGAGGGAGCAGAGGGTAAGGCTGTCATGGTGGATAAAAGGAGGCCGCGATGGCCCGAATTGCTTGGCAGGTCCGCGGCGAGCGCGGGGAGGGGGGGGCGGAGGAGCGGACATGCGAGGAAAGTTGTAAAAAAACCGCGAGCGGCCTTGGCCAGCACGAAGGCCTAGCTTTCCTTAACGGGGAATTCCCCTTTTCGCCTAGGATTTTTTAATTTTTTCTAAATGGGTTTTTTGCAGATCGCACCCGAGTGGTCTGGCGGTTATGTGGCTTTGGCAGGTGGCCGACGCGCGGCCGCGCAGACGGACAGATCTGACAGACCCGCCTGATCTGACTGACCGGCCCGATCCGGCGGGGCGGCGGCGGGAGTTAGGTTGGCATGACGGCCCCTAAATGGGGGGAGCGCGGCGGGGAGCGCGGGCGAGGTGGGGAGGGCCTGGGGGCACTTCGGGCGAAAGAATGCCTGGTGCGCCGCCTTAATGGCAGGCGTGGGTTGTTGTATTCGCCCGCCGCTGCCGCTGTCGGCGGCGCCTCGCTGCCCGCCGTTCACCGGCTACCCAACTCCAAACCCCGCCCCTTCCGCGCATGTTAAGCATCCTCGGTTCCCGATCATCCCCCTTTTGCGACGGAAAGTCGCGGCGCGGCTTTTTGCAGCTGGGGGCCCTAGGCCTTGGAGGTTTAGCCCTTCCCGGCCTGCTGCGGGCTGAATCGGCCCAGGCGGTGCCCAATAAAAAGTCCATCATCATGGTCTTCCTGCCGGGCGGGCCGCCCCACCAGGACATGTGGGACTTGAAGATGGACGCCCCCTCGGAGATTCGGGGTGAATTTCGCCCCATTGGCACCAAGGTTCCGGGGATCCAGGTTTGCGAGCTTTTCCCAAAAATGGCGGCGATGATGGACAAATTCAGCATCATCCGCAGCGTGGTCGGGAGCACGGGCCAGCACGCCGCGGAGCAATGTTTCACCGGCCGCCCCGCGGTCAACGCGCCCGCGGGCGGTTGGCCCAGCATGGGCTCCATCATGTCCCGCCTGCATGGAGCGGGGGCCCCTGGGGTTCCGGCCTTCGTGGGACTTTCCCCCAAAATGGGCCACGCCCCTTGGGCCGACCCTGGCAAACCTGGCTTCCTCGGCCCGGCGCATTCGCCCTTCCAACCCAATGGGGGCGGCTCCGCGGACCTGGTGCTCAACAACATTTCCCTCGACCGCCTCCAGGACCGCCGGGCCCTCCTGAGCAGCTTCGACACCCTGCGCCGCGACGTCGACGCCACCGGCATGATGGGGGCCATGGACGCCTTCCAACAACAGGCCATGGGCGTGCTCACCTCCAGCCGCCTCGCTGAAGCCCTCAACCTCGACCGCGAGGACCCGCAAGTGCGCGCCCGCTATGGCCGCGGCACCATGAAATGCCGCGACGACGGCGGCCCGGAATGCCCGGAACAATTTCTCATGGCCCGCCGCCTCGTCGAAGCCGGAGTCCGCTGCGTCACCCTCGGCTTCAACCGCTGGGACTGGCACACCGGCAATTTCACCCAAGCCCGCGAAGTCTTTCCCCAACTCGACAACGGCCTCACCGCCCTGGTCCAGGACCTCCACGACAGCGGACTTCACGAAGACGTCAGCGTGGTCGTCTGGGGCGAGTTCGGCCGCACTCCGCAAATCAGCAAAGACGGCGGGCGCGACCACTGGCCGCGGGTTTCCTGCGCCGCCCTCGCGTGCGGCGGCCTCAAGCACGGCCAGGTCATCGGGGCCACTGACCGCCTCGGCGGCGAAGCGGTGGACCGCCCGGTCGATTTCCAAGAAGTCTTCGCCACCCTCTACCACGCCGCGGGGATCGATACCCATACCGCCACGATCGACGACCTCAACGGCCGCCCCCGCTTCCTCGTCGACGAACAATTTAAACCGATGCCGGAATTGATCGGCTGAACCCATCCCATGCTAACTTTATTTTCAGAGAAATCGGGAGGTTCCTTTTGCGACGGCCTGTCGCGGCGCTCCTTTCTGCGGCTAGGCGGCTTGGGCCTGGGGGGCCTCACTTTTCCGCAGCTGCTGCGCGCCGAAGCCGCCCAGGGCGTCGGCAAGTCCCAAAAGGCGCTCATCCTAGTGTACTTGCCGGGAGGCCCGCCGCACCAGGACATGTACGACCTGAAAATGGACGCTCCCTCGGAGATCCGCGGCGAGTTTTCGCCCATCCGGACCAACGTGCCGGGCATCCAGATCTGCGAGCACCTCCCGCGCCTCGCCAGCATGGCGGACAAGTTCTCCTTTGTGCGCAGCGTGGTCGGAGCGAAGGACCGGCACGAATCCTTCCAGTGCATCACCGGCCGCCTCAACGACAACGTGCCCCCCGGCGGTTGGCCGGAAATCGGCAGCATCATCTCGAAGTTAGAAGGCGCCGGCCCCGCCGTCCCTAGCTACATGAATCTGTCGCCCAAAATGAAGCACAGTCCCTACAACCAGGGGCGCACGAGCTTTCTGGGGGTGGCCCACGCCCCTTTCATGCCCATGGGCAGCGTCAAGGACGACATGACCCTCAACGGCATGACCCTGGAACGCCTCGCCGACCGCCGCGGCCTCCTCAAGGCCTTCGACGGCTTCCGCCGCAACGCCGATGCCTCCGGAGCCATGACCGGGGTCGACGCCTTTACCGAGCAGGCCTTCGACATCCTCACTTCCTCCCGCCTCCTCAAGGCCCTCGACCTCTCCGGGGAAGATCCCAAATTGCGCGAGCGCTACGGCAAGGGCACCGACCAAATTCAGGGCGATGCCGCCCCCCGCCTCAACGAGCAATTCCTCCTCGCCCGCCGCCTCGTCGAGGCCGGAGTCCGCGTCGTCACCCTCAGCTACAGCTTCTGGGACTGGCACGGGCAAAATTTTAAAATCGCCAAGGAAAACCTACCCGACTTCGACCAGGCCATCACCGCCCTGGTGCAAGACCTCCACGACCGGGGCATGGCCGACGACGTCACCGTGCTGGCCTGGGGGGAATTCGGCCGCAGCCCGCGCATCAACGCCAACGGTGGCCGCGACCACTGGCCCAATGTCTCCGGCGCCCTCCTGGCGGGCGGCGGCATGAAGTCTGGCCAAGTCATCGGCTCCACCGACCGCCTCGGCGGGGAGGCCGCCGACCGCCCGGTGCACTTCCAGGAAATCTTCGCTACCCTCTATAATAACTTCGGAATCAATCCCAACACCACTACCGTGGCCGATCTAACAGGTCGACCGCACTTCCTGGTGGATGGCCAATTTCAGCCCATGAAAGAGCTCGTGTCATGAAAGCCCACTTCGCCCTCCTAGCTCTCCTCGCGCCGTCCGCCGCCCTCGGCGCGGCGCAGCTTCAAATCCACGGCGGAGCCCCCGACGGCCAAACCGCGGTCCTGCGCGGAGCCGACGCCATGCTGCAGCTGCTCGTCACCGCCAGCGAGGCCCCCGGTCAAGCCCGCGACGCCACCCGCCAGGTCACTTGGAAAAGTGAGCCCGAGGGCCTGCTCCAGATTTCCCCGAGCGGCCGCGCCACCCCCCTCGGCGACGGCACCGTTACTCTAACAGCGTCTTTAGACGGGGCCCAGGCCAGCGCCACGGTAGTCGTTGAAGGCGCCGCCGCCGACCGCGCGCTCCATTTTAAGAACGACATCGTCCCCGTGATGACCAAGTACGGCTGCAACGGGGGCGGCTGCCACGGCAAGAGCGAAGGCCAAAACGGCTTTAAGCTTTCCCTGCTAGGCTTCGAGCCCGGCGAGGACTACGAACACCTCGTCCACGAATCCCGCGGCCGCCGTCTCTTCCCCGCGGCCCCCGAAAGCAGCCTCCTCCTCCTCAAAGGCACCGGCGAAATGCCCCACGGCGGCGGCGCTCGCATGGAGCGCGGCTCTCCCGACTACCGCACTCTGGTCCGCTGGATGGAACAGGGTATGCCCCAAGGCGACCCCGCGGCCCCCCGGCCGGTGCGCCTGGCCATCTTCCCCCAAGAGCGCCTCCTCGCCCCTGACAGCGAGCAGCAACTCCAAGTCACCGCCCACTATTCCGACGGATCCTGGCAGGACGTCACCGCCCTCGTGCAATATGATAGCGGCGCCAAGGAAATGGCCACCGTGACCCCCGCGGGCCTAGTGCGCACCGCCCAACAACCTGGCGACGCCGCGGTCATGATCCGCTATATGGAAATGGCTGGCGTCTTCCGCGCCACCATCCCGCTCGGGGCCCCGCTGGGCACATTCCCCCCCGAGCACAATTTCGTCGACCAGCACGTCTTTGCCAAACTGCGCACCCTCGGCCTGCCTCCCGCCGACCTCTGCGACGACGCCACCTTCCTGCGCCGCGCCACCGTAGATATCACCGGCCGCCTCCCCAAACCCGCGGAAGCCGCTGCCTTCGCCCAAGATACTTCGCCCGAAAAGCGCGGCTCCCTCGTCGACCGCCTCCTCGCCTCCCCGGACTACGCCGAATACTTCGCCTCCAAGTGGTCCTCGCTCCTGCGCAACAAGCGTGCCGACCGGCCCGCCTATGGCACCCAGGCTTTCTACTCTTGGATTCGCGACAAAATAAACCAAAACCGCCCGTTCTCGGAACTGGCCGCGGGCGTGGTTTCGGCCTCTGGAACCATCGGCCACTCCCCCGCGGTCGCCTGGTACCGCTCGGTGCAAAAACCTCAGGAGCAGATGCAGGATATCGCCCAAGTCTTCTGCGGGCAGCGCCTCCAGTGCGCCCAGTGCCACCACCACCCGTACGAAAAGTGGAGCCAACAAGACTACTTTGGCCTCGCCGCCTTCTTCTCCCAAGTCGGCCGCAAACCTTCCGACCAACCCGCCGAAGAAGCCATCTTCCACCTAGGCGGGGCCGCCTCCGCGCAAAACCCGCGCACTAACCAGCCCGTCACCCCCACCACTCTGGGCGGCGCCACGCTCAAGTTAGACCCCCAGGACGACCCCCGCCCCGCCCTCGCCACTTGGCTCACCGCCCCAGAAAATCCCTTCTTCGCCCGCATGTTCGCGAACCGCTACTGGAAGCACTTTTTCAGCCGCGCCCTCGTCGAACCCGAAGACGACATGCGCATCACCAACCCCCCGGTCAATCCCGCCCTCCTCGATGCCCTCGAGAAATCCTTCATCCAAAGTGGCTACGACATGAAGGCCTTCGTCCGGACGCTCTGCACTAGCAGCACCTACCAACTCTCTAGCTTGCCCAATCAGCACAACGCCAGCGACCGCCAAAACTTCAGCCGCTTCTACCCCCGCCGCCTCCAAGCCGAAGTCCTCCTCGACGCCATCGACACTGTCAGCGGCCTCGCCTCCCGCTTCCCCGGCCAGCCCATCGAGCGCCGCGCCGTGGCCCTTCCCGACGACAGCTTCAACGGCGCCAGTTACTTCCTCACGGTGTTCGGCCGCCCCGAAAATACCAGCGCCTGCGAGTGCGAGCGCACCCAGGACAGCAGCCTCGCCCAAAGCCTCCACCTCCTCAATTCGAAAGGCATTCAGGAAAAACTGACCGCCCCCGCGGGCCGCCCGTCCCAGCTCGCCAAAGATGCCCGCCCTCTCCCCGAGCGCCTTCAGCAACTCTTCGTGACCGCCTACGGCCGCCCCCCCGAGCCCTCCGAAATCACCCAGGCCACCGCCTACCTCGACGCCAAAAAGGGCGAAGCGACCGCTTGGGAAGACCTCGTCTGGGCGCTCCTCAACACGAAGGAATTCCTCTTCAACCACTGAAGAGCCCCACTCCCATGCGCAACCCCGCTCCCGTCCGCCTCCTCCTGGCGGCCCTGGTCGGCATGGCCTCCCCCGTGCCCGCCCAGCTCCCCACCGCCCGCCTCGACGCCCTCTTCCCCCCAGGCCTCCAGCTCGGCACCGAAACCTCCGTCACCCTCACCGGCACCGACCTCGAAAACGTCGATCGCCTCCTCTTCAGCGACCCCGGACTCTCCGCCACCCACGGAGAGGGCGTCAATTTCAAAATCACCGCCAGCGGCGGCCTCCGCCCCGGCCTCTATGAAGTCCGCGCCGTCGGCCGCTACGGTATCTCCGCGAGCCGCCTCCTCGCGGTGGGCTCCTTTCCCGAACTCACCGACGTCGGCACCTACGACTCCCCCGAGCACGCCCTCTCCCTCACCCCACCCGTCACCGTCAACGGCACCACCGCCGCGGATGCCGCCGACTTTTTCCGCTTCCCCGCCACCAAGGGCCAGCGCTTGCTCCTCTCCTGCGCCGCCGAACGCATCGATTCCTCCCTCAACGCGGTCTTGACCATCCTAGACAAATCCGGCCGCGAACTGGCCACCGCCCACCGCACCCACAGCAGCGACCCCGCGATCGACTTCACCGCCCCCGAGGACGGCGAATTCACGGTCAAACTCCACGATATCGTCTGGCAAGGCGGACCCGCCAGCCTCTACCGCCTTACTATCGCCGCACCCAGCGAGCCCGACCTCCCCGCGGCCCTCCCAGTGCCTCTCTCCGGCGCCCTCTGCGACTGGCTGCCGCTCACCCCGCGCCGCAATTTCCCCGCCGCCGCCCCCCAAGCCAGCGACGCCCACCCCCTCGACCTCCCCTGCGCCGTCGACGCCCCCCCAGCCTCGCGCGACTGGTTCGAATTCTCCGGCACCGCAGGACGCCAAGTCATGATCGACGTCCTCAGCCACCGACTCGGCCAGCCAACCGACTGGCTGCTCCAAGTCTTCAAAATCACCCGCGACGCCGCCGGGGCCGAGCAAAGCGAAAAAATCGCCGAGTTGGACGACACCGCCGCCCCTCCCGGCACCGAGGCACTCCAGTTAGGCAGCCGCGACCCCTCCGGCTCCCTGCTCTGCCCGGCCGATGGGCGGTACCGCCTCCGCCTCGTAGACCGATTCCAGGCCAATCAGCCCTACCAACTCATCCTGCGCGACCCCCAACCCAACTTTGCGGTAGTGGCCTTTTCGGAGAGCCCGGTCACCAAGGGGCCCGCCCTGCACCGCTGGAGCCCCCTGCTGCGCCGGGGCGGCAGCGCCCTGCTCCAAGTCGCGGTGCTCCGCCGCGACGGCTTTTCCGGCCCGGTGACCCTTAAGTTTTCCGGCCTCCCCGAGGGCGTCAGCGCCCCCGAAGTCACCCTCCCGCCCAACCTCAGCAGCGCCGCCCTGGTCCTGCGCGCCACCCCCGAGGCCAAATCCTGGAATGGCCGCATCCAACTCACCGGCACCTCCGCCGACATCTCCGTCCCCGCCCGCGAAATCATTCCCCGCTGGACCGTGACCAACAACGCCGCAGAACGCCTCAGCTTGCGCCTCAGCTCGGAAGGCTGCGTCCTCGCCGTCACCGACACCGAAGCCGCCCCCCTCGCCGTCGCCCCATCCGAGGCCAAAGTCTACGAAGGCGCCCTCGCCGGAACCATCGAGATTCCTGTCAAATTCACCCGCGACGCCAGCCACAAGGGCTTTAAAGGAGAGTGGGAGGCCGTCCTCATGGGCCTGCCCGGCCTGCGCCAAGCTCCGATCGTGAAACCCGCCGCCGACGCCGCCGAAGCCAAGCTGGTCCTCGACCTCAAGACTAAAGACGGCAACGCCTTCGCGGCCGGCAACTGGACCGTTTACGCCAGCGCCCGCGGTGTCATCCAATGGCAGCCCAGCGACAAAACCCCCGCGCGCGAACTAACTGATACCGCCTTCTCGGCCCCGATCCAAATCCACATCGACCCCTCCCCAGTTCTCCTCACCGCCCCCGCCACCGCGGCCGTAGCTCCCGGCGCCAAGCTCGAGCTGCCGCTCAAATTGACCCGCCGCTACGGCTTTGCCGAGGCCGTGTCCCTGGAATTCGCCGCCCCCCCAGGCCTCAAGGGCGTCACCGCCGCCGCCCTCGCCATTCCCGCCGCCGCAGGCGACGCCGTCCTCGCCCTCCAAGCCGCCCCCGATACCCCGCCCGGTTCCTACCCCTGCCTCCTCCAGGCCAAGTGCCAGTGGAATGGCGAAACCCTCCCCTGGACCATCCCCCTGACTTTGGAAGTGAAACCATGAACCGCTTGATCCCCGCCGCCCTCGCCGCTCTAACCCTCTCCGCGACCGGGGCCCCCCTTAACATCGCCGAGCTCTCGCGCCCCGCCCCAGTCGATTTCGCCAAGGAAATCTACCCCCTCCTCAAGCGCAGCTGCCTCGCCTGCCACAACACCACCAAAGCCAAAGCCGGCCTCAACCTCGAGTCCCCCCAGTCCATCCTCAAGGGCGGCGACACTGGGCCCGCCGCCGCCATCGGCAAAGGCGCCGAAAGCCTCCTCCTGCGCAGCGCCTCCCACCAGGAAGAAGCCGCCATGCCTCCCCCAGGCAATAAGGTCAACGCTCCCGACTTCTCCCCCGATGAACTCGGCCTCCTCAAGCTCTGGATCGACCAAGGCCTCACAGGCAGCGCCGTGGCCGACCAAGTCGCCCAATGGCGCCGCTTCCCCACCAAGCGCGCCCCCGTCAGCGCCGCCGCCCTCTCCGCGAGCGGCCGCCTCGCCGCCGCCGCCCGCGGCAACCAGGTCCACCTCATCGAAGTCGCCACCGGCCTCTCCCTCGGCTTCCTCACCGACCCCGAACTCGACAAACTCCCCCTCTACCAAGGCCAAACCGCGGCCGATCGCGACGCCGTCATGGCCCTAGCCTTTGGCGGGGATGAACTCATCGCCACCGGCGGATTTCGCACCGCGCGCCTCTGGCGGCGGGCCCCGCTCCTCCCCCTAGCGCCACCCCTAACCCTGCCCGCCGCCCCCAGCAGCTTCGCCGCCCAGGGCTCCCGCGCCGCCGCCGGGGCCGCCGATGGCGCCATCCGCCTCTGGGATCCCGCCGCCCCCACCCCCACAATCCAGGAACTGCGCGACCACCCCGCCGCCGTCAAAGCCCTCTGCTTCTCCCCCGACGGCGCGCTGCTCGTCTCCGCCGCCGCCGACCGCAGCCTGCGGGTCTGGGACCTCGCCGCGGCCACCCCCGCCTTCCGCGCCGAATCCCCCGCCGAAATTACCGCCCTCTGCTTCCTCAAAGGCGGAACCGAACTCGCCGTCGCCACCGCCGATGGCATGCTCCGCGTCTATCCCTTTTCCGCCACCCCCCCGCCCGCGCTGCCCGCCCCCCTGCGGGAGTGGAAACTCGGCGACCAGCCCGCCCTCACCCTGAACGCCCCTGACCCTAAGGGCACCGCGCTGGTCTGGACGAACCAGGAACCGTCCCTCCACATTATTGATTCCGCCGACGGCAAGCGCCTCCCCGACGTCCCCCTCGAAACCCTCGCCCAGGGCCCCCTCGCCAGCGCCGAAACCCACCTCAAAGCCGCCCAGCGCCAGGTCGAATCCCGCAAGGCCCGCCTCGCCGCCGCCACCGAGGCCGTCAAAAAGGAAACCGATGGCCTCCGCGCCACCCACCAGGCCCAAGAAAAAACCCGCGCCGACTGGCAGCGCAAACTCGGCCTCGCCCGCAGCGCCGCCCAGGCCCGCCGCGCCCTCCCCGACGACAAGCCCCGCCAAGAGGCCGCCACCAAAGCCGAAACCGAATCCGCCGCCGCCGAGCGCGCCTTCACCGACGCCCGCACCAATGCCGAACTCGCGGTGCGCCTCACTTCCCAGGCTTCCCAACAACTCGCCGCCGCCGATGGCGCCGCCGCCGCCGCCGACTCCAGCGCCGCCGAAATCACCGCCGCCCTCGAGGCCCTCAAAAAAGCCCCCGCCCCTCCCGCCCCGCCTCAATCCTTAACGCTCCTCGACGGCGGCCAAGTGGCCCTCGTCTCCTTGGACAACGGCCGCCTCCAGTGGCACCGCCTCAGCTCCGGCGAACTCCTCGACGCCGCCGAAAGCGGCGCCCCCGCCCCCGGGCCGGTCCTCCTCGCCTCGGCCCCCGTCGGCTTCCTGGCGCTTCGCCCCGACCTCAAGGTCACCCACCTCCCGGCCCGCCGCCCCTTCGTCCTCGACCGCACCATCGGCCAACCCGACGACGCCGAAACCCTAGCCAACCGCGTGACCGCGCTGAGCTTCTCCTCCGACGCCCGCCTCCTCGCCACCGGCGGCGGAGTCCCCTCCCGCAGCGGCGAAGTCAAAGTCTGGAACACCGCCGACGGCGCCCTGGTCCTCAAACTCACCGACCCCCACTCCGACAACGTCAACGCCCTCGCCTTCTCCCCCGACGACTCCCTCCTCGCCACCGCTGGCAGCGACCGCTGGGCCCGCGTCTTTCAAGTCGCCGACGGCGCCCGCCGCGCCTCCTTCGAAGGCCACAGCGGCCAAGTCCTCAGCATCGCCTGGCGCAGCGACGGCTTGGCCCTCGCCACCGGCGGAGCCGACAAAACCCTGCGCTACTGGGACCTCCTCGACAGCAAACAAACCAAAAGCGTCACCACCTTCACTAAGGAAGTCAGCGGCGTCGCCTGGCTCGGCAGCGGCGACACCGTGGCCAGCGCTAGCGGCGACGCCGCCGTCCGCCTCAACGAGGAAACCCTCCCCGGCGGCAAAAGCTTCTGCTTCGCCCTCGCCGCCGACCCCTCCGGCACCCTCCTCGCCGCGGGCGGAGAAGACGGCATCCTCCGCATCTGGCAGACCGCTTCCAAAAAACTCCTCCGCGAAGTCCCCTAGCTCCTTTGCCCCGAACGCCGCCGCCCCCGCCGCGGAGCACCTCATTTTTTCCCGCAATCGCCCGCAAATGAGGCAAAGTGTCGCTGATCACCCTGCCTTGCCCATTTCAACCTCCAACTCCCATGTGGAACCCCTCCCCATCACTCCCAGGTCGGTCCACCCCCTTTTCCCGCCGGGAATGGCTCCGCGTCGGCGGCCTCGGCGCTCTCGGCCTGAGCCTTCCTAGCCTCTTGCGCGGCAATGCCTCCCCGGCCGCCCTCTCCCGCGCCGCCAGCTTCGGCCGCGCCAAATCCTGCATCATCCTCTTCCTCAGCGGCGGCCCCCCCCAGCACGAGACCTTCGACCCCAAACCCGACGCCCCCGTCGACATCCGCGGCACCTTCCGACCCATCTCCACCAGCGTCCCCGGCCTCCAGTTCTGCGAAACCCTCCCCTACACCGCCCGCATCGCCCACCACCTCGCGGTGATCCGCTCGATGTCCACCGACATCCATTCCCACTCCACCAGCGGAGCCTGCATGCTCACCGGCTACGAACCCGCCAGCAAAGCGGAAAACGTCCCCCCCAGCCCGGACGATTGGCCCAGCATCGCCGCCGCCGTCGGCGCCCTCCATCCCAGCACCCGCTCCCCCCTCTCCTCCGTCGTCCTGCCTGACGAACTCTACAACGACGGCCACATCGTCTGGCCCGGCCAAAACGGCGGCTTCATGGGCTCCAAGTGGCACCCCACCCTCATGAAGTGCGAGCCCCAGCAGCTCCCCATGCGCATCGAAGGCCTCACCCTCAACGAAAACCTCAGCAGCGTCCGCCTCGGCGAGCGCTTCGACCTCCTCCAACAATTCGACCAGCACTTCAGCCGCGGCATCCGCAGCAGCGCCATCACCGAAATGGGCGAAATGCACCAAAAAGCCTTCGAACTCCTCCACTCCGACTCCAGCCGCGCCGCCTTCGCCCTCGAAGACGAAAAAGCCTCCCTGCGCGACGCCTACGGCCCGCACAAATTCGGCCAAAGCGTCCTCCTCGCCCGCCGCCTCGTCGAAGCCGGCACCCGCCTCGTCCAAGTCAACTGGCCCCGCGAAGGCGCTCAAGAAGTCAAAGGCAGCCCCCTCTGGGACACCCACGCCGACAACGCCAACCGCGTCCGCAACGTCCTCTGCCCCCAGTTCGACCGCACCTTCGCCACCCTCATCGACGACCTCCAACAACGCGGCCTCCTCGATGAAACCCTCGTCGTCGCCATGGGCGAATTCGGCCGCTCCCCCAAAGTCAACGCCGTCGGCGGCCGCGACCACTGGGGCTCCGTCTTTTCCGTGGTCCTCGCCGGCGCCGGCACCGGCGGCGGCCGCATCATCGGCTCCAGCGACCGCATCGGCGCCCTCCCCGAAACCCGCCCCGTCCGCCCGCCCGACCTCGCCGCCACCATCTTCCACCTCCTCGGCATCGATCCCGCCGGAGAATTCCTCGACCCCCTCAACCGCCCCCGCCGCCTCACCAACAGCGGCACCGTGCTCCGCGAACTCGCCGACGCCTGACCGACTCCGCTTTCTGAGCAGGCTCCCCCCACGGCGGCGCCCCTCCAGGGCAGAGGCACCGCCATGGGCGAGGTCATCCTAAAACCGGGAGTTGAAACTCGACCCTAGGGCCCTTTTTCACCGTAAAGACGGGGTATGATTCGTTTTCTCTTACCTCGCTAGGCTCACCTGTTGGATGAGCCCTTCCGCTGTCAAAATCCCCCTCGACATCGTGTCCGCTAGACACGCCCGGCCGTGATGCCGCAGGCATCCCAGTAGGATCCAGGAGGCAGCCCAGAGTGATGCCGGAGGCATCCCAGCGTGTAGCCGGTGGTGAGCGGAGCGACACCACCGGACCCCCATCCCATGAGGGCCCGCACCCCGGCAGGGGTGCCAGCGCGGCAGCCCCAAAAAAGGCCCGCTCGCGAGATAAAAGCCACCCGCGCCAGCGCTTCGCGCCCACCGAATGCAATAGTCAACTCACGATTTTAGGTTCACCGCTTCCTTGACATCGCTGGGGCCGACCCCGTCCCGGAGCCACCTGCGATCCGTGAGTTTCGCGAAAAACTGCTGCAGGCCCAGCTCTTCGGCGCGCTGTTCACGGCGTTCCGCGGGCGCTTGGAAAGCGAAAGCTTCCTCACCCGGAAAGGACAGATCGCGGACGCGTTTTTTGTAAAAGTGCCGCGTCAACGCAATCGCCGGAACGCAGCCCCCGGTCGGGACTATCCCGCAACGCGGCGAGATAACAGGACCACGTCCGGGCCTGAAACCGTCCGCGCCCAACGCAAACCAGACCCCAAAGGGCAAGTTGGTAGGTAGAAAATTCAAGTTTTAAGAAAATATTGGTTTTTATAAATTTTATCTATTCTAAAAATTAGACGCAAACTAACGCGAAATTCAGAGAACAACCATTGCACTTCCGCGAAGATGCCTTATGGTCTCATTGAGATTTGTATCTCTCCCTCGCAATAGAAGGCGCGCTGTTTTCACAGATTTTCAGCCCCGTCCAGGGGTCGACATTGCTCCACGTTAGTGAAGTTGCCACGGCTCGGAAATTGCGTGTCGCTGCACGCTCAATTCAACGCAGAGAAACCAGTAGATCAACATGAAGCGAACCCATAGACTGAGAACTCTCCTGCTGGCCCTCGGGCTGGCGCTCGTTGGGGCTGCCGCGCAGGCATCGGACCCCAAACCCCACATCGCCGTCATCTGCGGCGCTGTCGTCGGACCGTCCGCCATCAGCGCCTCATCGGTGGGATCGATGGACTTCACAATGAACGCGTGGGTCTCCCCGTCTCCAGCCCGGCCCTCCCTAAAGGCCAAGTGCGCAACGCGCCCATCGCCCAGTCGGTGGGGCGCAACGTCCCCTCGCGGCGCTCCGGCGACACCTTCGCCGTCTTCCATCCGCACGGCTTCCTCAATGGCTTGGGCGGCCTGCTCGTGGCCTGAACCCACGGCGCAGCTCGCCACCTCGGCACCTTCGCGCCGAGCATTGGCGTCGGCGGCCATCTGACGGGGCAGCACGTTTATCCCAGGATCCAGAGCATGGACGTGGCTCCGACCTTGTCGGCCATCGCTGGCGCCAAATCGACGTCCGGCTCCCGCCGCGGGCATTACTGGATGTCCCGAACTCCGCAGGATGATCGCGAGGCGAACCAAATTGATTCCTGTGCGCCCGACCTTTTGCCACAAACCAGCTAATAACCGCCACAATCATGAAACCAAAACAGACACTGGTGACTCTTAGCCTGGCGCTGTGTGCCCTGGCCCCCGCCCCGCCATGCGTGGCGCAGGCGGGTGAGGCCGAGCTCGACCGCAGGCACCTGCCCATGGTCAACACGGCGCGTCCCAAGGCAGTGGTCTATGACGCCAAGAATCCGGATTCGAAGAATCCGCCCATCGAACTGCTGCGCCCGCCAAAGGGTGCGCCCAATGTCCTCGTCATTCTCATTGATGACGCCGGGTTCGGGTCCACCAGTCCGTATGGCGGTCCCTGCCAGACGCCGACTTTGGAGAAGCTCGCCAACGGCGGCCTGAAGTATAATCGCTTCCACACCACCGCGATCTGCTCGCCCACCCGTCAGGCGCTGCTCACCGGGCGCAACCATCATTCCGCCGGCATGGCCGGTATCACCGAGATCGCAACCGGCGCGCCGGGCTACAGTTCCGTCCGGCCCAACTCCATGTCACCCCTCGCGATGACGCTCAAGCTCAATGGCTACGCCACCGCGCAGTTCGGCAAGAATCACGAAGTCCCCGTCTGGGAGACCAGCCCGGTCGGCCCGTTTGACGCGTGGCCCACCGGCGGTGGCGGCTTTGAATACTTCTACGGCTTCCTCGGAGGCGAGGCGAACCAGTGGTATCCGACGCTTTACGAGGGCACCACGCCGGTGGAAAACAAGAAAACACCCGATCAGGGCTACCACCTTGTGACGGACATGACCGACAAGACCATTAAGTGGGTTTCACAGCTGAAGACGTTAGCACCGGACAAGCCGTTTTTCATCTACTACGCCCCCGGTGCCACCCACGCGCCCCACCATGTCGCCAAGGAGTGGGCGGACAAATACAAAGGCAAGTTCGACCAAGGCTGGGACAAGGTACGCGAGGAAACCTTCGCCCGGCAGAAGAAGCTCGGGGTCATCCCGAAGGATTGCGAACTCACCGCGCGCCCGAAGGAGATTCCGGCGTGGGACGCGATGCCCGAAGAGTTCAAGGCGGTGCTTTGCCGCGAGATGGAGGTGTATGCCGGTTTCATGGAATTCACCGACTACCATGTTGGCCGCATCGTGGACACCCTGGAGAAGCTGACGATCCTCGACGACACGCTCATCTTTTACGTTGTCGGCGACAACGGGGCCTCTGCCGAAGGTGGCCTCAACGGCAGCTTTAACGAGATGAGCTATTTTAACGGCTTGCAGGGCCTGGAGACGGTCGACTACCTGAAGGCGCGGATTGACAAACTCGGCGGGCCGGATTCCTACAACCACTACGCCGTCGCCTGGGCGCACGCGATGAACACGCCCTTCCAGTGGACCAAGCAGGTTGCCTCCCACTGGGGGGGCACGCGCAACGCCGCCGTGGTCCACTGGCCCAAGGGCATCAAGGCCAAGGCCGAGATCCGCTCCCAGTTCACCCACTGCATTGACGTCGCCCCGACCGTCCTCGAGGCAGCCGGTCTCCCGCAACCGGTTTCGGTCAACGGCATCCAGCAGGATCCCATCGAGGGCACCAGCATGCTCTATTCGTTCAACGAGGCCCAGGCCCCCGAGCAGCACGACGTGCAATACTTCGAGATCATGGGCAACCGTGCCCTCTACTACAAAGGCTGGTCCGCCGTCTCGAAGCACTACACCCCCTGGATCGACACCCCGCGGCCCGCCTTCGACGACGATGTATGGGAACTCTATGACGGGAGCAAGGATTGGACTCAGGCGAACGACCTCGCCAGCACCATGCCGGAAAAGCTCCACGAACTGAAGCGCCAGTGGCTGATCGAAGCCGCGCAATACAAAGTGCTGCCGCTGGACGACCGCCTGTTCGAAAAGCTCAATCCTGACCTCGCAGGCCGACCCGTGCTCATCAGGGGCAAAACCCAACTCCTCGCCGGCGGGATGGGTCGCTTGTCCGAAAACTGCGTCCTGAACATCAAGAACAAGTCACACTCTATCACCGCCGAAATCGTGGTGCCGCAAGAAGGGGCTCAGGGCGTTATTGTCTGCCAGGGCGCCAACATCGGCGGCTGGAGCCTCTACGCCGACAAGAACAAACTAAAGTATTGCTACAACTGGGGCGGCTTCAAAACCTTCATCGTCGAGTCCAAGGACCC
>CANHIJ010000094.1 GCA_947460575.1 Verrucomicrobiales bacterium | reverse complement strand
TCGGGCCCTGCTGGGGGGACAGGGAGCGGAGCGCAAGGGGCCGGACGGGGTGGTATTCCGGAGGGGGCTGTCGGAGAAAGTGCGGGAACGATTGCGGTCACCGAGCGAGCGGCGGTTGGCGGCAGAGGTGCGGATTCGGCGGGTTCAGCATTTCACGAGGGGGGTGATTTTGGGCGGGCGCTCGTTTGTGGACGAGTGGTTTGAGGGGCACCGGGAGGTGGTGCAGGGCAGCAGCCGGGAGGGGCGCCAACGGGGAAGCCGCAGCCTGGGGCTGGCAGCGCTGCGCGGGCTGTATGCCTTCCGGCGTTTGGCGGCGAGGCCGCTTGCCGGTGGTGCCCCCGTTTGAATGTGCCAGGCAAGCTACCCTGCGGGTCTCGAATGTGCCCCGGGGTACCCGGCATTGCCGACCTTTTTGCCGCGGAGCCTTCCGCCCCGCCAAGTGCCTGTTGGAAAAGCGAATCGCCGACGCACTTGCCCCAAGCGATTGATTTGTAACGGCCTTCGAAGATTTCCTGCGGTATCGCGCCAGATGGTGTTCGGAACGGGCTTCGGTGCCGCCTTTTCGGGGCTTCGAGGGCACCTTTTAGGGGAGCCCGCGTCCGCCCCGGGGCTACTTTAGGGGGCCCCGCTGAGGCGGAATGCGGGATTGTCGACGGAGTTTCTTTTTCCTTTCAGGTTTATGGCAAGCTAACCGCACCCGTGGCGGGCGCATCCTCGTTGCCAAAACCCGGCAGGTGGCCATTGGGGTGTCCAGCGCCCTGGGGCTGGGAGCATATGGGCACCAGCGCCAGCGAAAAGACACGGGGAAATGCCCTCTGCGCATGGATGGGCGACTGGGCAAAGCAGAAGGCAGCCTTCAGAAGCTCAAAAACCATCGCACCGGATGCGCTCTGGTCGCTACCCGGCGGGCCTGCGACGCGTCCGAGACTTTTAAAGGCCCTGCGGGGCCCAGCGCGCCTGGCTCGACACCAGCAAGCCAAAGCTCATCGCGATCCGCCCGTGCGCGCCGCGCGGGGAGTCGCCTGACTGCGCTTTTAGCTGCTCTGCACCTCGCGGGACTGTCTGCCAACTGAGTTCAGCTCTTTTTCAGACCGATCCCAGGGCCGCCTGACTGTGGAGGCTTTGGAAAATACGGGCGGCTCATGTTGGGTTGGCGTTTGCCTGGAGATTTAGGCTGTGGGAGTTTCGGTCCATGAAGGCTGAGCTGCCATGGGATCAACTGTTGGACCGATTTTCCGCCCTGAGCTTGCCTGGGGTGACCCATGGCTTGGTGACACGGGTCCCCGGTGTCGCTGTGGGCTTTGAAAAAGCGGCGGTGTTGGACGCGCTGCGGCCCTGGCACGATGGAGCCGTGGCCTTCCTGGGTTTTGACCCGGCCCAAGCGTTCACTGCGGAGCAAGTTCACGGCGGCGAGACGGCGGCGGTAAGCGAGAACTCCCCGCACTGGCTGGCCGGAGCGGACGGACTGATGACTAATCAGCCGGGCTTGATGTTGGGCATCCACACGGCAGACTGTGCCCCGGTCTATCTGGTGGATCCGCGGCAGCGCGCGGTCGCCCTGCTGCACAGCGGACGGAAGGGCACGGAGTTGGGCATTACGCCGCGCGCCATCCGCTTGATGTCGGATCGCTATGGCAGCGACCCGGGAGACTTGGTGCTGCAAATCGGGCCCTGCATTCGCCCACCTCTTTTTGAAGTGGACATCGCAGGTCAAATCCGGGGCGATGCCTTGGCGGCCGGGGTGCCGGATGACCAGATCCACGACTGCGGCCGTTGCACTGGAGGAGAGGTGGCCCGGTATTATTCCTACCGAGTAGAGCGGGGTCAAACCGGCCGACTCCTGGCGCTGTTGGGCCTGGAGTGGTGAAATCCGGGTTGCCACCAGGGTGCCGGAGGGCGTAGTCCAGTGCCATGTTTCTGCGCTGTTTGTGTTTGCTGGCCCCGCTGGCCCTTTGCCTAACTAGCTCACTTGCGGCGCCCCCCCTGGCGCCGTCCCCGCCGCCGGAGGCGGACATGATTCACCCGGCTCCCAAGGTGGAGTGGGAGAGCATCGCGGCGCTGCCGCCGCGGCCCGGCTTCGCCAAAGCGGAAGGCCTGGCGGGGGTTTTTGCTGGGGCCCAGGGGGACGTCCTGCTGATTGCGGGAGGCACCAATTACGCGGGCCGATCGCTCGCGGAGGGCGCCGCCCGGGCTTGGTGGGACGACATCTATGTGCTGCAGCGCCGGTCCCAAGGGGAGTCCCCGGCGAGTTACGCATGGCTCCAGCCGAACAATAATTTGCCGCGCCACTTGGCGTATGGGGCCTCTGCCAGCCTGGACGAGGGGGTGCTCTGCATGGGCGGGGCGGAAGTCAACGAGGTCAGCGATGCCTGTTTTTTGATGCGGTGGGATGCCGAGGCTAAGCAGGTGGAGTTGGAGAATTACCCCAAATTGCCCCAGCCGTTGGCCGGGGCCAGCGCCCTGCGCCTGGGACAAACGGTCTATCTCATGGGAGGGACTTCGCAACTGCAAGGCGGGCGGGCCACCCAGAGCTTCCTGGCGCTAGACCTAACTAAGAAGGGCGACGCCAAGGCCTTTGCCTGGCAGGTGTTGCCGCCTTGGGACGGCCCGGCGCGGATCTTTCCGAGCGCGGCCGCCAGCCTGGAGAACGGGGTTGAGTGTATCTATCTGTGCGGGGGGCGAGACCCCGGCAGGGATCCCGATTTTCTAACTGACCTGCACAAATACAATCCCATCAAGAAAGACTGGGCGATCCTCGGAGACATCGTGGACCCGCACGGGCATCCCTCCTCGGTGATGGCGGCCCCGGCTTTCCATGTGCCGCCGCATCACTTGATAATCGTTAGTGGGACTGACCAGGAATTGGTGAAGCTGCTAGAGCGAAACCAACGGCCCGCGGAGGGAATGGACGCCGCGGAAATAGTAGCGCGCGCCCGTTACCACAAGCTCCTCCTGGAAGGCTATCCGGGTTACTCCCGCTCGGTGATGGCTTATGACGCCGAAGTGGGCGAGTGGAGCCGACTGAGCAATTTTCCCGGCCAGGCATGTCTCACTAATCCGACGATCAATTGGGATGGGGCCATTGTCATTCCCGGGGGTGAGACGGGGCCTGGGCAGCGCTCGCCCCTGATTTGGCAGGCCACGGTGCAGAAGAAGGCGGCAGTGGCGGAGTGAGGGCGGCGCGCTTTGCTGACAAGGACTGGGAGTGTAGGCCGCCTCGAGTTGGCTGGGCCGAGTGGAGGCGGGGGCGGGAGTCGAACCCGCCAATGGAGGTTTTGCAAACCTCTGCCTTACCGCTTGGCTACCCCGCCGCTTGCGCAGTGCGTCATAATTGTAATGCGGCGCGGCGCCCTGTCAATGCAGGGCTGGGGAGAATCGCGATTCGCTTCTCGCGGGCGCGGGCCCATGGGCCCTGGGCGAGGCGCCGCCGTTGTTGACCAAATAGTCAACCTCCCATTGCCAACGCGCCGCCTTGTGTTCCTGTCCGGTAGCCATTGAGTTTATGAACATTGCCCCGCGCCTGACGCTGCTCTCCATCGCCTTCGTGGTTTCCTGCACCGTGGGTCCACAGCATCAGCCCACCGTGCCAGGGGACGTCGCCCAGCCCTTTGTGGGGCTTGGGGCCGATGCGGCAGCGGTCGGAGACCTGCGCACGTGGTGGAAGAAATTTCAAGACCCCGCGCTCAACCAATTAGTGAGCCGATCGCTGGAGGCCAATCAGGATTTGAAAATTGCCGCCAGCCGGGTGGCGGAAGCCAAAGCGGCGCGGCGCGTGGCCCGGGCTGATTTCTTTCCGCAGGTCAATGCCGGGGGAAGCGCCACCCGCAGCCAGAGCAGCGAGGCCGCGAGCAATCAGGCCTTCGGCGGCGGGCAAACTAACAATTTCTTCAACCTCAATCTGGATGCCTCCTGGGAGCCCGATCTATTTGGGGGCACGCGGCGGCAAGTGGAAGCGGCCACGGCCGACGTGGCCGCGGCAGCCGAAAATGCCCGCGACGTGCAAGTCGGCCTGGTGGCGGAAGTGGCTAGCGCATATCTTGAGCTGCGCGGCTTCCAAGCGCTCAAGGGCGTGGCGGAACGGAACCTCAAGTCGCAGCAGGAAACCCTTGAGCTGACCAAGAGTCGGCAGGCCGCCGGAGTTGCCAACGATCTCGACGTAGCCCGCGCCGAAGCCCAAACGGAGACCACCGCAGCGGCCCTGCCGCTGTTTGAAGCCTCGCTGCGGCGGAGCATCTACCGCCTCGGCGTTCTGCTCGGAGGCACCCCCGGCAGCCTGGTCGACGACTTGCTGGAGCAGCGCCCGCAGCCCGCCGCTCCCCCCGCGGTGCCGGTGGGACTCCCCAGCGATCTGGTGCGCCGCCGCCCCGACATTCGGAGGGCGGAGCGAGAGTTAGCAGCGGCCACAGCCCGCATCGGTGTCGCGATCGCCGACCTCTACCCGCAGTTTTCTCTAACAGCCCGCGTGGGGACCTCGGCGCTGGAAGCGGAAGAACTCTTCAAGGGCAAGGGCGGCCTGTGGTCGCTGGGGCCTAGCCTGAACTGGCCGGTCTTCACGGCGGGCAAGATCCGGGGAAATATCGCGGTGCAAAATGCCCGGCAGGAACAGGCGGCGCTGCGCTTTGAGAAATCGGTGTACCTGGCCCTGGAGGACGTCGAGGGCAGCCTGATCGGATTTGGGCAGCAGCAGAAGCGCTATGCCAGCCTGACCCGCTCGGTCAACGCGACGCGGCGGGCCTCAGTATTAGCGAGCGACCGCTACAAGGCCGGACTGGAAAACTTTTTAACTGTTTTGGAGGCGGACCGCCAACTCCTCCTCGCCGAGGAAGCCCAGGTGACCAGCCAAACCCAAGTCAGCCTGAACTTGGTGCGGCTCTACAAGGCCCTCGGGGGCGGTTGGGGCGACGCCCGGTCCAGAAAATAGCCCCTCGCTAGGGGTTGCCCGCGCGAAAGTTTGGCGTGCTTGAGGAGGGTCAAAACTTGAGCACCACCGCCGAGGTGAATCCGTGCATGGCCCCGGAATCGAGCTTGAGGCCAAAGACTTCGGAGTCGCCGAAGCTGTGGAAATTGTAGCCTAACCGCCAGCCCACCATCGGAGTAAAATCGAATTGCAGGCCAGCGCCGAGCCCCAGGGCGAGGGCCCAATCGCTCTCGTCGAACCGGCTATTGATGGAGTAATCCTGCCCACCGATGCTGCCTTTGACGCGGGCATCTCCGGAAACCTTGAGGTTGGCCGAACCCACCGAGCCCTCGCCGTAGATCTTGACCATTTCCGTCCCGAGCGGAAACAGGAGGCGGGCCACCGCAGCGCCCTCGAACAGGCCGAGCTCAGAGCTATCCTTGGCGCTGTAGAGGGAACCGGCGGATTCCAGTCCATCCACGTAGCTGGCGCGGACCCCAAAGAAAAGGTTCACCGGCTGCGATTGAGCTAGAAAGCCCACTTCGCCCTCTAGCCCGTAGCCAATCTGTTCGTCGTATTCGCTGCCGCGGAAAGCCCCGCCGCCGAGTCCGATTTGCAAATCCGCGGAGGCGGTGCCCATGGCGAGCGAGGAAAGCAGGGCGAGCAAGGGGCGTGGAGAAAAGCTTTTCATAGTTTCCATGCTTTGGTTGTAGGGGTCGCCGAGGTACTCTGCGCTGTCAGTTAGAGCCGAATAGGCGGCCACCGCCCCGACCCCACCAGCTAATTCGGCCCGGACCAGTTCCGCCCCAAACAGGAGGCCGAGCCAGAAAACCGAACCGAAACCGCGGCAGCACATTGTTAATAAATATAAATAGTAATTAAATATTAAAGAATTAGCGCGCGGTGTCAACGCTTTAAACGGCGGGCGCGGGGCGGCGGTTTTAGGGCGAGGGGAGGGGCGGGTAAAGCAGGAGGGGCTGGCACCGGCGGCGAAACGCGGCTTCATCGGGCGCCCAGTCCGCGGTGATTTGGGCCAGCGGGCGCCGGTCGCGAATGGCCTGCAAAGTGGGGGGGTGAAAGAGGAGTTGGTTGACCGCGGCGAGCTGAAACTGCTCACCGTGCTCTTGATAGAGCGCCTGGGCGATGGCGATACCGAGGCGCACGGGGTGCAGCTCGCGGGGATCGGTGACGGCGAAGCGAAGCCCGCGGCAGCGCTGCCCCGCGAAGACGCTGGCGTTAGGGGTGAACATAGTTTCCTCGAAGCGGACCCCGGGGATACCTACCTGCCGCAGGCGGCGGGCCAAGGCGGCGGGATCAATCCAAGGGGCGCCCAACACATTGAAGGGCTCGACGGTGCCGCGGCCCACAGAGACGTTGGTGAACTCCAGCAATCCCAGGCCCGGGTAGAGCAGAGCGGCCTCGGGTGATCGCATATTAGGAGAGGGATCGACCCACGGGGCGAGGGTATCGCGGAAGGCGAAAGCGCGTTGCCAGCCCTCCAAGGGGAGGACCGCAAGGGAGACCGCGGGAGTGCGCTCCCGGGCGAGGAGGCGGGCCATTTCTCCGATAGTTAGGCCATGGCGAACCGGAAGGCTGTGGCAAGCCACGAAAGCGTTGTCGACAGCAAGCGGCAGGGGTCCCTCCACGGCGAGGCCGCCGAGGGGATTGACGCGGTCGAGGACCACGAGGGGGAGGTGGGCGGCGGCGGCGGCCTCCATGCAATTGAGTAGGGTGGCAATGTAGGTGTAGAAGCGAGTGCCGATGTCCTGGATGTCGAAGACGAGGACCTGGAGGTCGGCGAGGGTCGCCGCAGTGGGCTTGCGGTTCTGGCCGTAGAGGCTGATTACGGGCAACCCGCTAGCTGGGTCCGTGGAGTCGGCGATGCCCTCGCGGTCGAGCTTGCCGGCGATGCCGTGCTCGGGGCTGAACAGGCGGACGACTTCGACTCCGGGAATGGCCTGAAGCGCTGATAGGGTGGTGGCACCGGCGGAAGTGCGACCGGTCTGATTGGTGACGAGGCCGACCTTTTTTCCCTCTAGCGATTTCCATCCACTAGCGGCTAATCGATCAGCCCCCGACCAGACGCGCTTGGCGGCGCCCATGGCCTCCGCCGCTAGGGTCGCGCTGTGGTAGCGGAGTTCCTTGACGCTGTGGTTTTCGCTGGGGTGGTTGCGATTGGTCATGAGGACGAAGCAGGCATCGGCCTCGGGATCGATCCAAAAACAGCAGCCGGTCCAGCCGGTGTGGCCAAAGGATTTGGGGCCGAAGTGGGCACCCTTGGGATCGGAGAAAGCGGACGCGGCATCGAACCCCAAGGTGCGCCGGATCCCGCCCGGGAGGGGTGGCAAGACCGCGGTGAGGGCGCGGACGGTGGCGGGCCGGAGGACTACTTGGCCGGAAGGGGCCTTGCCGCCGTCGAGCAACATGCGGGCAAAGCGGCCGATGTCGCGCGCGGTGGTAAATAGCCCAGCGTGCCCGGCAATTCCGCCCATGCGGCGGGCGGTGGGGTCGTGGACCACCCCGTGGATCACGGCGGCGCCCTCGCGGGCGGTGGGGGCAATGCGCTGGCGCTGGCGGGCCGAGGGCAGGTAGCCGGTGTCGGCCATGGCGAGGGGACGGAAGAGGCGGCGCTGACTGAATTGTTGGAGCGACTCGCCGGAAACGCGGCGCACAATCTCGCCCAGGAGGATGAAGTTGAGATCGCTGTAGCGGAATTCTTGGCCCGGAGCTGCGACCAAGGGTTCAGCTAGGGCGCGGGCCACTCCGGCTTGATAGCCCTCCCAGGCGGGCCCTGGCCCCAGTCCAGAGCGCAAGCCGGAGACGTGAGTCAGCATCTGGCGCAGCGTGATCTGCTCACGCCCGCCGCCGGTGAACTCCGGCAGCCAAGCGCTCGCGGGTTGGTCAATTCCTAACTTTCCATCTTGGATGAGCAGATGAATCGAAGGAGCCGTGACCAGGACTTTGGTGAGGGAAGCAGCGTCAAAAATAGTGCTGTCTTCCATGGGTTGCACGGAGGGATCCAGCGCGCGGCTGCCGTAGTGGTTGCCCCAGCCCTGACCTTTGACGTCGAGCCAGACCACGGCCCCGGGGACATCGCCCCGCTTGGTCGAGTCCTCGAGCAGCTGGTTCAGTTCCTGGAGCTTGCCAGGGTCAAAGGTTGGCGCCCGGCCTTTAGCGGGGGCCGCCCCGGGGGCGAGTAGCAGGGCGAGTGCGGCGCTCTGGCAAAGAAAAAAGCGGAGCGATTTCACGGGGGGATATTGGATGATAGGCTAGCTGCCTCGAATGAAGCGCGGGGCACGTAGGGGCTTTCGCGGAGTCGGCCCAGCTCGGGGCGGCGCCAGAGGCGCCACCATTCGCGGGCGCAGCCGAGCACGATGATGGTGACGAAGAGGAGGAAAAGGCCGGTGATGGCGGCGTCGAGGTAGTTGTTGAAAGCCAATCGAGTTTGGCCCCTCGCCGCCGCGGCCCGGCCGCTCCAAAGAAAGCCGAGGGGAGAGTTGGTGAAGATCTTGATTAACCCGGCGCTGTAGGTCACTGCCGTTAGGAAAACGAGCGGGCCCAAAGTCGTCCAGGCGTAACGCGCGCGACCCATTTTGATGATGAGGGTAGTGCCGAGGCAAAAGGCGATGACCGCCAGCAACTGATTGGCGATTCCGAAGATCGGCCAGAGGCTGGTGGCGATGCCCTCGGGATCCACCGTGCCCTGATACATCAGAGCGCCCCAAGCGCCGACCAGGAGAGCACTGCTGAGGAGGTTGGCGGACCAGGATTTGGTATCGCCCAGCGCGGGCACGGCGTGGCCCAGCAGTTCCTGCAAAATAAAGCGGCCGACCCGGGTGCCGGCATCCAGAGTCGTCAGGATAAAAAGGGCCTCGAACATGATCGCGAAGTGGTACCACAAGTCCAAGCCCCCCGCGGGCACCACCTTGGCGAACATCATAGCCATTCCCACCGCGAAGGTAGGAGCTCCCCCGACTTTGCCGATCAGGGAGGGCTCGCCCAGCTCTTTGGCGAGGGCCTGCATTTCGGGCACGGTGGTCTGGAAAGCGGCGGCGTGCGGGCCGTTGGCCATGGGGGCCAGCGCGGAATTGACCTTGGCCACCGCCACCTCGAGGGCGGCGGGGGAGATATTAGGGACCCCGGTGTTGATAGCGAAGTACTGAGCGGGAGGGAGGGAGCAGGCGGCGATGATGGCCATCAGGGCCACCAGCATTTCCGCGACCATGGAGCCGTAGCCCACTAGGCGGATATCTTTTTCCCGCTTCATCAGCTTGGGGGTCGTGCCGCTGGAGATGAGGGAGTGGAATCCACTGACTGCCCCACAGGCAATCGTGATGCATACAAAGGGAAAGACTGGGCCGGGCACCACCCAGCCGCTGCCATCGACAAAGGAGGTCACGGCGGGCATTTGCAGCGGGGGATTGAGGACGAGGACAAAGCAGCCCAGCACCGCCACCGTGCCCAGCTTCATAAAAGTGCTCAGGTAGTCGCGCGGCGCCAGCAATAGCCAAACGGGAAGTACGCTAGCGGCGAAGCCATAGATGGCGATGGCCCCACACAAGGTCGCATCGTTCAAAGCTAGGGCCTTTTCCATGCCCGGGGTGAGGAAGCGCCCGCCGACCACGCAGGCGAGCAATCCGAGCACGCCCAGGGCCGTGACCGGCCCCACACCGGCGCGGCCGCTGCGCAGCGCTAGGCCCATCAGCAGGGCCAGGGGAATCGTCATGGCGATAGTGAATAGGCCCCAGGGACTGTGGGCCAAGGCCTTAACCACGACCAAGCCCAGCACGCCCAAAATCACGGTGATGATGAGCAGCAGGCTAACCATGGCCACAAGTCCGATGAAGGGATTAATTTCCTCCTTGAGCATGGTGCCGAGCGATTTTCCGTCGCGTCGCATTGACCCAAAGAGCACCACGGCGTCGTGGACTCCGCCGCCCAGAGTGGCGCCGATCAAAATCCACAAAGTGCCGGGAAGAAAACCGAACTGGGCCGCCAAGACTGGACCCACCAGCGGACCGGGTCCGGCGATGGCGGCAAAGTGGTGCCCGAAGACGATCCACTTGTTGGTGGGGACAAAATCCTTGCCGTCGTTCCGGGTCAGCGCGGGCGGCGCCCGGTCGTCGTCCAGCACAAGCACCTTGGTGACCAGCCACAGACTATAAAAGCGGTAGGACACCGCAAAGGAACAGGCCCCGGCAATAACGAGCCACATCGCGGGCACTGGCTCCCCCCGGTGCAGGGCGGCAACCAGCACCGCGAGCACCCCGAGGGCGGACACCCCTAACCAGACAAGTATTTGGAAGAATCGGTTCATGGCGCAAAAAGTTACGCCGAGCATGTGACCCGGCGCGCCCGGCGTCAAATTCTCTTGCGGGCCAGCGCGGTCGGGGCCGGGCGCGGCGCGGCCTAGGAGATTCGCCAACGCGCGGGCCCGGGCGGCCCTGAGGCTGAAGCGGGTTGCGGCCAGCATCCCCGGCTACTAGGGTGGAGCAAGAGTTGCCTCAACCCTTTCTGCTGCATGCCTCCAGTTCCCCACCGCATCCGCAAGCCCCTGGCCGCGGTCCGCCCGGGACGCTCGGTGCCGCGGCGCGCCAAGGCTTGGCGCCTGCCTCCGGCCTTAGTTAGTGCGGTGGCGCTCGGGTCCATCGGGGCCGCGGCTTGGTGGCTGATGCAGCCGCCCGCCGCGCCGCTGCTGCCCTTGGAGGAAGGGGTGCCCAGCTCTGGCGCCGCTGTCCCCGCGGAATCGGCGCCCGCTCTGGCAGCGGCGCCCCAACCGGCCCCCGCCGCCGCGGCCACCCCGGTGGCGGAATCGATCGTGGCGCCCCCGGCGGCCGCCCCGCCCACCGGGCCGACTCGGCCGCCCCTGCAGCAATTGCTAGTCTTCGACTCCCTGCGGGCCCGCCAACCGGAGCACGCCGCTTGGCGGCAAGAAGCTTTCCGCTTGGCGAAGCAGGCCCGGCGCTGGGACGAGTACCGTGATTTGCTAGAAAAGTCCCTGCAGGCCTTTGCGGCCAAGGGCATGCCCACCGCGGCGGTGGTCGCGGGCGAGCATTCCGGTCCGGCCCTGATTCGCCACGCCTTTCTCAGCGCGGTCCCTGGCCCCGCCCTCGCGCCTCTGTTAGAGCAGGCCGAGGCGGGCCCCTTTGTTTCGGGACTGCTGGACCAACCTGAGTCCCTGGAGGCCTTTCTGCGTCAACTTTCTCCGCTCGACGACGTCGCCAAAGCCCTCTCCATCTGGGCGGGGATCGCCGCCGAGGAACCCTCTGCGCTAGGCGACTACCGCGAATTGGCGATCGCCTGCGCCCTGGTTTTTGACCAGCGCGTCAAGGTGGCGCACGACCGCTACGGGGCGGGCATCGACCCCCTAACGCGCTTTCGCTATTTTAGGGACAGCTGCGAAGCCGGGCGCCTGACAGGTCGGATCCGGCAGCAGTCCGCCGGGGACTTGGTATGGGCGGTGGGAGTGCCCGTGGCGGCCTCGGAGCTAGAGTGGGCCCTCAAGAAGGCGAATTTCCGCCGTCAAACCTGGGGCCTGGCCTATGGATCGATCAAATATGATATGGAGAAGGCCGTGACTGGCAAGAGTTCCTACGTGGACTACACGTTCGCGGAGATTGCCAAGAAGGGTGGGATCTGCGGCGACCAGGCGTATTTCAGCGCTTGGACCGCCTGCGCCCACGGCATTCCCGCAGTTATTTTGACAGGCGATGGCAGCCGCGGGCCGCACGCCTGGATGGCTTGGTTAGGGGACGGAGGTGAGTGGAAGTTCGCCGGGCGCTTAGGTGGCTATCCGGCCGGCCGCAGCCGCAATCCGCAGACTGGGGAATCGATTTCGGAGGAGGAGTTGCTCCGTTTGAACGACCGCAAGGCGGCGTCTCCGGAACAGGTTTTGCGCGCCCGCCAGGCCCTCTGGCTGGCTGGGGTATTCCGCGGCGATGCCGAGCGCGCCGCGGTCTATCTCGCGGAAGCAGGCAAAGCGGCGCCGCGGTTGGCGGACCCGGCAGCGGCGCTCCTCGCCCACTGGGTGGCACATCGTGGCAGCGCCCCGGTGGAGGAATGGATCACTTTGCTGCGGGACCTGCGCGAGGACTTCCGCGACCTCGCGCCCCTCATGGCCAAGGCCAATGCCGCAGAGGAAACATTTGTCTTTGCCCGCCAAGCGACCGCCGCGGCGGTGAAAAGCTTACGCCGCGAAGCCCGCAAGGTCGACGACACCGCCAGCGCAGGCAGTGGGGTCGCGGTCGATCCCAAGCGCTTGGCGGACGGCCTGCGGCGCCAGGCGGTGGTCCTCCAGTCCAGTGGAAATGCGGAGGGCATCCGCAGCCTGTATCGCCGCGCCTTGGACGATCACGGGGACAACCCGGCGAGCTTCAAGGCGCTGGCCCAGGATTACTTTTCGTTCTGCAAGGCGGATGCGTCCCTGGCCAACAAAGTTTGTTTTGAGCTGGAATCGACCTGCCGCCGCAACGTGGGCCGGGGCCAGGGCGACTGGTTTGATGTGCTGGGGCAGAACTCCGCGTGGATGGTGGTGGCCAAGTGCTACCGCAGCGCGGGGAATTCCGCCAAGGCCGACCTCATCGCGCGCGACTGCGCCACGCGCGAGAGGGTGGCTAAAAAGCGGGCGCTGTGAAGCCCGGGACTGCAGTGGCAGGCCGCGCCAGTGAGGCGGAGCCACCGCGACGCCTGCGGTTTCGCGAGGCCGTCGGCAATCGCTAGGCCTGCTCCGATTTGCCAGAGACGCCTCTGTAGGCGAGGGCACCAAGCACCGCGCCGCCCAGGGGGGCGACCCAGAAGAGCCACAACTGGGAGAGCGCCCAGCCGCCCGCAAAGACAGCCACGCCGGTGCTGCGGGCGGGGTTTACCGAGGTATTCGTGACCGGGATGCTGATGAGGTGGATCAAAGTTAAGCCCAGGCCGATGGCGATGGGCGCGAAACCAGCGGGAGCGCGGCCATCGGTGGCACCGAGGATGATAAAGAGAAACATCGCGGTCATGGCGACTTCCGTCACCAGCGCTGCAGTCATCTTATAGCCGCCCGGGGAGTGCTCGCCAAATCCGTTGCAGGCAAATCCACCTGCGGCGGAAAAGCCCTCCTTACCGCTGGCGATCATGCAGAGCACCGCGGCCCCGGCGAGTCCGCCGAGGACCTGGGAAAGCACATAGGGACCGAGATCCTTCGCGGGGAAGCGACCAGCCGCGACTAGCCCCAGGGAAACAGCGGGATTGAGGTGACAGCCGGAAACGTGGCCGATCGCGTAAGCCATAGTTAGGACAGTGAGGCCAAAGGCCAAGGAAACCCCGTGGAGGCCGATCCCGACATTGGGAAGCGCGGCCGCGAGCACGGCGCTGCCGCAGCCGCCGAGGACGAGCCAGAAAGTGCCGATGAATTCGGCTAGCATTTTATTGGGTAGTGGAGTCATGGCAAGTGGGTAGTGGAAGGTCGCCCAAGCGGCGGACGGCAAGGAAATTGCCTTGTCCCCAATGCCCTGTCCAGCAGCTACCCTCCTGAATAACTATTGCGCAATTTTCCTATCAAGAGCAAGCTAGAACCCGAGGGCTAAGGCTGGGCCCAACACCAGTGACCGGTCCATTGGCGGCGCCGCTGCCCTGGAGGGGCCGCGCATCCCAGCCCGTGTCGCGAGAAAGCGGCCCATAGTCGAGTGTCCACTCCCGGATTTAGGGTTATGTCCGCGCCTCAGGGCCCGATGTGCCGCTGCGGCCTGGGCTTGCCGGGGAGCCTGGGCGCACTTAAGGTAGTGGGCGCGCCTGCTTGAGGTGCCTCCCCGCCATGCCCGCTGAAGCTGCCCCTGATGAAGAAGTCTCGCCCCGTCCGGGCTCCACGGCCTACCGGGAGTTTTTAGCGGACCGGGAGGAATTGCTGCGCCATAAGTGGCTCCTGAGCGAAAGAGCGGGGCGTGACGTCGGACTGGAGAGCGCCTTGTTGGACTGGGTCGACCACCACCGCAATGCCATGCGCAAAAAGCGGTCCAAGTGACCGGCCGCCCCCGCGCTTCAGCGCCGCCCGTCCGCGCGGTCTAACACCACGATGAGAAACGTGGCCAACGGCCCCGTGATCAGCGAGACCAAGAACCAGGCCAAGCGGCTGCGGCCCTTTTGTTCGGCCAGTCCGGCGTTGATCAGGGCGAGGGTCCCGATGCCAAAAGCGGCGGAGGAAGCTTCCATTTGCATTCTCAACCTTGGACCAGGTTAGGAACGGCCGCAATCCCGAGATGAAAACGGCCCGGCGCTTGATTTTGCGCTAGAGCGGCCCCAGCCCCATGGCCTGGCGCACCCGGTCGAGGGTGCTTTGGGCCACGGCGCGAGCCCGCTGCGCGCCCTCGCGGAGGACCTGGCGCACAAAGTCGGGATTTTCGAGCAATTCTACACGGCGGCGGCGGGGTTCCTCGAACTGCGTCCAAATGGCTTCGAAGAGGCGCTTCTTGAAATCTCCGTAGCCAGTGCCCCCGGCGCGGAACTGGGCGTCCATGGCGGCCACCGCGGCGGGATCGGCCACCAATTTGTAAAGCGACATGATGAGCGAGGTGTCAGGGTCTTTGGGCAATTCCACCGCCGTGGAGTCGGTCTGGATGGCCATCACTTTTTTCTTGAGCACCTTCTCGTCTTCAAAAATCGCTAGGATATTGCCATAACTTTTACTCATTTTTTGACCGTCGATGCCGGGCACCACCGCGGTGGATTCCTGAATGCGGGGTTCGGGGATTTTGAGGACTTCGCCGTAGAGGTGGTTGACGGTCTTGGCGATGTCGCGGGTAACTTCGACGTGCTGCTTCTGGTCTTTGCCGACGGGGACGACATCGCTGTCGTAGATGAGGATGTCGGCCGCCATGAGGACTGGATAGGCGAAGAGGCCATGGGAGGCGTCAACCCCGCGGGCGACTTTGTCCTTATAGGAGTGGCAGCGCTCGAGCAGGCCCATAGGGGTCACGGTGCTGAGAAGCCAGGAGAGTTCGCAGACTTCGGGGACATCGCTTTGCCGGAAAAAGGTAGCCTTGGCAGGATCCAGCCCGCAGGCGAGGAAATCCAGCGCCAAATCCCAGGAGTGCTGGCGGAGGGCGGCGGGGTCGTGGAGGCTGGTGAGCGAGTGGTAGTCGGCGATGAAATAGAAGGCGTCGCCCTGGTGCTGCAATTGCAGGGCGGGCTGCATCATGCCGAAGTAGTTCCCCAGATGGAGGCGGCCGGAGGGTTGGAGACCTGAGAGAATGCGCATCTCCGGACCTCGCCGCCCCGCGCCGAGGTGTCAATCGTGGCCCGACCTCAAGCGGAGGGCCGAGGGGCAGTGAGCTTGAGCATGAGAAAATAAAGCAGCGCCACCCCTAGCACTACGGCGACGATGACGTGGGACTCGTGCTTTACGGCATCGATGAGGGCGGCAGCGTCTTGGAGGGGGTCCTGGCCTGAGGCGCGGAGGCGCGATCCGACCTTGCCGCCCAGCCACGCGAGCACGGCGCACCAAATGGCGGCCCCGACCGTGGTGAGGAGGCTGAATTTGAGAAAGGGCATGCAAATGATCCCGGCGGGAATGGAAATGAGGTGACGGAGCACGGGCATTAGGCGAGCAAAGAAAAGCCCGCCGCTTTCGTAGCGGTGCATGAAGTGTTCGGCGCGCTCTAGCTTAGCTAGGCTGGCACCGAAATATTTGCCGAATTTTTCAATGAAGGGCCGCCCCAGCGCGCGCGCCACTCCATAGGTGATGGCCGAGCCCAGCCAGGATCCGAAAGTACCCGCGAGCACCACGCCCGTTAGGGTCATGCTGCCCTGCGAAGCCGCGAGGATGGCGGCGGGCGGGATCACGACCTCGCTGGGCACGGGAAAAATGGAGCTTTCCATGGCCATCAGAATGACCACGCCCCAGTAGCCCCAATCGTTGACGAGGTGAAGGCACCAGGAGGCCAACGTTTCCAGGAGTTGATGGAGCATAGTCGGGGGGGATTCAGATAAATTGGAGAAAGCCGCGGGGCCTCAGCGGTAGGGCTGATTGAGTTCGATGCGGTGGGCCGCCTTGTGGCGGACCCGGATATTGACCCCCTCGACCAGGGCGGCAAAAGCCATCGCGAAGTAGATGTAGCCTTTGTTGATGTGTTGGTGGAAGCCCTCGGCGACGAGCATGGTGCCGATGAGGATGAGGAAGCTGAGGGCCAACACTTTGATAGTGGGGTGGCGGTTTACGAACTCGCTGATCTGGTTCACGAAGAGGAGCATCACAATCATAGCCGCAATCACGGCGGTAATCATGACCGCGATGTCCTGGACCATGCCCACCGCGGTGATGACGGAGTCCAGGGAGAAGACGATGTCCAACAAGAGGATTTGGATGATAACGCTTTTAAAAGATGGCGCTAGGGCCGCAGTTTTTTCGCCGTCCTCGCCTTCCAATTTCTCGTGGATTTCGTGCACGCTCTTCCAAATGAGGAAGAGGCCGCCGAGCAGGAGAATGAGATCCTTGCCGGAGACGGCGAGCGCCATTCCGGCGAAGCTGTGCTCGAAGAAGGGCTTATCCAAGCGCATCACCCAAGCTAGGCTCATAAGGAGGAGAATGCGCGTGATCAAGGCCAGGCCGAGGCCCAGCTTGCGGGCCTTAGCCTGCTGTTCCGGGGGGAGTTTTCCGCTGAGGATGGAAATGAAAATGATGTTGTCGATGCCGAGAACGATCTCGAGCAGCGTCAAGGTCAAAAGGCTGATCCAAAATTGGGGGTTGCTGAGCCATTCCATGGTTTGCCGACCCTAGACGGCGATAGCGTTTTGTCACTGGGAGAAACACGCGCCCTGGGCGGGACGGCCATTACTCCTTTTTGGCGCTGCGCCGCTCCGCGAAAAAGCCCTGGAGGATCTCCAGGCATTCGGCGCCGCGCACGCCGGGCGTGA
>CANHIJ010000093.1 GCA_947460575.1 Verrucomicrobiales bacterium | reverse complement strand
TCGCTCCAGACAACTACATCTGCATCCAAGTAGACCCCTTCAACGGCGGCACTCGCTGGTTCCAGCCCAACTGAGCCCTCCTCCCTCTTCCCGCCCCTTCCAGCGGCGCACCGCCCAGCGGTTGCGCCGCTCTGCTTTTTCGGGTTCATTGCCAGCATGACCGCGGAGCGCCAGCAGTTCAGCCTTGCCCTCGGCCTGTCCACTCTCGGCAACGCCCTCCTCGTTCTCGCCATCGCCTGGGCCATGGCCGTCACCCAAGGCCTCCGCGCCTCCTCCCCGCTCTCTCCCCTCCCAGCGGCCGAACCCCTCCCCGACGTCGTCTCCCTCGTGCTCTCCCCAGAGCCCCCCACCGACCCCAGCCCGCCCCAAAAAGCCTTCGTCAATAGCCCAGACGACCAGCCCGACCAAGCCCCCTCCGCCCCAGACCCCGCCTTCATCTCCAGCGCCAACCTCCGCGCCGCCAGCGAAGCCCCCCCAGACCCCCAGGGCCTCCCCAACCGCGTCTCCCAACCAGGCCTCGACCTCCCCACCCTCGATCTCCGCGACAGCACCTTCCGCGACGGCCCAACCGAGGCCTCCCGCCCCCGCGAAGCCGCGCCCCCCCAGCTCGATTCCCCCCCCGAGCCCGCCCCCGCCGAGAAAATCCCCGAAGCCCCCCCCGCGGCTCCGCAAAATCCGCCCGCCCCCCCTGCCTTCCGCGAAAAATCCGCCGAGTCCCTCATCCCCCTCCCGGAGCCGCCCGCTCCCCGCACCCGCCCCCTTCCTCCGCGCCCCGCCCCGCGCCCTCTGCCCCTCGACCGCCCCCCCGACGCCGCCTCCGCCCCTGGCCTCCGCAAAGCCAAGTCCCTCGGCACCATCAGCAACCGCGGCCGCGCCTCCGTCGACGCCCTCGCCACTGCCGAAGGCCGCTTCGGCAAGGCCATCCGCACCGCCATCGAAAGAACCTGGCAGCGCCGCATGCTCACCCTCTCCGGCCTCGCCAATCCCGGCCTTGTCGAAGTCGATTTCGAAGTCGATGCCAAAGGCCGCATTTCCAACGTCAAGCTCGCCAACCCCGGCGAAGCCAACCCCGTGATGCAAGACTGCGCCCTTAGCGCCGTCATCGACGCCAAACTCCCCCCGCCCCCGCCAGAATTGCTCGAAAACCGCCTCGATTCCCTCACGGGCGGCCGCATGCGCTGCTCCTTTTCCTTCCTCATCTACTGAGCCCACCTCTCCCATGCCCGCCGCCGGATTCCCTGAAAACTTCGCCTCCAGCCTCGCCAACCTCGCCGAACTCCTCCGCCAAGGCGGCTGGTTCATCGCCCCCATCGTCATCTGCTGGTTCATCTCCGTCACCGTTATCATCTGGAAAGCCCTCGACCTCCGCCGCCGCCAGGTCATCCCCCCAGACTTGGCCCGCCAACTCCAAAGCGTCGCCGCCCTCCTCCAGCAAAAACAGTTCCCCGCCCTCCAAGCCCAACTCCAGGCCGACCCCAGCCCCCTCGCCCGCATCTGCCTCGCCGCCATCAGCCCCCGCCACCAAAACGCCGCCTCCGCCGCCCGCGCCGCCGAAACCACCGCCCGCGAGGAAATCTCCCGCCTCGAACGCGGTATTCCCGTCCTCGAAATCATCTTCACGATCGCCCCCATGCTCGGCCTCATCGGCACCGTCAGCGGCCTCGTCCGCATCTTCTCCTCCCTCGGCACCAGCAGCGGCCAAAATGCCGAACAAGCCCGCCAAATCGCCCTCGGCATCGCCGAGGCCATGAACACCACCATCGCCGGTCTCGTCGTCGCCGTCCCCGCCCTCATCGCCCAAGTCCTCTACTCCCGCCAACTCGAGCGCCTCGCCCTCCGCCTCGCCACCCTCGTCACCGATTTCCTCGACACCTGCTGGAGCCCCTCCCAGCCCGACTGAGCCCCAGCATTCTCCCGCCCTCCCCCTCGCGTGAATTTCTACCAAAAGCGCCGCCGCACCCCGGCCCTCCAAATCATCTCGATGGTCGATATTTTGATCATCCTCCTCATCTTCTTGGTGGTCAATACCACCTTCAAAGACCTCTCCTCCGCCCTCAACGTCTCCCTCCCCTCCAGCCGCGAAATGGCCCTCGGCTCCGCCGCCGAGGACGGCCGCCTCAGCCTCACCGTCACCAAGGAAGAGAAAATCTTCCTCGCCGACGCCGAAGTCGCCCCCCCAGACCTCGCCGCCGCTCTCATCCAACTCAAATCCACCCAGCCCAACGCCCGCCTCGAACTCAAAGTCGACGAAAAAGCCTCCTTCGGCCTCCTCATCCAACTCTGGGACAGCCTCTCCAAAGCCGGATTCAAAGTCAACGAAGTCCCCGCCCGCGTCTTGCGCGCCGCCCCAGGCGCGCCATCTTAACCCCCTCCTTCCCCTTTATGATCCGCGAAATCGTCCTCTACGGCGACCCCGTCCTCCGGGTAAAGTGCCCCCCCATCACCGAAATCAACGCCCAGCTCCACGCCCTCGCCGCCGACATGCTCGAGACCATGGAAGCCGCCGAGGGCATCGGCCTCGCCGCCCCCCAAATCGGCCAAACCCTCCGCCTCGCCGTCATCGACGTCAGCGGCGCCGAACACCCCTGCTCCTTCCTCCGCGTCGACGGCCAACCAGCCAACCTCGCCGACTTCATGCCCCTCCGCTTCACCAACCCCGAACTCAACATGGGCAAAGACAAGGCCGTCATGAACGAAGGCTGCCTCAGCTTCCCCGAAATCCGCACCGAAATCCGCCGCGGCGACGTCGTCAAAGCGAAGCTCACCCTCCTCGACGGCCGCACCATCCTCCTGGAAACCGACGGACTCCTCTCCCGCGCCATCCAACACGAAACCGACCACCTCAACGGCATCCTCTTCATCGACCGCGCCACTCCCGCCGCCAAACTCAGCCTCAAGAAAAAAATCCGCAAAATGTGGGACGAGTACGCCTCCGACCCCACCTGATTCCCCCGCATCCCTCCCCCTTCCCCCCACCTTTATGTTCGACCCCGGAGAAAAAGTCGTCTGCGTCGACGACAAGTTCCACCCTGAAATCGCCTACCTCTTCACCGACCTCCCCGTGAAAGGCACCACCTACACCATCCGCGAATGCGAAATGGGCCGCAACCAATGGGTCAGCTCCCAAAAAGGCTGGGACAGCGTGGACATGAAAGTCCTCCTCGTCGAACTCTCCAACCCCCTCGACCCCTCCACCCTCAAGGGCTGCCCCTCCGAACTCGGCTTCGCCGCCCGCCGCTTCGCCCCCCTCGAAACCCTCTCCCACACCGAAAAAGCCGAAGTCCGCGAACTCGTCCCCCTCGGCCGCTGACAACCCACCAAGGTAACACCCCCTCCCACCCACCCTTCCGCCAAACATCCCGCGCCGCGCTCCACCCCAGCTGCCCCCACCGCTCCTGAACCTAAAACCGGGAGTTGCAACCCCAACCCTGGGGCCCTTGCTCCAGATCGGGCTGGGGAATGTGCCGCGTTCTCGAGACGCAAAAGCCTTATTTGTTAGGCGAATCTCTTCCGCGGTCACAATCCCCCTCCACATCCGGTCCAGTAGACCCGCCCAGCCGCGATCCCAGAGGCATCCCAACACGATCCCAGAGCCATCTCAGCACGATCCCAGAGCCATCCCAGAATGATGCCGGAGGCATCCCAGCGGGTAGCCGGTGGTGAGCGAAGCGACACCACCGGATCCGCATCCCAAGGGGGCCCGCACCCCGGCAGGGGTGCCAGCGCGCCAGCCCCGCGCTTCTCCACATTGCGTTGACCCCTGGGGCGCTTCAACCCAAAGTGAGCCCTCCTCGATAACCCAGTCGATTCCAGTCCATCCCCCCGCTCCTTATGTGCTCCTTCTTTCGCTGGCTTTGCTTGACCTGCGCCCTGGGGCCTGCCGCCGCTCCCGCCTTGGCGGCCCCCGACAGCGTGGTCAGCTTCAACGAAATGTGCTACCACCCGGCCGACCCTGCGCCCCCCGCCACTGCCGCAGCCCCGGAGTGGATTGAACTGCACAACCAAATGTCCATCCGCGTCGACCTCGGCGGCTGGTCCCTCCGCGGCGGGATCGCCTTCTCCTTCCCCGAAGGCACGGTCATGGAGCCCGGCAGCTACCTCCTGGTCTCCGCCCTCGTCGGCAGCCCCGCCGGAGCCCTCGGCCCCTTCCTCGGAAAACTCGACAACGCCGGCGAGACCCTCAGCCTGCACAACCGCTGGGGCCGGATGATGGATCGCCTCAACTACGCCGACCGCGGCGCCTGGCCCGCGGAGCCCGACGGCGGCGGCCCCACCCTAGCCAAACGCCTCCCGGACGACGGCAGCGAAGCCGCCGCTTCCTGGGCCGCGAGCAGCCAAGTCGGGGGCACGCCCGGCGCGCTCAATTTTCCCATCCCCACCGAGGTCTCCCCCCGCCTCCTTTTTACCCTCGGCGGCTCCTGGAAATACGAGCCCAACGGAGCGGATCCCGGCCCCCTTTGGGCCCAGCTAGACAGCTTCTCCGACGCCGCCTGGAGCACCGGCAGCGCCCCCCTAGCCACCGCCGCGGCCCCCACTCCCCTAACCACCCTACCGCCAGGGCGTCCGGCCTATTACTTTCGCAAATCCTTCGCTTGGACCGGCACTATGCCCAACCCCCGCCTCCTCCTCGCAGGCAACCTCAAGGGAACCGTGGAATGTTATTTCAATGGAACCCGCGTCGCCACCACCTCCTCCCATTCCACCGCCGCTCTCGCCGTAGAAGCCTCCAGCCTCCTCATCGGCTCTAACCTCATCGCCATCAAACTCAGCCCCGCTCCGGACTCGCCCGACGTTTCCCTCGATCTCGCGGCCTCGCTCCTCGACGGGGCCACCGCGGTGGCCCCCGCCCTCCCCGCAGCCCTGCCCGGCCCCGTGGTCATCAACGAAATCTCCTACCACGCCCCGCCCACCTACGCCGATCCCGCGGCCGCCATCCCCTTCGCGGACCACCCCGCGGAATGGATCGAACTCCACAACCCCAGCGATCAATCCGCCGACCTCTCCAACTGGCGCCTCAGCGACGCCGTCGACTACCTCTTCCCCTCCGGCACCCAACTCGCTCCCGGCGCCTTTCTAACGGTTAATCAAACCCAGTTCGCTGGCACCTTGAGCAACCGCGGTGAACGCCTCCGCCTCCGCAATGCCGCCGATGCCCTCGTCGATGAGGTCCCCTACCTCGATGGCGGCCGCTGGCCAGAAACCGCCGACGGCGCTGGCTCGACCCTAGAACTGCGCGACCCCCGCGCCGACCGCCGCAGCCCCGAATCCTGGGCTGCCAGCGCCGAATCCACCCGCAGCGCCTGGCAAACCGTCAGCTACCGCGCCACCGGAGCCGAACCCACGGGCACGAATTACCCTAGCAACTGGCATGAATTTCTCCTCGGTTTCCTCGATCGCGGCGAAGCCCTCATTGACGACGTCTCCGTCATCGAGGACCCCACGGGGGCCCGTCTCCAACTCATCCAAAACGGCAGCTTCGAAGCCGATGCGGTCGGCCCCACCGCCGCCAAATGGCGCCTCCTCGGCACCCACAAGGAAAGCCGTGTGGAGCTAGACCCCAACGGCTCCGGCAAGGTTTTGCACCTCGTGGCCACCGCGGCTGCCGAGCACACTTACAATATCGCCTCCACTACCCTAACGGGCAACCGCACCCTCAATCCCGCCAAAACCTACGAAATCTCCTTCCGCGCCAAATGGCTGAGCGGCTCCCCCCAACTGAACTCGCGCCTGTATTTCAACCGCGCCGCCCGCACCACCATCCTAGCCCAGTCCAGCCAGCCCGGCAGCCCCGGAGCGCCTAACACCACGCGAATCAGCAACGCCGGACCGACCGGCGATGGCCTGCGCCACAGCCCCTTAGTCCCCGCCAATTTCCAACCGGTCCGCATCAGCCTCTCCCTCGCTGATCCCGATGCCCTAGGCGATGTCACCCTTTTCTACAGCCTCAACCAAGGAGCCTGGCAGCGAACCGCCATGGGCAGTGATGGCCAAGGCCGCTACTTCGGCGTGGTCCCCGGGCAGTCTGGGGGCAGCCAGGTGCAATTTTATGTGCAAGCTCTCGACCGCGCCGGGGCCGCCGCCTGCTTCCCCGCCGCGGGCCCCGCCTCCCGCGCCCTCTACAAAGTCGGCGACGGCGGCCTCTCCGCCCAGTCCGTGCGCAACAAGATGCGCCTCCTCATGAATGCCGCGGACGCCACGTCTTTGCACAACCCTATCCACAGCGTTTCTAACGCCCGCTGGCCTGCCACCGTGATCTACAACGACCGCGAAGTCTGGTACGACGCCGCGGTGCGCCTCCGCTCCGCCCCCTACGGTCGCCAGGGCAACCGCGCGGGCTGGAATATCCAATTCGGCCCCGAGCATCCCTTCCGCGGCGTGCAAACCAGCATCGTCGTCGACGGCGCCTTCAACATGCCTAAGGGGGACGGCACCGGTTGGCTCGAAAATTCCCTCGGGCCCAGCGTGAACGAGATGCTCTACCAAGCCATCGCCAACCGCGCTGGGAACATCCCCGCCACCTACGACGACGTCATCTATTTCCAAACCCCGCGCACCGCCGAAGGCAACCGCCGCGCCCAACTCAAAATGACCCGCTTCAACCCCGCCTATTTGGAGGAAGCCTTCCCCGACGGCGCCGACGGCACCGTCTACAAACAAGAACTCATCTACTACCCAACCGCCACCGTCGACGGCAACCCCGAGAGCCTCAAAAACGCCTACACCTCCGTGCTCGACACCGAAATCCGCGCCATGGGCCCCTCCAAGGAAGGCCTGCGCTGGAACTACCTCGTGCAAAACCAGGCCGCCCGCGACGACTTCTCCCGCCTCCTGGCCCTCGGCCAGGCCTTTGACTCCTCCTCCGCGAATCTCTATGCCGCCACCGCCGCCGTCATGGACGCCGACAACTGGATGCGCGTCTTCGCCCTCACCGCTCTCACCGGCCTCGCCGATACCTACAACAACGGCCTCGCCCACAACATCGAGCTCTACGTGCGCCCCTCCGATCAAAAAGTGATGCTCTTCCCCTGGGACCAAGACCACACCTTCTATCTCAGCACGAGCTCTAGCATCTTCGGAGCTGGCTCCCACCGCCTCGGCGCCATCATCAACCTCCCGCAAAATCGCCGCCTCTTCGGGGGCCACCTCCGCCACCTTTGCCAGACCGCCTTTACGAGCGCCCACCTCGATCCCATCATCAACCACCTCAGCTCCTCCATCGTAGCCGACCGCGCCTCCTACGCCACCACCCTGCGCAACTGGGTCAGCGCCCGCCGCAGCTATGTGCTCAGCCAAATCAACGTGCAATTCCCCGCCGCCACCTTCGCCGTCACCACCAACGGCGGCGCCCCCATCACCACCGCGCAGCCCAGCGCCACCATCGCGGGCACGGGCTGGATCAATGTCAAAACGATCCTCGTCTCCCGCAATGGCGCCCCTCCCGAAGCCGCTCCCCTCAGCTGGCTCAACGGCCAATCCTGGCAACTCATCCTCCCCGTCATTTCAGGGACTAACGAATTCATCCTCACCGCACTCGACCACGACGGGGCCACGGCGGGCAGCGATACCCTGACGATTACCAACACCGGCGCCGCCGAACCCGCCGCCGCCAGCAACCTCGCTATCACCGAAATCAACTACCACCCCGCCAGCCTCGCCCCCGAGGAATTCATCGAATTGCGCAACCTCGGCTCCCTCCCCGTCGACCTCACCGGCGTCCAATTCACCGAAGGCGTTCAGTTCACTTTCACCGGCACCCTCCCCGTCGGCCAGCGCCTGCTCCTCGTGGAAAACCGCGCCGCCTTCACCGCCACCTACGGCACCGCCCTGCCCGTGGTCGGCGAATTCGACCCCGGCACCCGCCTCGCTAACGAAGGCGACCGCCTCGTCCTGCGCGACCGCGCCAAGGCCGTCATCGCGGCCTTCAGCTTCGGCGACCAACTGCCCTGGCCCCCCGAAGCCGACGGCGACGGCCGCACCCTCACATTGATTCGGCCAGAATCCCACCCCGACCCCTCCCTATCCGGCCACTGGCGCCCGAGCCGCCAGCTAGGCGGCAGCCCTGGCACCGACGATACCCTGTCAGCGGACGCCTTTCCTAACCTCCAAGACTACGCCTTCACCGCTTTGCCCAGCCTGTCCCTCGCCTCCGATGGCAGCCTCCTGCTCCGTTGGAGCCAACGCCTCGGGGCCGACGCCGTGAACCTCCAAACCGAAACCTCCCGCGACCTCACCACCTGGATTCCCAACCCCAGCGACTCCTTGGTCCTGCAGAGCGCCTCCTCCCAGGGCGGCCAACGACAAGTCACCGCACGCCTCCCGAACTCCGCCGCTGGGGCCTACCTCCGCTTCCGCCTCCGTCCACCGAGATAGGCGCCGCTTACACCTGCAAGTGGACCTTCACCACCTCGTCAGTCAACCCGCCAATGGCACCGCTGGAAACCACCACGCCCCGGTCCATCGCAAAGTAGCGATCCCCCACCTCCCGGCAGAAATCGACGTACTGTTCCACCAGCAAGATTGCTAACTTTTCGCTGCGGCGCAAAAACCGGATGGTCTCCCCGATCTCCTCGATAATGCTAGGCTGAATGCCTTCGGTGGGCTCGTCCAAAATCAGCAGCTTCGGCCCGGTAAGCAGGGCCCGGCCGATCGCGAGCTGCTGCTGTTGGCCGCCGCTGAGGACGCCCCCCTTGCGTCCCAACATCTCCTTGAGCACGGGGAACAAGGCATAGATCCGCTCCAGCGCGGCCTTCACATCGCCGATGCGGCTGCCGTTGGCCACATAGCCAATCCGCAAATTCTCCTCCACCGTCATGTGCGGGAAAATATCGCGCCCCTGCGGCACATAGCCGATGCCCAAGCGCGCCCGCGCATCCGGGGCCAAGCCCTGGAGACTTTGCCCCGCGAGAGTTATCGTGCCGCTCCGGATATCGCGCAGCCCGATGATCGACATCAAAGTGGTGGTTTTGCCCACTCCGTTGCGCCCCATCAGGCAGGCCACCTCTCCCGGCCCGCACTCGAGTGAAACGCCGCGCAAAATGCGCGAGCCGCCAATATCGCCGTGAAGGGAATCTACTTTGAGCATGGAATGAAAAAATAATTATGTTAAGATAGGAAGCCAGCGTTCCGCCTCGCGCAAAATAAAGCCGCTCTGGTCTTAGGATTTGCCGCGCCCGAGATAGACGCGGCGGACTTCGGGGTCATTTTGCACGTCGTCGACGGAGCCCTCGCAGAGCACGTGGCCCTGGTGGAGCACCGTCACCTTGCGGGCGATTTGCCGCACGAAAACCATGTCGTGCTCAATCACAATAATGCTGTGTTGGCCCGCCAGGCGGAGAAGCAATTCCCCCGTCTTGTGCGTTTCTTCGTCGGTCATCCCCGCGGCGGGCTCGTCCACCAGGAGCAGTTTGGCCTCTTGGGCGAGCAGCATGCCGATTTCAAGCCACTGCTTCTGCCCGTGGGCCAGCGATCCCGCCCGATCGCGCCGCTTGTCGAAAAGCCCCACCGTCTTCAAAACATCCTCAATCCGGTCCTGCTCCGCGCTGCCCATTTTCGAAAAAAGCGTGCGAAAAACGCCCCGCGGCCCCTTTAACCCGAGCAGGATATTATCAAAAACGCTGTGCTCGGAAAACACGCTCGGCGTCTGAAATTTCCGGCCAATCCCCAGGCGGTAGATTTCGTATTCCTTCCGGGAGGTGATTTCCTCGCCTGGGCCAGTGCCAAAAACGATTTTGCCACTATCCGGCCGGGTGCGCCCGGTGATGAGGTCTAAAAAAGTGGATTTCCCGGCCCCATTGGGCCCGATCACTGTGCGCAACTCCCCTTCGTCGAGATAGAAGTTGAGGTCGTTGATAGCTTTGAAGCCATCGAAGGATTTGTGCACGCCCTCGGCGGCGAGAATGACTTGGCTGCTCATGTAAAAAAAGGTCAGGCGGACAGGGCGGCGGTGTCGGGAAGCGCCGATCGACGGCTCTTCCACCAAACCAGCAGATCCCGGAACTGCTGCGGCATGCCGGCGACCCCATTCGGTGCGAAAAGCACCGCAAGTACGAAAAGCCCGCCCAGGATGAGGTACCAGTAATCCGGATAGGCCGTGGTCGCCCAGGACTTCAGCACATTGACCAAAATCGCGCCGTAAACCGGCCCCAGGAGCGTGGCCCGGCCCCCCACCGCGACCCACACCACTGCTTCCAGGGATTTGTCAGTGGTCATCTCGCTGGGATTGATGATGCCGACCTGCGGCACATAGAGGGCCCCCGCGGCCCCCGCGATGACCGCGCACAGCACAAAAATCAGAAGCTTAAAACTGGTGGTGGCGTAGCCCGAAAAGAGCACCCGGTTTTCGCTGTCCCGAATGGCCTGCTGCACCTTGCCAAACTTGGTTCCCAGGAGCCATTTGACTAATCCCAGCACCGCCATGAGCAACACCACCGTCGCCACATAAAGATTCCGCCTCACATCGGGAGCATTCAGATCCGCTTCCAGCAAGGTCTTGAAATCCGTCAGGCCGTTGTTCCCGCCAAAGGTGAACTTATTTTGGAAAAAGAGCAGCGAAGCCGCATAGGTCAGGGCCTGCGTCAGGATCGAAAAGTAGACTCCCTTGATGCGGGACCGGAAAATCAGCCAGCCAAAGCCAAAGGCAACCAAGCCAGGAATCACCAAGACCATCAGCGCCGCAAACCAAAAACTCCCAAACGGAACCCAGTGGGCGGGCAACTCCGGATAACCCAAAAAAACCATGAAGTCAGGTAGCTCCCGCGGGTTGTTCCCCGCCTGGTAATATTGCCCCAGCTTCCCAATCTTCAGCATCAGGTGCATTCCCAAGGCATAGCCCCCCAGCGAGAAAAACAGGCACTGCCCCAGACTAAGTAAGCCCGTGTACCCCCACAGCAAATTCACGCTGACCGCCAAAATCCCATAGCAGAGGTACTTGCCCCACAGGTTGATGGTGTAATCGCTGACGTGCAGGGCACTGCCCTCCGCCCCAAAGGCATTCAAACAGGGCAGCACTACCAGCAGCAACAGGGCTCCCGCGATCAGGATGAGGTTCTCGGACTTGCGCATGAATTCGATATAAAAAATGGGGGGACGTTGCGGAGGCGAATCAGTCTAGCCCTCCAGGCTGCGGGTCCGGGTCGGAAACAGCCCGCCAGGCCGCCATAGCAAAAAGAAAATGATCGATCCCAACGTGATAATCTTCCCCATCGAAGGGTCTGTTAGGGACTGGAGGCTTTGATCGACCATCCCGATGCCGATGGCCGAGCCCACCGTGCCGATGAGATTGCCCACCCCGCCCACCACCACGGTCATGAAGGAATCGACGATGTAGCTCTGGCCGAGATTGGGCCCGACATTGCCCAACTGGGAAAGAAAGGCCCCGCCCAAACCAGCGAGGCCGCTGCCGAAGCCGAAGGTCAGCATGTTGACGCGCTCGGTGCGCACCCCCATGCAGGCCGCCATCTGGCGATTTTGCATCACCGCCCGAATAAACAAGCCCAGGCTGGTTTTGGTGAGGAGCAGCCACGTCAAAAAGACGATCGCCACCGCAAAGCCAATCACAAAGACGCGATTGTACCCCAACACCACATCGCTGATCACAAAGCTGCCGCTCAAATAGCTCGGCGAGGAGACTTGCACATTGTTGGGGCCAAAAATGAGCCGGAAGAGCTGCTGCAAAATGAGGGAAATCCCCCAGGTCGCGAGCAAACTTTCCAGGGGCCGCTTGTAGAGAAAGCGGATCACCCCGCGCTCCAGGGCAATCCCCACCAGCGCCGCCATCAAGAACGAAGCCGGCACCGCGCAGATAAAATAAGATTGATAGGCGGCTCCCGTCAGGTTCAGCCCAGGCACCTCGAGCCCAAAGCCAAACATCGATAAGGCCACCCCTCCGCCAAAAATATTTTGCACTAAATAGGTGGTGTAGGCGCCCACGGCCATCATTTCGCCGTGGGCCATGTTGATCACCCCCATCAGGCCAAAGGTAATGGCCAGCCCCAGGGCCACCACCAGCAGCACCGAGCCCGCGCTTAGGCCCCGAAACAAACTGCCGACGGTTTCCACCTGTTTCTGGTAGCGCTCAATCAGGTGCAGCGCCTGCCCAGCCGCCGCCTTGGCGGCCTCGGATTCATCGTCGCTCACCGTCATCGCCTGGAGCAGGTCCACGCTCCCCAAGCTGCGCAGCTCGCCCAAGACACCGATCGCCGCCAGGCACACAACGTCGTCCTCATCGGTCAACTGAATCAGCGCGATGCCTTCCCGCAGAGCCCGCTGCACGGCGGCGTCGCTTTCTTTTGACTGCCGCGCCAACAGCACCGGCAAATAGTCCGCATTCTGGCTCATCCCCAGTTTGTTAATGGCGGCGGCGCGCACCTTCGGGTCGGGCGAAGCCACTGCGATGAGGTCGGTGGCGTTCTTGATCGCCTTGCGGATTTTGGAAGTGGTCGCCACCTCTTTCGGACTGACCGGCACAAAGCTCTCCCCAGTGTCGAGGCGGCGCGCCACGGCGCCCTCCAAAGTAAAAAGCAGCTCTGGTCCATCGGCGGGGCGGTCGACTTGCAGGTTCCCCGCCCGCCACAGCGCCAGCACCCCCGCGGCCCAGTCGGAACCGGTTTCCGCCAGCGCTTCGATGCGCGCCGCCTGCTCCTCGTCTTCTTGAAGCACGGCTTCCACCACCTGCTGGCGAAGTGCCGGGTCCACCGTTTCCGCCCACGCCGCCGCCATCGGCAGGCCCGCCCCCAACAGCACTGGCAGCAGCCACCTTCTCAGCAAAATCTGGATACTAAACATCTTCCCCAGCCTAAGCAGGGCCAATGCCAGGCGGCTCGCTTTTCCGCCACCCCCCCCGATTTAGCGGCGATGCCCCCGCCGCCCTAGTTCCCAGAGTTGGAATAAGTGCGCAGGAAGAGTTTGATGTCGTCCACGGTGGCGGCGAACCGGCTGAGGCCGGTCTGCTCGTCGTTGAGCAGGCCGTAGGCCGGGATGACGATTTTCCACTGGGTGTTCCAGACGCTGCGGCCGACCAGTCGGGAACTGCCGAACTCCGCAGGCTGGAAGCCATAAAAGAAGGCGGCGTCATCCACGGCGCGGAAGGCCTGGTGCTTGCGTTGGATCCAGGGTTGCTCGCTGAGCGTGCCGTCTGCGCTAAAGAACTGGTTGGAGGAAAAAGCAGTCGCCCCCAGGTTATAGGGCAGCGGCAAGGCCTGGTCTTTCACGCTCCAGGACCGCTCCACTCCGGTATCGCCCAGGGGCGGCGCTAACATCTTGTCGACTCCGACGGGGATCAAGTAGAGATAAGGCGTGGCGCTCAGCACATTGGGGTCGTTGGTGTTGGCCTGGCCGGCCCCGGGAGTTAGGGTCGCGTAGGGGTCCATGCCGACATAACCTTGGAACATCACCCCCACTGAGTAGATCTTGGTGGCGTAATTCGAAGCCGAGAACAAGTGGTCGCCGCCCGCAGTCGGCAGACCGAAGAAGTTCTTGCCGTGCTGGATGGTCGAACTGAATGGAATCATGATGCCGGGCACCGCTGAGCCGTCCGCCTTGCGCAGATTGCGGCACTGAGCGGCGACATCGGGATCGCTCATCAGGTTGCTGACCATATGCTGCTCCAGGGTTTGCTGCCAGGCGGTGTCGTCGCTGGTGATGGCGGGGTTGTCGAGGATGCGGAAGAGTTCTTGGCGCAGCGAAATCAGCGTGCCGTTCGCGTCCGGATTATTGATGCCGAGGCGGCCCTTAGCCACGGAGAAGTCGGCGTTCAGCTGGGCCATGGTCCCGGCCAAACCAGCATCGCCCAGGGTGCTCACGGTGGCCTGCGGCGTGCCTCCGGCCAAGTCGCCGAGGGCCCGGGAACTGACGATCTTGGAGATCACTGCCTGGCCTTGGGTGGATCCCAGCAGGCCGGTCTCGTAGTCGTAACTCTTCGCCGCGAGGTAGGTATAGCGGCTCGCCAGGTCAAACAGGGTCCGGTATTGCTCCAACGACTCGTTGCGGAAGGTGCGGAAGGTCAGGTCGTTGGTGCGGTAGCCCTGCACCTGCGTGGCCGCGCGCTTGCGAAAGATTTCGCGCTCCAGTTGGATCCGGTCGCCCTGGGCCATCAAGGTTCGGACCGTCTCGGTGGCCTGCTGCAACTTAAGCAAAAGCTGAGAAACCTCGACCGCTCGGTCATCCATTCTCAGGAACTCCACCTCGACCTCGTAGGCCGCCTGCTGTTCCTCGGGGATGTAATCGAGCACCTTGAGATCCCTCATCAGCAGGAAGTCCTCCTTCTCTTTGCGCTTGTCGAGCCCGTCATTCAATTTGGAAGCATTCAGGGCGGCTGTCTTGAGCGCCCCTCCCATCGCCGACGCCGCCGAGGAGATCGCCACCCGGACTGACGAGAAAACGTCGTTGGCCACGCCAACCACCTTAGGTGGTGCGTCGGCCACGGTTTCGGCCGTTTTTTCCGTCATCTTGTCAATGTATTCGGCCACTTTTTGAATCCCCGACAAGAGCGCTTTGGTGGCCATGATCGAATTCTTCACCACCAGAGCCCTTTGGAGCCGGTCATCGACGTTCCCGTGGTTTTCGAGAATTTGGATGAGCAGGCGCAGCTTCACGTCAAACGCCGTGGAATCATCCTGTAGCTTGTTGCTGGCGCCCTCCAATTCCTTGTAGGCCATTTGGCAATCGTTGAGCGCCTGCTGGACTCGACCGGTAGTGGCACGCTTTCCCACATCCGCCCCCGCAAACCACTGGTCCGAAAACTGGCCGAAGGGACTGGCCGAAACGGTGATGGCTTTTTCCGTCCATTCGATGTTCGCCGCATCGTTGACATTGTTGATGTCGAAGTTCCCGCCACTAAACAACTGGGTGAATTTGTTGAAAACCTTGTCGATACCGTCGCCGTAGTTGAAGTTCTGGGCGACCGCCACGATGTTTTGGAAATCCGGCACATTGACGGGAACCCGGCCATTCACGGTGATGGAGTCGAACGAATCCACCCAACCGGTCGGGCGATCGATCACAAACCAGCTGGCGAGGTCTGGACCGCTGTAACCTTGGACATAGGTCTTGCCGGGGCCGACATCCCCGGGATACGGGCCGCCATAGAGGTCGATCAGCTGGTAGTTGAAAGCGCGTTCCTGATCTTGGATTTTGGTATTCGCATCGCTGACCTGGTTTTCCTGGTTGCGGAGCAACCGGGTCATTTTCGCCGCTTGGTCGAACGCCCCCTTGGCATTGAGCACGGCGGCTAGCGAGCGCTCGTAAACCTGCTCGTAGTGCGACTTGCCGGCGCGCAACTGGGCGGGATCGATGTCAAAGGCGATGGCTCCGGAGCTCAGTCCGAGCGGGTTGAGATGGGAGTTGGCGTTGTCGATCGTGGTCTGGAAGGAGCCTCCGCTGACGGCGAGCAGTTGCAATTCCGGCACCGTGGTGCGGTCGATTTTCTGGATCCCAGTGTGGGCGGCATCGACATCGGGCAGCATGGCGTTGCCCACGGCCCAATGGTAATAGGCCCCCTGACCGGCCCGGGAGGCCCATTCGTCGAGACCCCAAGAGCGGGTGTTGCCGGTAGCGCTATTGTATTTTCCATCGCGGAAGGACTGCCAGCCTTCGGCGGGGTCGTCGCGGTATTGTTGGCGGAAGCTGAGGGTGACGATTTGCTCGGCGGTGCGGGCGACGTTGGAGGCGGCTTCGGCGAACTTGCGCTCGTCCTGGTAGTCCACGGCCACGGTGTTGCCGAGGATGTTGAGGGACTCAGTGCGCGGCATCCAGGTAAACTTCGCGTTGGTGAGGAGTTGGTAGTAGCCTTTGAGGGCGGTCAGGTAGTGGCCGTAGGCGTCGCCGTGGCCCTGGGGGAACATGCGCTGGGCATCGGCGGCGTTGATCGAACCGTCCTCGGTGCTGCTACCCACTTTCTCCTTGATGTTGTAATTGGTAGCATAGAGCGCCTCGCCAGCATCGATGCCGCGGGTGTAATTCCAGAAGAGGCGATTGTAGAAGGGCGACTGGGTGGTCTGCGGGTTGAGGGTGTCATCGCGGCCCCGCAGCAGGGCCAATTCCTCGTCGAGCACGCTCCCTACCTGACCCTCAAAGGAAAAGCGCGAGGTGTTGATTTCGGTGCTGTTGCTGGAGTCATCGATGGAAATCGTGGGATTCGCGGCGTCGGCATAGGCCTCGTTCCCGAGGATGGTGTAGAGGTCGCTGAGATAGCCGGCCGCGAGCAGCAGGGCGTCGTTGGCTGGGCCGTAGTCGTAGCCTGAGTTGATGCTGATATTTTTGCCCCGCTTGAGGACGGTCTCGTAGATTTCGATGAGGCCGAAGTCGTTGATGGCGTCGAGCGTCAAGGCGATGTCGCCTTCCCAGCGGGTGCCCGCCTGGGTGAGCAGGCTGACGTCGGTGTTGACCGCGTTGTTAAAGAGGTCGGTCATGCGCTGGTTGAAGGGGTTGATGGCCGCGAGGACGCGTTTGATCCAGCCCTCCACCAGCACCGGCCGGGTCCAGTTGCTCCAGGTCCCGTTGCCGGTGAGGGCGTAGGCTGGGATGGTGGATTTGGCGCGGTAGCGCATCGTGAAGTAGTTATCGCTCATCGCGAGCAGCGGGCTGCCCAGCGGTGCCGTCGGGGAACCCCCGAGGATGGCAATGTTATTCAGCGACGGAGTGCCGGTCGCCGCAATCCAAGCGCTTCCCGCCTCCACCACTTTGTCAGTGCGGGAGGATCCCTCCAGGCGGAAATCGACCGTGCTGGTGGTGCCCTCATCGGCGGAAGTGAACAGCCCGATTTCGATGGTGTTCAGCCCCTTCACAAAGAAACGCTCGTGGACGTCAAACTGTTTCGCCAAGCCGGTGCTGCTGAGCCCGGTGCTGGCGCTCT
>CANHIJ010000092.1 GCA_947460575.1 Verrucomicrobiales bacterium | reverse complement strand
TTTGGGGGGCTACCGCGCTAGCACCCCTGCCGGGGTGCGGGCCCCCTTGGGACGCAGTTCCGGTGGTGTCGCTTCGCTCAACCACCGGCTACCGGCTGGGATGCCTCCGGCATCATCCGGGGCTGCCTCCGGCATCATGCTCGGACGCCCCCGGCATCATCCTGGGATGCCCCCGGCAATTCCTGGGATGCCACCGCATCATCCTGGGATGCCTCCGGCATCATGCTCAGATGCCTCCGGCATCATCCGGGGACGCCTCCGGGATCGTGAGGGAATGCCACGGGCATCACGCTCTACTGCCGGCGGCATCGCCGCCGGGCGGGTCTACCGCCCACCACGCGCCAATGTCATGGAAAAATCGCCCCAATGTCATGGAAAAGTGCGCGAAGTGGCCCGCCGATTAGGCCGCCCCTTCAGGGCTCGGGGCCCTTATTGGCCCGAGTGCCAGGGTGTTGCCCTGGGCTGGCGTAGGCCGCACCGTTGGCGCTCAGAATCGGCGCCCTGTGGGGCGCACCAAGATAGTACCGTGCCGCCCAGACGTCACCGCAAAAAGTCCCCCAAGGGCCATTCCAGCCTTTGGAACTCACTGACCACCAATACGCGCAATGGGGCAAAAGGAACTTCTGGCGGTTGCGTCAGCCCAAGCACCGAGCTACGCCCTGAGTTTTTTCAGCACAAAAAGGAATGTGAGCCTGGTAGGGGCGCCCTAACGGCGAACCAGACAGTTCGGCAGGGGTGCCAGCGCGGCCGCTCCCAAAAAAGGCCACGCGGGATGAGAAAGCCTCCCGCGCCAGCGCTCCGCGCCCACCCCATACGATCGTCAACTCCCGCTTTTAGGATAACCTGACTGATTCCACACATCCCCACCTTGCGGCAACAGTGCCCCCGCGGCGGCCGCGGGGACTACACGAGGCCCCTGCGCTCCCTCTGGCTAGGCCGATCTGGCTTACTCCAGGAGCCCGCCCCGGGCCAAGGCGAGATACCAACCGAGCAGCTCTGGGCCGCGGAAAAACCACAGGGCGGCCGCGGCCGCTAGGTAGGGTCCAAAGGGAAGGCGCCCGGCCCACTCGCGCCGCCCGCAGGCGATCATGGCGAGGGAGACCGCGGCCCCTAAAATCGAGCCCCCAAAAAGCGCAAAAAGCGCCGCCTTCCATCCCAGAAACGCGCCCACGCAGGCCATCCAATTGGCGTCGCCTAAGCCCATGGCCTCGCGCGGTTGCTCCACGGCGGTACAGGTCCCGTGCATGGAGGGAATGTCCTCCAGGGCTAAGGCGAGCGGGGCCCCACCTTCCGGGGTAAGGACCACTTGGTCCTGGGAAATGCGCAGCACTGACGGCCCGTGCGCGGTTTCTCCCAAAACCGACCTCGGCGCGCGAATGAGGAGTCGGTCGCTGGCCCGGCTAAAAATATCTGACCACAGCTCCATTTGCCCGGCCACTTCCAGCACGGGTTGATCGCTGCCCTCGGGCTGGCGGATCGACCAGGCGGCGGGCGGATCGAAGGCCAGCTTGAGTTTTCCGAAGGCCAGCTTGCCTCCCTGGATGACCACCCAAATCAGGGCATACCCCAGGGCGGCGCCCCCCATTCCCCAGAGCAAATTGAGGTACCACGGGCCCTCCACGTGATAGCCCGGAATCAGGGCGCTGGCGGCTAAACCAGCGGCGGCTCCGCCCCAGGTGATCTCGTGGGGCAAAATCTGGTGGTCGATGTCGATATAGCTGCCCGCCACGCAGAGGGCCAAAAAGGTGAAGCCCGCCAACACCGGCCAGTCGGCGCCGCAGCGCAGCAGGGCCGCCGCAAAGAGCAGCCCGGTGAGCAATTCCACCAGCGGATAGCGCAGCGGAATCGCCTGGCGGCACGAGGCGCAGCGCCCCCGCAGCAGCAGCCAGGACAGCAGGGGAATGTTGTGGTAAAAGGGAATGCCCGCGCGGCACAGTGGACAAAAGGACCGCTTCGGGTCGTGTGTCGATAGCCCCAGCGGCAAGCGGTAAATCACCACGTTCAAATACGACCCCACGCAGCACCCCAGGGCGAAGGCTCCGGCCAAAAAGGTCCAGAAAAGGCGGGGCGGCAGCAGGTCGAGCGGCATCCCGCCAGTTTAGCCGGATGCCACCGGATGCAAGCCGCACCGCGCCCCCCGCGCCACCCCCCGCTGCTTGTGAAAAATTTCACAAAATCGCCTTGCCGCTCCCCTCCCGCCGTTTGATACATCCCCCGACTGTTCCCTTTTGCCCTTAGATCCATGACCCTCCCTCCTGAGCTGCTGGCGAAAATAGACGAAGTGATTACCCACTACCCCGTCTCCGCCCGCAGCGCGGTGCTTCCCCTGCTCCACCTGCTGCAACACCAGTTCGGCTACATCCAGCCGGAAGCCGTCCAGTGGGTCGCCGCCCGCCTCAGCTTGGAGCCGATTCAAGTCCTCGAAGTCGTCACCTTCTACCCCGGCTTCCGCCAAACCGCTCCCGGAAAATACCATATCCGGGTATGCCGCACCCTCTCCTGCGCCATGGCCGGGAGCTACGAGCTCATGGAGCGCCTTTGCCAAGCCACGGGCATCGACCGCTCCCACACCGACCACCACCACCCCATCGCCTTGAGCGCCGATGGAAATTACAGCATCGAGTTCGCCGAATGCCTCGCCTCCTGCGGTTTCGGCCCCGTCTGCATGGTCAACGACGCCTTCCACGAAGCCGTCACCCCGGACCAAGTCCCCGCCCTCCTCTCCGGCTACCCGACCTGACCTCCCGGGCCCCAGAGTTGCGGCGAAAAGAACTTGACCAATCGGTCAACAACCGCCACTAAGCGGCGTCCGGACCTGCGGACCAGCCCCTCATGGCCCGTCCCAGCCAAGCTAAAGAAAACCTCATCCAGGCCGCCTCCGACCTGATTTGGGAATTCAGCTACGGCTCCACCAGCGTGGACGACATCTGCGCCCGCGCCGAAGTCCGCAAGGGAAGCTTCTATCACTTTTTTGAGTCGAAGGCCCACCTCACCCTAGCGGCTATTGAGGCCGCCTGGAGCCGGGCCCTCCCCCGGCTCGAACGCATCTTTTCCCCAGAAACCCCTCCCCTGGAGCGCTTCCAGCGCTATGCCGAGTTCATCTTGGAATCCCAGGAAAACTGCCGCGCCCGCAGCGGCCACGTCTGCGGCTGCCCGCTCTCCACGCTGGGCAGCGAAATCGGCACCTTCGACGAAATGATTCGCGCCAAAATCGCCGGCATTTTTGACCACCATCGCCTCTTCTACGAATCCGCCATCGGCGACGCCGCCCGCGCGGGCCTGATCCCGCCCGCCGACGTCGCCTTCCAGGCCAACACCCTGCAAAGCTGCATCCAAGGCGCTTTTACCCAAGCCCGGGTCCGCAACGACCTCGCTCCGATCCGCCAACTGCAACGCGCCCTGCCCCTCATCCTCGGCGCGGCCCTGCCGCCCAAACTCGTCGAGGTCGGGGCCCCATTTCCCCTTTCGCCCTAACTCCATGAAGCTCCTCCCGCCTGCCCTCGCCAGCGCCGCCCTCCTCCTCGCGGCCTGCCGCCCCTCCGCCGCCCCCGCTCCCGAGGCCCCCCGCGGCCCCATGCCCGTCTCCGTGCTCCAACTCCAGCCGCGCCAAATCGCCGACTGGGACGAGTTCTCCGCCCGCATCGAAGCCACCGACACCGTGGAAATCCGCCCCCGCGTCACCGGCTATATCGACCGCGTCGCCTTCGAATCCGGCCAACTCGTTAAAGCTGGCGACGTTCTCTTTGAAATCGACCCCCGCTTTGAAGAGGCTAGCCTAGCCGTAGCCGATGCCTCCCTGGCCCAGGCCCAGGCGCGCCTCCTCAGCGCCGCCAGCGAAGCTAAACGCGTCGAAGCTCTGCTCGCCTCCCGCGCCATCTCCAGCGAGGACGCCGACACCCGCCGCAACGCTCTCGCCGCCGCCCAGGCCGCGGTCCGCTCCGCCGACGCCAGCCGCCACCTCGCCGTCCTCAACCTCGAATTCACTAAAGTCCGCTCCCCCATCAACGGCCGCGTCAGCCGCGCCCTCCAAACCCCGGGCAATTATGTCAGCGGCGTCGCCGGCTTCACCACCCTCCTCACCTCCATCGTCAGCGTCGACCCCATGCACGTCTACGCCTCGGTCGACGACGCCAGCTACCTCCGCTACGCCAAACTTATCCGCGAAAAAACCCTCATCGACCCCGCCGCCAAGCGCGTTCCCGTGCAGCTTCGCATCGAAGGCGAAACCGACTGGGTTCACCAAGGCTGGATCGAATCCTTCGACAACCGCATCGACTCCGCCTCCGGCAGCATCACCGTCCGCGCCGTTTTCCCCAACCCCGACGGCAGCCTCGTCGCCGGCTCTTTCGCCCGCCTCCGCCTCCCCGGCAGCGGATCCTATCAAGCCCTTCTCATCGACGAAAAATACATCGGCACCAACCAGGACGTCAAATACCTCATGGTCGTCAGCGCCACCAACACCGCCGAAATCCGTCCGGTCCAACTCGGCCGCACCTTTGAGGGCCAGCGCGTCATCCTGAGCGGCCTCAGCCCCGAGGACCGCGTCATCACCAGCGGCCTCCAGATCCTCCCCCCCGGCGCTCCCGTGCAGGCCCTCGCCGCGCCCCCTCCCGCGCCGCCCCAACCCGTCGCCGCCCCCTAGCCTCCGCCTCCCCTTCCCCGGTGCATCTCAGCCAATTCTTCATCACCCGCCCGATCTTCGCCGGCGTCCTCTCCATCCTCATCACCGTGGTCGGCGCCATCTCCTTGCGCTCCCTCCCCATCAGCGAGTATCCGGAAATCGTCCCCCCCACCGTCGTCGTCCTCGCCTCCTATCCCGGCGCTAGCCCCGACGTCATCGGCACCACCGTCTCCTCCCCCCTCGAGGAGGCGATCAACGGCGTCGAAAATAGCCTCTACATGTCCTCTCAAGGCACCGCCGACGGCGTCATGAGCCTAACCGTCACTTTCAAACTGGGCACCGACCTCGACAAGGCCCAAGTCCAAGTGCAAAACCGCGTCAACCAGGCCCTCCCCCGCCTCCCCGAAGAAGTCCGCCGCATCGGCGTTAGCGTCGTCAAGTCATCTCCCGACCTAACCATGGTCGTGCACCTCATTTCTCCCGGCAAAAAATACGACGAAATCTTCGTTCGCAACTACGCCACCCTCCAAGTCAAAGACGTCCTCGCCCGCCTCCCCGGGGTCGGCCAAGTCCAACTCTTCGGCTCCGGCGACTACGCCATGCGCATCTGGCTCGACCCCCAAAAGGCCGCCGCCCGCTCCATCACCGCCAGCGACGTCGTCGCCGCCCTCCAAGAGCAAAATGCCCAAGTCGCCGCCGGATCGGTGGGCGCCCCGCCCCTCGCTTCCCCCGCCGACCTCACCCTCACCATCAATGCCCGCGGCCGCCTCGTCACCGAGGAAGACTTTGCCCAAGTCGTCATCAAGTCCGGCCCCCAGGGCCAGCCGGTCTTCCTGCGCGACATCGCCCGGATCCAACTCGGCGCTAGCGACTACGCCCTCCGCTCCCTCCTCGACAACGAGCCCGCGGTGGCCATCCCCATCTTCCAACTCCCCGGCTCTAACGCCCTCGCCCTCTCCGCGAGCGTCCGCCAGGCTATGGACAACCTCGCCCGCTCGTTCCCCCCCGGCCTGGAATACAAAATCGCCTACGACCCCACCGTCTTCGTCCAAAAATCGATCGACGCCGTCATCGTCACCCTCCTCGAAGCAGTCCTCCTGGTGGTCCTCGTCGTCATCCTCTTCCTGCAAACCTGGCGCGCCTCGATCATCCCCCTGGTGGCGGTGCCGGTCTCCCTGATCGGCACCTTCGCCGCGATGCACGCCCTCGGCTTTTCCATCAATAACCTCTCGCTCTTCGGCCTCGTCCTCGCCATCGGCATCGTGGTCGACGACGCCATCGTGGTCGTAGAAAACGTGGAGCGCAATATCGCCCTGGGCCTCTCGCCGCGCGCCGCCACCAGCCGCGCCATGCAAGAAGTCACCGGTCCCATCGTGGCCACCGCCCTGGTGCTCTGCGCCGTCTTCGTCCCCACCGCTTTCATCAGCGGCCTGACCGGCCAGTTTTACAAGCAATTCGCCATCACCATCGCCATCTCCACCGTCATCTCGGCCTTCAATTCCCTCACCCTTTCACCCGCTCTCAGCGCCATCTTGCTCCAGCCCCACGGCGCCAAAAAAGACCTTCTTTCCCGCGCCCTCGACGCCTCCCTGGGCTGGCTTTTCCGCGGCTTTAACCGCTTCTTCGACGCCTCCGCTAACCTCTACAGTTGGATAGTCAGTCGCCTCCTCCGCGCCAGCATCGCGGTGGTCCTCCTCTACCTCGGCCTCGTCTGGCTCACCGGCCTCGTCTTCTCCAAGGTACCCTCCGGCTTCATCCCCCAACAAGATAAACAATACCTCGTCGCCTTCGGCCAACTCCCCGATGGGGCCTCCCTCGACCGCACCGAAAAAGTGATCCGCCACATGGGCGAAATCGCCAAGTCCACCCCCGGCGTGGCCGCCTCCGTGGCCTTCCCCGGCCTCTCCATCAACGGCTTCACCAATAGCGCCAACTCCGGCGTCGCCTTCATCAGCCTCGACGATTTCGAAAAACGCCGCACCCCGGAAACCTCGAGCCTCGCCATCGCCCAAAAGATCCAGCAGCGCCTCTTCGCCGAAATCCCCGACGCCCTTGTCCTCGTGGTCCCCCCGCCTGCGGTCAACGGCCTCGGCTCCAGCGGCGGCTTCCGCCTCCAAATCCAAGACCGCAACAATCTCGGCTACTCCGAACTCCACCGCGTCACCCAAGAAGTCCTCAACCAAGCCCGCCAACACCCCCAGCTCGCTAACCTCTTCTCCAGCTTCCAAGTCAACGTCCCCCAACTCTTCGCCGACGTCGACCGCCTCAAAGCCAAAGCCCAAGGCGTCAACCTCCAAGAACTCTACGCCACCCTCCAAATCTACCTGGGCTCGCTCTACGTCAACGATTTCAACCGCTTCGGCCGCACCTACAAAGTCGTCGTCCAAGGCGACGAACCTTTCCGCCGCACCAAAGACGACATCGGCAAACTCCAAGTCCGCAACGCCGCCGGTCAAATGATCCCCCTCTCCTCCCTCGTCGACCTCAAGGACTCCTTCGGCCCCGACCGCGTCATGCACTACAATTCGTTCCCCACCGCCGAGATCAACGGCGGCGCCGCCCCCGGCGTCAGCTCCGGCGAAGCCGAAGCCGCCATGGCCGCCATCCTCCAAAAGACCCTCCCTCGCGGCATGACCTTTGAGTGGACCGAACTCAAGTACCAACAAATCCTCGCCGGCAACACCGCCATCTACATCTACCCCCTCTGCCTCCTCCTCGTCTTCCTCGTCCTCGCCGCCCAGTACGAAAGCCTCCGCCTCCCCCTCGCCATCATCCTGATCGTCCCCACCTGCCTCCTCAGCGCCATGCTCGGGGTCCTCCTCAAAGGCGGCGATAACAATATCTTTACCCAAATCGGCCTCATCGTCCTCGTCGGCCTCGCCTGCAAAAACGCCATCCTCATCGTGGAATTCGCCCGCGAAAAACAACAACACGGCCTCAGCGCCGCCGCCGCCGCTCTCGAAGCCTGCCGCCTCCGCCTCCGCCCCATCCTCATGACCTCCATCGCCTTCATCGCCGGCGTCTACCCCCTCGTCGTCAGCACCGGCGCCGGCTCCGAAATGCGCCAGGCCATGGGCACTGCCGTCTTCTCCGGCATGATCGGCGTCACTTTCTTCGGCCTCTTCCTCACCCCCGTCTTCTACTTCCTCCTCATGAAATGGGGCCAAGACCGCCGCCTCACCCCATCTCCCCCTGCCCCCGCCACGGACCCCGCTTAGCAAGCTCCTTGCAGCGGCCCCTTCCAGATCCCCACCTCCCATGCGCCGCCTCCTCCTCCTCGCCGCCGCCTGCGGCCTCGCCGCCTGCCGCCCCGCCCCGCCCCCGCCGCCCCCGCCGCCGCCCGCTCCCCCCACCGTCACCGTGGCCCTCGCCATCCCCCGCACCGTGACCGATTTCGACGAGTTCGTCGGCCGCCTCGAGTCCCCCCAAACCGTGGAACTTCGCGCCCGCGTCCCCGGCTACCTCCAACAAGTCCACTTCCAAGACGGCAGCGAAGTCAAACTCGGCGACCTCCTCTTTACCATCGACCCGCGCCCCTACCAGTTAGCGATCGACCGACTCCAGGCCGACCTCGACCGCGCCCGCATCCGCGCCAGCCTCGCCCGCAGCGAAGCCGCCCGCGCCCAGCGCCTCCTCGAATCCCGCGCCATCGCCTCCGAGGAAGGCGAAACCCGCGCCCAAGCCCTCAGCGAAGCCGAGGCCTCGATCCGCTCCGCCCAAGCTAGCCTCGACGCCGCCCGACTCGACCTCGAATTCACCGCCATCCGCGCCCCCATCGCCGGCCGCATTGGCCAAGCCCTCGCCACTCCCGGAAATCTCGTTAGCGCCACCACCGTCCTCACCACCCTGGTGGCCCTCGACCCCATTTATTGCTACGCCGAAATCGACGAGCGCTCATCCCTTCGCTACCGCAGCTTCGCCCAACCAGGCCAGGCCGCCTCTTTTGGCGACATCCCCGCTAACATGGGACTAGCCAACGAAATCGGCTATCCCCACGCGGGCAAACTCGACTTTGTGGACAACGCCGTCAAACCCGACACCGGCACCATCCGCGCCCGCGGGGTCTTCCCCAACCCGCAACGCCTCATGGCCCCAGGCCTCTTCGCCCGCCTCCGCCTCCCTAGCGGCACCGCCTACCCCGCCCTCCTCGTCCGCGACCACGCCCTCAGCAGCGACCAAGGCCAACCCTACCTTCTCGTCGTCGGCCCCGACAACAAAGTCCTCTACCGCCGCGTCACCACTGGCCCCCTCGAAGACGGCCTGCGCGTCATCCGCAGCGGCCTCGCCCCCACCGAGCGCGTCCTCATCTCTGGCCTCCTCGCGGCCCGCCCTGGCGCTGCGGTCAACCCCCAAGACGGCCCCATGGCCCTGCCCGCCATCACCGCGGCCCACCCATGAACCTCCCGCGCTTTTTCGTCGACCGCCCCATCTTCGCGGCCGTCCTCAGCATCGCTATCCTCTTGATGGGCCTCCTCGCCTATCCGCGCCTTCCCGTCGCCCAATACCCCGACGTCATCCCCCCCACCGTCGTCGTCAGCGCCATCTACCCCGGCGCCAATGCCCAAACCCTCGCCGACACCGTCGCCGCCCCCCTCGAACTCGAAATCAACGGCGTCGAGGGCATGCTCTACCTTTCTTCCTCCTCCACTAGCGACGGCCGCCTCGGCATCACCGTCACTTTCAAGCTAGGGACCAACCTCGACCAGGCCCAGGTTCTGGTACAAAACCGCGTCAACGCCGCCCTCCCCCGCCTCCCCGAAGAAGTCCGCCGCCTCGGCGTCAGCGCCCTCAAGCGCTCCCCCGACCTCACCCTAGCCGTCCAGTTCTTCTCCCCCGACGACTCCCGCGACACCATCTACCTCGCCAATTACGTCTCCCTCCAAATCCAAAACCGCATCGCCCGCCTCCCCGGCGTCGCCGAAGCCGGCCTCCTTGGCGGCCTCGACTTCTCCATGCGCATCTGGCTCGACCCCGAAAAAATCGCCGCGCGCCGCCTCACCGCCACCGACGTGGTCCGCTCCATCCGCGAGCAAAATGTCCAGGTTGCCGCCGGACAGTTAGGCCTTCCCCCCGTCCCCGACGGCACCCAGTTCCAATACACCCTCACCGCCCAAGGCCGCCTCCTCACCCCAGAGCAGTTCGGCGACATCGTCATCCGCACCGGCCCCGGCGGCGACGTCATCCGCGTCCGCGACGTCGCCCGCATCGAAATCGGCAGCAAGGACTACTCCCTCAAAAGCTACATGGACGGCAAAAACGCCGTCTCCCTGCGCGTCTTCCAACTCCCCGGCTCGAACGCCCTCTCCACCGCCGACGCCGTCTACGCGGAAATGAAAAAACTCGCCCCCCGCTTCCCCCCGGGGGTGGACTACCGCGTCAACTACGACCCCACCCAATTCGTCCGGGCTTCCCTCAAATCCGTCCTCATCACCCTCCTCGAGGCCATCCTCCTCGTGGTCCTCGTGGTGGTCCTCTTCCTGCAAAATTGGCGCGCCTGCCTCATCCCCCTCCTCGCCGTCCCGGTCTCCCTCATCGGAACCCTAGCGGTTATGTACCTCTTCGGCTTCTCCCTCAATAACCTCTCGCTCTTCGGCCTGGTGCTGGCCATCGGCATCGTCGTCGACGACGCCATCGTGGTGGTGGAAAATGTGGAGCGCTACCTCGACCTCGGCTTTTCCCCCCGCGAGGCGACCCTCCGCGCCATGAAGGAAGTGACCGGTCCCATCGTCGCCGTGGCCTTGGTGCTCTGCGCGGTCTTTATCCCGACCGCCTTCCTCCCTGGCATCACCGGCCAATTCTACCGCCAATTCGCCCTGACGATCTCGGTCTCGACCCTCATTTCGGCCTTCAATTCCCTCACCCTCAGCCCCGCCCTCTCCTCGCTTCTCCTGCGCAGCTCCCACGGGCCCCGCCGCCCCGACCTCCTCACCCGCGCCATCAACCGCCTCCTCGGCCCCGCCTTCCGCCTCTTCAACCGCTCCTTCGAACACCTCTCCCTCAACTACGCCCGCCTCATCCGCCGCCTCGTCCGCTTCAGCGCCCTCGCCCTCGCCGCCTACGCTGCCCTCCTCGCCCTCACCGGCTTTACCTTCCGCGCCGTTCCCACCGGCTTCCTCCCCCAACAGGACATGGGCTACTTCCTCGTCGTGGTCCAATTGCCCGACAGCGCCTCCCTCGAGCGCACCGACGCCGTGGTCCGCCGCATGGACGCCCTCGCCCGCGAAACCCCCGGCGTGGCCCACACTTTCGCTATCACCGGCTATTCCTCCGTCCTCCAGGCGAACCAGTCTAACCTCGGCGCCGCTTTCATCATCCCCGACCCCTTCGACCAGCGCCGCGACCCCTCCCGCACCGCCCAGGCCCTCATGGCCACCCTGCGCCAAAAATTCGCCGCCATCCAAGAAGCCCGTATCCTCGTCATTCCCCCTCCGCCCCTCCGCGGCCTCGGCAATTCCGGCGGCTTTAAACTCCAAGTCCAAGACCTCAACAACGCTGGCCTCGCCTCCCTCGAAGCCGCCACCAAACAATTCACCGACGCCCTCGCCGCCGAACCCGGCCTCAGCTCTATCCTCACCGGCTTCAAGGCTAACGTTCCCCAATACCACATCGATATCGACCGCGCCCAGGCCAAAAATATGGGCCTCTCCCTCGCCGCGATCAACGACACCCTCCAAATCTTTCTCGGCTCGGTCTACGTCAACGATTTCAACCTCTTCGGTCGCACCTACCAAGTCACCGCCATGGCCGAACCCCAGTTTCGCCTCGCCCCCGAACAAATCGGCCGCCTCCAAACCCGCAACGACGCCGGACAAATGGTCCCCCTCGGCACCGTCGCCACCGTCCGCCAAACCGGCGGCGTGGACCGCGTCCAGCGCTACAACCTCTACCCCTCCTCCGATGTCTCCGGCAATACCGCCCCCGACCTCAGCTCCGGCGACATGATCGCCACCGTCACCCGCCTCGCCAAAGCCACCCTCCCCGAGGGCTTCGACTTCGAGTGGACCGACCTCACCTACCAACAAATCCTCGCCGGCAATACCCTCGGCTATCTCTTCCCCCTCTGCGTTCTCTTCGTCTTTCTCGTCCTCGCCGCCCAATACGAAAGCTGGAGCCTCCCCCTCGCCGTCATCCTCATCGTCCCCATGTGCCTCCTCAGCGCCATCTGCGGCGTCTGGTGGATGCGCCAAGATAATAACCTCTTTACCCAAATCGGCATGGTCGTGCTCGTCGGCCTCGCCGCCAAAAATGCCATCCTCATGGTCGAATTTGCCAAGCGCCAGCACGACCAAGGCCAAGACCGCTTCGCCGCCGCCGTGGCCGCCTGCCGCCTCCGCCTCCGCCCCATCCTCATGACTAGCTTCGCCTTCATCCTCGGCGTCCTCCCCCTCGTCCTCGCCACCGGTCCCGGCGCCGAAATGCGCCGCGCCCTCGGCACCGCGGTCTTCTCTGGCATGATCGGAGTCACCGCCTTCGGCCTCCTCTTCACCCCCGTCTTTTTCGTCGTCGTCAGCCGCCGCCGCGCCGCCGCACCCCCGCCTGCTGATTCCCCCTAAGTGGCCCTCCCTCTGCCCGCAAAACCCATTTCCGCCCGGCAGACAGCTTGACCCCGGCGCCCCAGATCCGGTAAAATGGGCCCTCGCTCCCACTTTCCGTCCCTGGATCCCCAGGGCCCCCTGCCCTTTTCCCCCATGAAATCCCTCGCCCTCTGCGCCGCCTGGCTCGGCCTCCTCGCCCCCTGCCTCCACGCCGCGCCCGTCGCTATCGCCAATCCCAGCTTCGAAACCCAAACCCCCGAGCTCCTCCCCAACCAGTCCACCCTCGACCTCGCCCCCTGGCTCGAATCCGGCGGCCCCGTCGCCCCGGCCGGATCCATCGTCCGCCTCGACAATTTCGCCGCCGAAGGCACCGACCACCTCGCCATGCTTCCCGGCCACGACGTCTGGCAAGATATCGGCCTCAATTTCCAGTCCAATACCCTCTACACCCTCACCGTCGCCTCCGGCAACCGCCCCGGCGCCACCGTCCCCGGCAACGCCTCCACCGCCGCCCTCACCACCAGCAGCGGCGCCATCTTCGCCACCGCCTCCGCCGACGCCTTCGTCGCCGCCCCCGTCGGCACCTTCGCCGACGCCCCCATCCTTACCCTCGACACCGTCGAGGAACCCGGCGCCGTCGCCCGCCCCATCCGCCTCCTCCTCCGCGCCCGCGGCAACGGACCCTCCCACTTCGACAACCTCCGCCTCGACGCCTCCCCCATCGACGCCAACGGCCGCCCCATCGGCACCTCCATCGCCGCCACCCTCATCAACGCCAGCGGCGCCACCGTCGGCGGCTCCGTCACCAGCATCGGCAGCACCGCCCCCACCGTCACGATCTACTACGGCCCCGCCGACGCCGGCAGCGACCCCGCCAACTGGCCCTCCCGCAAAATCCTCCCCGGCACCATTTCCGGTGCCTTCACCGCCGCCCTCACCGACCTCCCCCCCAGCACCCGCCACTACTACCGCGCCCGCTTCACCAACCCCAGCGGCAGCACCTGGGCCTCCGCTACCCGCTTCTTCGATACCCTCTTCCTCCCCGCCGTCACCAACCTCCCCGCCACCAATTTTGCCCCCGAATCCGCCACCGTCGGCGCCCGCGTCAGCACCTACAGCGGCCTCCCCCCTGCCGTAACCATCTACTACGGCCTAACTGACGGCGGCACCACCCTAGCGAATTGGAGCCAATCGGTCTCCCTCGGCCAAGTCCTCGCCTCCGCCTCCGGCTCCCTCACCAACCTCCAGCCCAGCACCACCTACCGCTACCGCGCTTACGCCGCCAACGCCGCCGGCGGCGCTTGGGCCCCCGAAACCCTCAGCTTCACCACCCCAGCCATCAGCCCTCCTAGCATCGAAAACCACCCCGCCACCCAACTCTCCCTCACCAGCGCCCAACTCCAAGCCGAAGTCACCCACACCGGCAACCAAACCCCCACCGTCACCTTCTACGGCGGCCCCGTCGACGGCGGCACCGATCCCTCCGCCTGGGCCCTCACGCTCCCCGTCGGCCTCGCCGCGGGCCACGTCAAGACCCTCGCCTCCGGACTCACCCCCAACACCCTCTACTACTTCCGCGCCGCCGCCACCAACCGCGCCGGCACCACCTGGGCCCCCACCACCGCCTCCTTCACCACCTCCCTCATCACCCCCCCACAAGTCGCCACTCTCCCCCCCTCCCACGTCCGCAGCTCCCTCGCCACCCTCAACGCCCAAATCACCGCCACCGGCCAAGCAACCCCCTCCGCCATCCTCTACTGGGGCCCCACCGACGGCGGTACCCTCCCCGCCGCTTGGCAGTTCTCCCGCTCCCTCGGCCCCTCCAGCGATACCTTCTCCACCGTCCTCTCCGGCCTCACCCCCAACTCCCAGTACTTCTTCCGCGCCTTCGCCGCCAACAGCAGTGGCGGCTCCTGGGCCCCCACCTCAGCCACCTTCACCACCCTCGCCACCGAAGCCCCTCCCGCCGTCGTCATCAACGAAATCCACTACGACCCCCTCGACCCCACCAAATTCCAGGAATTCATCGAACTCTACAACCCCGGCGATTCCCCCGTCGACCTCACCGGCTGGCGCCTCAGCGATGCCGTCGACTACACCTTCGGCCCCATCTCCCTCCCCCCCGGCGGCTACTTCTGCGCCACCCAAAACCCCGCCAAATTCGCCGCCACTTGGCCCACCGCCGCCCCCCGCTCCGTCGGCCCCTGGCTCGGCAAACTCTCCAACGGCGGCGAAACCATCCAACTCCGCGACGCCGCCAATAACCTCATCTGCGTCGTCGACTACGCCGCCGGCTTCCCCTGGCCCTCCGCCCCCCGCGGCGCCGGCCCCTCCCTCGAACTCCTCCACCCCGCCCTCGACCCCGCCCTCGGAGCCTCCTGGCGCCGCTCCCCCATCAACCCCACCCCAGGCGCCGTCAACGCCGCCCGCCTCGCCTCCGCCGCCTCTGCCCCCCCCGCCATCCGCAGCGTCCACCACTCCCCCCAACAACCCACCTCTGCCACCGCCGTCCCCATCACCGCCACCGTCACCGACCCCGACGGCGTCGCCAGCGTCGCCCTCCGCTACCAAATCGTCTCCCCCGGCACCTACATCCGCAAAACCGATGCCGCCTTCAGCGCCGCCGCCAACTGGATCACCCTCCCCATGCTCGACGACGGCACCTCCGGCGACGCCATCGCGGGCGATGCCATCTTCACCGCCCTCATCCCCCCCAGCGTCCAAGTCCACCGCCGCCTCATCCGCTATCAAATCACCGTCACCGACACCCTCACCAACAGCGTCCGCGTCCCCTACGCCGACGACGAACAACCCAATTTCGCCTATTTCGTCTACGACGCCCTCCCCCCCTGGAGCGGCGCCCTCCGCCCCACCACCTTCAGCGGCTTCCCCGCCACCCCCGTACAAGACTTCCCCCGCTCCCTCCTCCAATCCATCGAACCCTGGCACCTCATCGCCAACGAAGCCAACGTCATGAGCTGCCAGTTCGACAGCGGCTCCAACGGCGTCCTCTTCCAAGGCACCCTCGTCCACCGCGGCCAAGTCTACGACCACATCACCTACCAAGTCCGCGGCATCGGCTCCACCTACGTCAGCGGCAAAAATAAATGGGGCCTCAAGTTCAATCGCACCCACGACTTCCAAGCTTACGACAATTGGGGCCGCCCCTATGCCCAAACCTGGAACTCCCTCGGCCTCAACGCCTGCGCCTCCCCCTGGGCCTCCGTCAACCGCGGCGCCGCCGGCATCGAAGAAGCCGTCTCCAATCGCATCTACGAACTCGGCGGCGTCCCCTCCCTCCGCACCAACTACGTTCACTGGCGCGTCATCCGCCGCACCGCCGAAGTCAACCCCGCCACCGCCACCGTCTCCGGCGACCCCCTCGGCGCTAGCCTCAAAGGCCAATACTCCGGCGACCTCTGGGGCCTCTACCTCGCCCTCGAACCCACCGAAGGCAATTTCCTCGACGAACGCAACCTCCCCGACGGCAACCTCTACGCCATCGAAGGCGACGGCGGCGACAAAAAACACCAAGGCGAAACCCAACCCCTCGGCACCACCGACTGGGACACCTTCCGCAACGCCAACGCCCAAGCCAACCAAACCGAAGCCTGGTACCGCGCCAACCAAGACCTTAACGCCCTCTACACCTTCCTCGCCTTCAGCCGCCTCATCGGCAATGTCGACGTCCGCCCCGGCGACAACTACCGCTACTACCACCGCCCCACCGACAACCGCTGGGTCGTCATCCCCTACGACCTCGACATGATGTTCATCGCCGCCCACCACTGGGGCGGTGCCATGGACAGCGGCATCACCGTCGCCGCCTCCCCCAATACCATCCGCGCCATCTCCCGCCACCCCGCCATCGCCCTCGAGTACCGCAACCGCTGCCGCGAACTCCTCAGCCTCATGGCCAGCGACGCCTCCCCCAACGGCGGCCAAATCGGCCAGCTCATCCAAGAATACGCCCGCCTCGTCAACCCCCCAGACACCGCCCTCACCTGGTCCGACCTCGACGCCGCCATGTGGAACCTCCACCCCCGCAGCGCCGGCAGCGGCGCCAACAGCGGCCAGTCCAACCACCGCGGCAATTTCTTCCGCACCCGCTACCTCGACGGCGGCCGCGGCGGCCTCGGCGGCACCGGCGCCACCTCGTCTTGGATCCGCGACCTCGAACCCACCGGCTCCTTCAGCGACCACGAACACATGGCCCAATGGTTCATCGACTTTAGCACCAATACCTACCCCGCCACCGCCGCCGCCTGGATCCGCAAAGCCACCAACGCCGGCGGCTCCGGCGCCGACAGCGACGTCAATCGCCAAAAAGGCTACGGCTTCAAATACCTCCAGTGGGAATCCCTCTACGGCGGCTTCGTCGACGCCAACGCCGCCCCCGCTGCCACCAGCGCCGACACCGCCTACCCCCACACCCCCGTCATCTTCGCCACCGGCCTCCCCACCTTCCCCGCCAACGACCTCCGCTTCTCCAGCAGCGACTTCAACGACCCCCAAGGCAGCGCCACCGCCGCCGCCGTCCAATGGCGCCTCGGCGAAATCTCCGCCCCCGGCCTCCCCAACTACGACCCCACCAAACCCTTCATCTACGAACTCGAAAACCTCTACACCTCCGACCCCCTCCCCCTCACCAGCCCCGCCATCCCCGAAGTAAGATTCCCCGCCTCCGCCGTCGAAAGCGGCCACACCTACCGCGCCCGCGTCCGCCACCGCGACGCCACCGGCCGCTGGTCCTACTGGTCCGCCCCCGTCCAATTCATCGCCGGCAGCGCCGACCCCGCCCCCTTCCAGGCCG
>CANHIJ010000091.1 GCA_947460575.1 Verrucomicrobiales bacterium | reverse complement strand
CAGTTTGCCTGGGAAACAGTGCGCGGGTCGGGGAGCGGGCCCAGTTTGCCTGGGAAACAGTGCGCGGGTCGGGGAGCGGGCCCAGTTTGCCTGGGAAACAGTGCGCGAGTCGGGGAGTGGGCTCAGTTTGCCTGGGAAGCAGTGCGCGGGTCGGGGAGCGGGCCCAGTTTGCCTGGGAAACAGTGCGCGGGTCGGGGAGCGGGGGCTGGTCAGCCGACTTCTTGGACTTGGCGCGCCAGCCAAAGGCTGAGCAGGCTGCAGGCGACGGCGATCCAGCCGAGCCAGTGGTAGCCGAGGAGAGGCGCTGAGTGGTCGCTGCGGGTTACAATGAGGCCGCCTAGGGAGCTGACTAGGCCGCTGATGAGGTCGCGGGCGCAGGAGGAGAAGCTCATGAAGGCGCCGCGCTGGGGGGCGGCGACGGCGAGGCTGGCGATGGCCTGGCCGGGGACGAAGCGGCCGCTGGCAAAGACGAAGAAGAGGCCGGCCAGGAGGAGCACCCAGGGGAGCTCTAGGCGCGGGGCGTAGGTGAGGAAGAGCAACACTGCGGAGGCCACCACGGTGACGACACGGTAGACGCGGAGGCGGCCATGGCGGTCGGCGAGGCGGCCCATGAGGGGGCCGGTGAAGACGGTGAGGATTCCGCCGGTGAGGTAGACGGCGAAGAGGTGTTTTTCCGGCAAGCCGACGTTGGCCACAAGATAGGGGGAGAGGAAGGGAATGACGGTGAAATGGGCCCCCACCATGGAAGCCATGAAGAGCATGGCCCACTGGACGTTGCGGTTGGCGGCCAGGGCTGCCAGGGCCTTGAGGCGAGGTGGAGGGGGGTCGGCGGACAAGTGGGCCCGCAGGCGGGGCAGGCCGAGCAGGGCCACGAGCCAGATGGCGGTGCCCAGCCCAGCGATGAGGCGGAAGGGGGTTTCCCATTCCCAGGTCTGCGCCAGGTAGAGTCCGGAGGGAACGCCAAGGGCGGAGGCTACGGAAAAGGCGGTCATGACGAGGCCAATGCCAGCGGCGCGGCGGGCTGGAGGGACCACGTCGGCGACGATCGTCATGACGAGAGCTCCGGACACCCCGCCGAAGGCTCCGCTGACGATGCGGGCGGCGAGGAGGCTCTCGTAGTGGCGGGCGAAACCGCAGGCCAAGGTGCCGAGGACGAAGCCGGCGAACATTACTAACAGGGCAGGGCGCCGATCGAAACGGTCAATGAAGGCGGTGGCCACCAAGCCCACGAGCCCGGCGCTCCAGGTATAGCCGGATACCAGGCTGGCGAATTTCGCGGGTCCGATGTCGAGATCCCGCATCAATTGGGGGCCCAGCGGCATCATGATCATAAAATCCATGATGTGGGTGAACTGCACCGCCGCGAGGAGGAGGAGGAGCAGTCGCTCCGAGAGGGCAAGGCGGGGCACGGAGGGAGGGCGGTCAGGACAGCAGGGGCGCGGGAGGCGGCCGGGAGGGCGGCTTCCTAACGCAGTGGAGGGCGCGGGGCGGCGGCGGGGGCCTTACGCTTTTTTGAAGAAGTCCGCGAGGTCTCCGAGGGCGTTGGGAGAAGGGGGGGCGTCGGCGGCCTGGATGGCGGCTTGGATGGCGGCCTGTTGGCGCTGGCAGAGGTCGGCGATGCCCTGTTTGCCGAGCGCTAGGAGGGAGGCAAACTCCGCTTCGGTGAAGGTGCTTTCTTCGCCGGCGCCCTGGATTTCGACGAATTCGCCGCGCTCGGTCATGACGAAATTGAAGTCGACCTCGGCGTCCTTGTCTTCGAAGTAGTTGAGGTCGAGGAGGGCCTCGCCCTTGAACATGCCGGCGCTGACGGCGGCCACCAGTTTGGTGAGGGGGGAGCGGAAGAGTTTTTTGGCGGCGACCAGTTTATTAAAGGCGAGGGCACAGGCGACGGTGGCGCCGGTGATGGAGGCGGTGCGGGTGCCGCCGTCAGCGGAGAGGACATCGCAGTCGATCCAGACGGTGCGCTGGCCGAGGACGCTGAGGTCGACGACGGAGCGCATGGCGCGGCCGATGAGGCGTTGGATTTCGGAGCTGCGGCCGTCGAGTTTGCCTTTGCTGATGTCGCGGGCCTTGCGGTCCTTAGTGGAGGCGGGAAGCATGGAGTACTCGGCGGTGAGCCAGCCGCCTTGCACGCCCTGCTGTTTCATCCAGTAGGGGACTCCGTCTTCCACCATGGCGGTGCAGATGACCTGGGTCTCGCCGAAGCAGCAGAGCACCGAGCCGGTGGCCTGCTTGGAGATATGGGGCAGGAAGGAGATCGGGCGGAGTTGGTGGGCTTGGCGACCATCGGAGCGAGTCATGGATGTTCTTGGCGGGGACGGCTGGGGAAAACAAGGGGCAAAGGGACGATTTGCGGGGCTTGCGTTGGGCGAGGGGGGGGCGAGAGTGGGGGAGAAAGCGCGCGCATGGGAGAACGACTGGACAGCCTGGAGCAGTTTGGCATTGAGGTGATTCTCAACCGCCGCGGGGGGTTTCGCGCGGGGGTGCTGCGGGGGGTTTTGCGTGGGCTGTCGGGGGTGTTTCACGGGGTTGTGCAGGGGCGATTGGCCTTATTTCGCAACCGCCTGAAGACGGATTACTACCTGGGGGCGGTGGTGGTGAGCGTGGGGAATTTGACGGTGGGGGGGACGGGCAAGACGCCGGTGGTAGAGATGCTAGCGCGGCGGCTGCACGAAGAAGGTCGGCGGGTGGCGGTGCTGAGTCGCGGGTACAAGAGCAAGAGCCTGCCGCTGGCGCGGCGGCTGTGGAATGGGTTGACGGGGCGGACCGTGGAGTCGCCCCCGCGGGTGGTGAGCGACGGCAGGGGGTTGCAATTGGACAGCCTAACCGCTGGGGACGAGCCCTATATGCTGGCGAAAAACCTACCGGGAGTGGCGGTGGTGGTGGACAAGGACCGGGTCAAGGCGGGGAGGTATGCGGTGAGGGAGTTGGGTTGCGACACCCTCATTTTGGACGATGGGCTGCAGTACCTCCGGCTGCGCCGCCGCCTCGATGTGGTGTTAGTAGACCGCAGCGCGCCGTTTGGAAATGAGCATTTGCTGCCGCGGGGGACGCTGCGCGAGCCGCCCCGCAACCTGCGGCGGGCGAGCCACATTTTCCTGACGAAATGCAGTGAAGAGGCTAACGAAGAGATCATCGCCCGGCTGCGGCAGCACAACCGCACGGCCTCGATTTTGGAGTGCCGCCATCGGCCGGTTTATTTGCAAAACGTCTACGATCCAGGGGACCGGCAGGAGCTGGGTTTTGCGGAGGGGAAGAAGGTGGCGACGATCAGCGGCATCGCGGTGCCGGAGAGTTTTGAGAACATCATTGACCAGCAGCTCGGGGCGAGCATTGTGGTGCGGCGGCGCTTCACGGACCATCACCGCTACACGGAGGAGGAGATCAACGAGGCCATCTTGCGGGCGGACGACAAGTTAGCGCACTTTGTGGTGACGACGGAGAAAGACGCGGTGCGGTTTCCGGCTTTTGAGAAGACCTTGTTGCCGGTGTATTTTTTGCGGGTGGAAATTGAGGTCCTGCGGGGGGCGGCGGCGCTGGAAGAATGCGTGGGGCGCATCTGCCGTCCGCAGGGGGCCGCGCCGCCGATGAAATTCGCCTAGGCAGGGGGCCGTTTGTGGGTTTGAAAGGAGGGGAGGTCGAGCGGCTCGGCGCCGTCGGCGGAAAACCACCTGCCCTGCTCAATTTGTTATGCCCACGGAGTTAGAAACCCTGTACCGCGCGGAGAACGCCGCGCTCGACCGCCTGTTGCGCGGGGCCCTGCGGCAGTCTGGGGCGCGGTGGCCCGAGGGCGGGTTGGGCGGGCCGCTGCAAATTCTTGATTTGGCCTGCGGCACCTGTCGGGAGGCGAGCACCTTGGTGGAGGTTTTCCGGGATTTTGCGGGGGGCGATCGGGACGTGCGGCTGGTGGGGGCGGACATTCGGGATCGGGAGCTGGAAGAGGCGGCGGCCCGGGCGCGGGCGGCGGGGCGGAGCCGGGACCAATTTGAATTTCTGACCGAAAACTGCGCGCAGATTGGGCGGCACCGGGAATTGGGGCGAGACTTTGACGTCGCCTTCATGAGGCACCAAAATTACTGGAACGACCCGGCGGTCTGGCAGCGCATTTTTGAGCAGGGGCTGGAAAAATTGCGCGATGACGGGCTGCTGGTGATGACCTCGTATTTTGACCGCGAGCACGGTCTAGCATTGGAAGCGCTAGAGCGCGCGGGGGCGGAGCTAGTGGTCAGCGCCAGCAATGAGGCGAGTCGGCGGCTGGAAGCGCCGGGCAAATCGGTGGATCGGCACGTGGCGGTCTTCCGAAAAAAGCGCTAGAGAGGAAAGCCGCGGATGGGGCGGGCGGCGGGGGCGCGGGCGGCGGGAAAACTTTTTTGAACGGGAGCCCTGGGCCAGGGTTCTGAACCGTGGAAGGACCGGGATCATCCGGCCCAAATCTGCCGGAACCAGTTGGCGGAGTGACGAGCGAGGGCCCCGGGGCCTGGTTGCTTGGAGTGCTCTGCTGGCGCCTTCTGGGCCGTTTAGTTCCCACTCAACCCGTAGCCATTGCTCCTCTATGAAACCTGCCCTGCTTCACTTCTCTTGGCTCGCCGTTGCGGCGGGCACCTTTTATGCTGGCACCACCTTGAAGAAGGGGGAGACCACGGTTGCTGGCGACGGCCGCACCCGCGCGGTCATGGGGGGCAACTTAACGGCTGCGGAGCGCGCCGGCACCCTGAAGAGCACCGCGGTTTCCCGGGACGCCTCTATTGCCGACTTTCTCAGCCGCTATGAATTGGGCTCCGGCAAGCCCTTGACACCCGACCGGATGCGCCAAGCGATGTCGGAGGCCCTCAAGGAAACCGACCCCGTCAAGAGCACGATGCTTTTTGCGCGGTTGTTAGAGGAAATGACGCCCGACAACGCCGCCGCCAGCCTGGCCACGCTGCGCGAGAGCATTTCCGGCTTTGAAATGATGCGCTATATGCCCCTGCTCGCCTATCAATGGGGGACGGTGGATTCGAAAAACGCTTTCGCCGAACTCGATAAGCAGGACGGCCGCATGGCCATGATGGGCAAGCCCATCATCCTCGCCGGCCTCGCCAGCAAGGACCCCGCCGCCGCCCAAGCGTGGCTCGCCGAGCAAAAAGAACTTCCCGGCAAGGAATTCTACACCCAGGCTATCATCGGCGGTCTCGCCAAATCCGACGTCGCCGCCGCCGTGGCCTTCGCCGCCAAGCAGGAAAAAGCCGAAGACCGCACCCGCTCCGCGGAGACCATTGCCCAAGAGAAGATTAAAGGCGGCATTGAGGGCGCCGCTGCCTGGGCCGCTGGGCTAACTGACCCTGACATGAAGAAGGGGGCGATGCAGTCGGTCGCTAGCCAGTTGGCGCGGACCGACCTCACGAAGGCGGCGGAGTACGTCAAGCAATATGCCGCCGAGTCCTGGGCCGGAGGCGCCATTGGGGACGTGACGAGCCGCCTGGCCAACAAGGACCCGCAAGAGGGCTTAAAGTTTGCGGAAAGCCTGAGCGGGGCCAACCAGCCGGTGGCCTACCGGGAGAGCATCCAGGCCTGGACGCGGAGCGACTCGGAAGCGGCGAGCAAATATGTGAACCAGATGCCGGTGGGGGCGAATCGGGACGCCTCGGCGTCGGCGCTGGCCAGTTCGATCAGCCGGGACGATCCCGCGAGTGCGATTGCTTGGACGAGCAGCATTGCGGATCCGAAGGTGCGGGAGACGACTTTGATAGACGTGGCGCGGGACTATCGGCGCACGGATGAGGCGGGCTATGAGGCTTGGTTGCCGAGCAGTGGTTTATCGAAGGAAGCGCAGGAGCAGGTCAACCAGCGCGGCGGGGGCAATTGGCGCGGGGGTCCCCCTTGGGGAGGTCCTCCGGGCGGCGGTGGCCGCGGCGGGCGCTGAGGGTCAGATCAGAGTTGTCAGAAAACCCGGCGGCGCGCGGCGCCGCTGGGTTTTTTTGCGCTGCAAGTTGCCGCGGGCGCGGGGAAAAAAGCGCTGGCGCATGGGCGGGGCAGCCCTTTAGTAAAGCTTTTAGATTTCGTCCCTACTTATGAAGTTCCGCATCAGCAAAGAGAAATTTTTGGAAGGATTGCAACAGGTGCAGGGCGTGGTGAGCAGCCGCGCGCCGCTGCCTATACTGGGCAATGTGCTGATTGAAGCCGACCGGCACGAGCTTCGCCTGACGACGACGGATTTGGACATGGTGGTGAGCAGCCGCATTGCGGCCACTGAGGGGGATGAAATAGGGCTGCAGATCCTGGAGCCGGGGGCCATCACGCTTCCCGTGCGGCGCTTGGCTTCGATTGTAAAGGAATTGCCGGCGAGCGAAGTGGAGGTTTCGGTTTCCGAGGAGCACACCGCTTCGATCCGCTGCGGCAACAGCTTCTTCAAAATCCTCGGGCTGACCGCGGACGACTTTCCGCCGCCGCCGCGCTTTGACGACGTCAAGGAGTACAAATTGAGCCAGAAGACGCTGCGCGACGCGCTGAAGAAGACGGCGTATGCGATTTCCACCGATGAGACGCGCTATGTGTTGAATGGGATTTTTTGCCAGTTCAAGGAAGGGACGATGACCCTAGTGGCCACGGACGGTCGGCGGCTGGCGATGACCGACGTGGACGTGGAATTCCCCGAGAGCCAGGAAGTTTCGGTGATTGTGCCGACAAAGGCGGTCAACGAATTGCAGCGCCTCCTCAAGGACGACCCCGCGGAACTGCGCCTGCGCATTGGGGCGCGCCAGATCGCGTTCGAGCTGAATCAGAATCTGCTCGTCAGCAAATTGATCGAAGGGAACTATCCGAATTTCCGCCAAGTCATCCCCGGGGCGGCCAAGGAGCGGGTCACTTTGGAGCGGGAGGCCTTTTTGGCGGCGGCGCAACGGGTTTCCCTGCTGGCCCAGGACAAGAGCAACTCGGTGAAGCTGCACTTTTCCAAGGACAACATCGAGATCACCGCGAACAGTGCCGAAATTGGCGAGGCCCGCGAATCGATTGCGGTCAAGTACAGCGGCCCCGACATGGCAATCGCCTTTAACCCGGAGTACCTGGTGGCCCCGTTCCGCAATTTGGACGCCGATGAGATCTACCTGGACTTGATCGACGAAGTGAGTCCGGGGGTTATCAAAATCAATACCCCCTTTCTTTATGTGCTGATGCCGATGCGCGTGAGCCAGTAGCGGCTTGGGCGCGGTGGCCTGGCAGGTGCGGCAGGGCGCGGCGGCGAGCGCTCGGCGCACCGGCGGCACCGAGGGGGAAAAAGCTAGGCAGCTGGGCGGGCCATCCCCGGCGGACGCCGGTCGGCCGGGAAGATCGCGAGGATGCCATTGCAAAGCCGCTCGCTTTCTGGCCACATGAATTTCCGAAAATGAAAGCAGTTACCGTTTACGACACCACCCTGCGCGATGGCACCCAGGGCACTGGGATTAGCTTTACCGTGGCTGACAAGCTGCGCGTCGCCGAGAAGTTAGACAGCTTTGGAATCGACTACATCGAAGGCGGCTGGCCGGGCTCCAATCCGCGGGATGTGGAATTTTTTGCCGAGGCCGCGCAGCGGACTTGGAAGCACGCCAAGCTCTGCGCGTTCGGAATGACGCGGCGCGGCCACAGCAAGGTCGAGGAGGACGCTCAGGTGCGGCTATTGCTCGAAGCGCAGACGCCGGTGATTACCATCGTGGGCAAGACGTGGCCCCTCCACGTCACCGAGGTCTTCCGGGTCAGCCTGGAGGAAAACCTAGCTATGATCGCGGATACGGTGCGCTATCTCAAGGCGCACGGCCGGGAAGTCTTCTATGATGCGGAACACTTTTTTGACAGCTACCGGGAGGACCCCGACTATTCCTTGGCGACGATCAAGGTGGCGCGCGACGCCGGGGCGGATCTCATCGTGCTCTGCGAAACCAATGGAGGGGCCCTGCCGGAGTACATCGCCGAGGTGACCGCGGCGGCGGTGGCTCATCTGGGCTGTGGAGTTGGCATTCACACCCACAACGACGGCGGCACTGGGGTGGCCAATGCCCTGGCGGCGATCCGCGCGGGGGCGGTGCAGGTGCAGGGGACGATCAACGGCTATGGCGAGCGGGTGGGGAATTGCAACCTGACCACCATCATCCCTAACTTGCAGCTCAAAATGGGGATTGAGGTGGTGCCGGATCTAACGCGGCTCAGCGAAGTTTCCCACTTTGTCGACGAACTAGCCAATGTCACGCCGGACTTGCGGGCGCCCTACGTGGGCCGCGCCGCCTTTACCCACAAAGGCGGGCTCCACGTCCACGCGGTGCAGAAATTGGCGCGGACCTACGAGCACGTCAGCCCGGCCCTGGTCGGTAACCAGCAAGTGATCGTCCTCAGCGACATGTCCGGGCAAAGCAATATTCTGATGAAGGCCGAGGGCATGGGCCTAGCGATTGAGAAGGGAGCGCCCGTGGTTCGGGAGCTTTTGGAAACGCTTAAGTCCTTGGAGAAAGAGGGCTACGAATTCGAGGCCGCGGACGCCTCTTTTGAGCTCCTCATCCGCCGCGCCCTGGGCCAGGCGGCCCCGCTGTTCGACCACGTGGAATTCGAGTGCGTCTTCCGCCGCGATACCCTGCGCGACTACGAAAACTGTTTGGCCACGGTGAAACTGCACCAGGGCGGGGAAACTATCCTAACGGTCGCTGAAGGGGACGGCCCGGTGAATGCGCTCGATGGGGCCCTGCGCCAGGCCTTGATCGGCCGCTTCCCCCAAATCGGCCAGGTGCAGCTGACCGACTACAAAGTGCGCATCATCGACGGCCACCGCGGCACCGCGGCGCGCACCCGCGTCCTCATCGACTCTACCGACGGCACCCGGGAGTGGTCCACCGTAGGCGTCTCCGGCAACATCATCGACGCCTCCTGGCGAGCCCTGGTGGACAGCATCGAGTATTATCTAATGAAGTGCTAGGCGCCACCCCGGCGCGAGGAAGTCAGGGCATCAGGCGGTGGCGTGGGCTTCGAGGAGCGCTAGGGGGATGACCTCCAAGGCGGCGGCGGCGGTGGCGAGGAGGTTGACGGGGGGGGCGCAGTTGGCTTGGGCGGCCTCGAGCCAGCGGCGGGCGCAGAGGCACCAGCGGTCGCCGGGCTGGAGGCCGGGGAAGCCGTATTGGGGCAGGGGAGTGCTCAGGTCGTTGCCGTGGGCTTGGGAGTAGGCGAGGAAGGGGGCGGTGACTTCGGCGCAGACGGTGTGGGAGCCCTGGTCTTCCTCACAAGTGCGGCAAAAACCGTCGCGAAAGAAGCCGGTGAGGGGGGCGCTGCTGCAGGAGCGCAGGGCGGTTCCGAGGACGTTGCGGGGGGTGGGCATGGGGAGATGGGGACCAGGAAAGGGAGGGGGGCCGAAAGCGACTTTGGCTAGGGGCGGGGCTTGAGGCTGACCTCGAAGACTTCGGGCCACCACTTGCCGGTGAGGAGGAGGCGCTTGGTGGAGGGGTCCCAGGCGATCCCGTTGAGAACCTGTTCGGGAGTGGCGCGAGTGGCTAGGGGGAAGAGGGCGGTGCAGTCGATGACGCCGGTGGATTGGCCGGTGGCGGGGTCGATGCGGGCGATGAGATCGGCGCCCCAGATGTTGGCAAGGATTTGGCCGTCGACGAATTCGAGTTCGTTGAGGCGGTCGACGGGTTTGCCCTGGTGGGTGGCGTGGAGGGAGCGTTGGACGGTGAAGGTGGTGGGGTCGAGGAAGCGGAGGCGGTCGGTGCCGTCGCTGAGAATGAGGGAAGAGCCGTCGGTGGTGAGGCCCCAGCCTTCGCCTTGGTAGGAGAACTCGCCCTGCTTTTCGAAGGTGGCGGCGTCGTAGATGAAGCCGAGGTGGTCCTTCCAGGTGAGTTGATAGACTTTGCCGCGGAGGAGGGCGACGCCTTCGCCGAAATGGCGGAAGGGGAGGTCGACTTGTTGGAGGACGCGGCCGGTGGCGAGGTCGACGCGGCGCAGGCTGGACTTTCCGTTCATGCCGGTGCTTTCGAGCAAGGTATGGTCGTCGAGAAAGAGGAGGCCTTGGGTGAAGGCGGCTGGGTCGTGGGGCCAGCGGTGGCGGACTTCGCAGGTGTAGTAGGCGAAAGGCGCGGCGGGGGCGAGGGAAACGGCGGGGGCGGAGGAAGCGCTGGGGCTAGGGTGGGGGCTGCAGGAAGCCGACCCGGCAGCGGCGAGGGCGGCGAGGAAGAGGGCGGGTCGGAAAACCATGGGGGGACAGAGGCGCTATTCGGGGCTGACGCCGAGCAACTCGAGGAGGCGGCCGAGGTCGTCGTCGCCGTAGTATTCGATTTCGATTTTCCCTTTTTTGGGGCCGTGGTGGACGGTGACGCTGGTGGCGAGCTTGTGGCGGAGATTGCTTTGGATGCGTTGGATGGCGGCGGCGCTGTCGCGCGGGGTGGAGGGGCTGGCCTTAGTACCGCCCAGGCCAGCGGGGGTGGGAAGGCCGGCTTTCTGCTCAGCCTGGATGAGCTTTTCCGTGGAGCGCACCGTCAGGCCTTGGCGGATGACCTTGTCGGCGATGAGAGCCTGGAGGGCGGGGTCGCGGAGGCCGAGGATGGCCTTGGCATGGCCCGGGGTGAGGCGGCCCTGGCTGAGGAGGGATTTGACTTCGGGGGCGAGGTCGAGGAGGCGCATGGCGTTGGCCACAGTGGCGCGATTTTTCCCGACGCGTTGGGCGATGTCCTCTTGGCGCATGCCGAATTCTTTGGCGAGGCGGGAGTAGGCTTCGGCCTCCTCAATGGGGTTGAGGTCCTCGCGCTGGAGGTTTTCGATGAGGGCCATCTCCAGGACCTCGCGGTCGGAGGCTTCGCGCTCGATGACGGGGACTTCTTGGAGGCCGAGTTTTTCGGAAGCGCGAAAGCGGCGTTCGCCGGCGATGAGTTCGAGGCGGCCCTGGACGCGGCGGACCGTGAGGGGCTGGATGATGCCGTGTTCGCGGATGGAATCCATCAGCTCGGTGAGCTGTTCTTGGCGGAAGTGCTTCCGCGGCTGCATCGGGCTGGCGGAGATGTCGGAAAGGGGGACGCGGACGACGCGGTCGCCGACCGGGGAAGGGGGGGCGGGGGCCTCAGAAGCGGGGGTGCTCAGCACGGGCGCGCCGATTCCGCGGCGGGAGGCGCCGCTGATGAGGGCGCCGAGGCCCTGGCCGAGTGCATTTTTGCTCATAAGGACCAAGCTTAGCCGGAACCCCGGGGATTTTCCAGGAAAGAATCGGTCCGGGGCTTGGGCGCGGCTCGGGGCGGCGGACTCGCCATTGCCAGGCGGCGGCGATGCCGGATGAGTGGAGGGTGAAAATCCATTCTCCTTCAGACCTGGCGGGTCGGGCGCGCCTCCACTGGACCTCCGACCGCTTGCAGCGGCTCATGGCGGGGAAGCGGTTGCCGCTGCATCCAGTGACGCACGCGGCCTTTCTGCATGTGACGGGTCTGATGAGCGACGACGCCTCGGTGACCTCAGGGCAGGTCAAAAAATACCTGCAGATCAATCACATGATTAGCCTGATTGCGCCGCCCTTTCGGGCCTTGGCGAAGGCCATGCCGGGTCGGACCCTCACGCTGTTAGACGCGGGCTGTGGCAATTCCTACCTGTCTCTGGCCTTTGCCTTTCTGGCGCGCGAGGCCAACGCGGGGCGGCTGCCGCAGATCGCGGATTGGAAGGACACCGCCTTCGACCTGCAAGTCATCGGGGTGGACAGCAACGCCGAGGTCATCCGGCAATCGCGCGAGCGGGCCGAGGCCTTGGGATTGGGGGACACGATGTCATTTCAGGCGGTGCCCTTGAGCGCGGCGGTGCTGCCGGAGCGCTTGCACGCGGTGATGGCGCTGCACGCCTGCGACACCGCCACGGACGAAGCCTTGGCGCTAGGGCTGCGGCGGCAGGCGGACTTGCTGGCGGTGGCACCCTGTTGTCAGGCGGAACTGGCGCAGCATTTCAAAGCCTTGGCGGCGCGCTCCGGTGGAAGCCATCCGCTGGAAGTGATTCTGCATTCGCCCAACTTGCGGCGCGACACCGCCGCGACCTTCACCGACGCCCTGCGCCTAGCCCTGGTGCGGGCCCTGGGCTACGAAGCCACCGCCACCGAATTCATCCCCTCGGCCCACACCCCAAAAAACCGCCTCCTCCTAGCCGAGCGCCGCGGCCGCTACAACAAAGCCGGCCTAACTTCCTTCCTGGCCCTCAAAACCGCGTCCGGAGAAGCCACCCTAGCCCTGGAGCGGGCCGTGCAGGATCTGCTGCAGGAACGCTTTCCGGATGGAAACTAGGCTAGGGCCAAAGCGGACGTTGCCTCGCTCACTCGGTGGCAAGGTGGCGTGCCGCAGCGGCGGCGCATCCGGTGGTGCCGCAGCACGCCGCCCCGATAGAGAAGAGCTCAGCTTTGAGGCAGGTGCAGCTTCAAGCGGAGCAGGTCTTTGGCTGCAGTAAGCACCACAAAGCGGCCATCGGGGCTGATGTTGGACATGGCCTTGAATTGCGTCGCCAGCGGGAAACGGGTGACTTCTTTCATCGTGTTCAGGTTGAACACGATTACCAAGAGTTCATCAGCTACGACCAAGTGCCTATTATCGGGGGTGATGGTCAGTTGAAAATCGCCATATGGCCACCAAGAGACATGGGGTTTGAGTGCGGTAAGGTCGATGATTCGCCGATCCACTAGATCGTGAATTTCATGGGAGTTGCTAGTAGATGCGCTCAGGTAGGCATACCTTCGGTTGACCAGTGCTCGGCAGTAAACTTCATAAGTACCTGAATGCTTCAGGACCAGAGACCAAGTCGAATCCTTTTTCATCCATGATTCCAGCAAATGCGAAGTCCCGTCTTGGAGACAAATGTAACAACCAACCCCATCCGGAGTCAGGGAGAAAGCTTCCACGTGGCCCGCAAAAAAATCAGATGCGGTTGGAAGTGGAAAGCTCGAAACACAGAGGCCGGAAGTGACATCCCACACCCGCACCGCGTCCCAGTTAGTGGCGGTGAGGATCCATTGGCCATCGTCGCTGATGACTGCGGCGTTGATGTAAAATTGCGGACGCTTTTGATCCGGGTCGCCTGCAGGTTCATCCAGTTCAAGCCTACGACTGGCTTCCACCCAACGCTCCCGCCGGTTAATTTCCCATGGGGACTCGATGTACTGCTCCAGCATTGCCTGGCCAACTGTGGTGTCCATGGCTTTCAGGTATTCGGAATCGTTGATAAGGCAACATCTGCCATCTGCGGGATTCATTAAATATAGAATTCCATTGTGGCAGGGCAAAAGAACCATGCCCGTGTCACGGCAAATAGAAGGACTTATAAAACCTCTTTTTTCATCATCTGGGGACTTCCAATTTTCTTCCGTGATAAGTCTTGAGTAACTGTATTCAATCTCCGTGTCGTGAATCCATAGCCCTGACTTTTTAAAAGAGGTGACGGCGAAACTATCGTCCAGCACCCGGATCAATCGGTCATTTATCAAAATCAGGCAGAAGTCTTTGCTGCCCAGACTCAGTGCCGATGCATCATTGATGGATTCTGGTGAACCCCCAGTGCGTAGGTCGCACAGGTAACCACGCCCATAAAACAGTTCTCCCGATGGAGAAAACTGCAGAGAGGATTCATCTCCAGAAAGGCCGAATTCTTTCAAAAGGTTACCTGACAAGGTATCCCAAATTCGAATTGAGCCGCCCTCGTCTGTGGCTATGAGGCGACCATCGTCTGAGTAGCAAATCGGACAGCAAGATCCTTGCACGACAACGCGATGAAGAACAGTCCACGAGATAAGGTCGATCATACTAGCGCCGTCTGGATTTTTTAGGGCCACCAGACGACCGTCGTCCATAAAATCAATAGAACGGACTTTGGAATTAATCCCATGTAGACGACCACTAAGATCGACTTCATAGGGCAAGCCAGAAGCCAGCAAGTACAAATCGCTGTCAAAATCTGTCACTAATCTGAGTACCCCATCGTTGCTAACTATCTGGCGCATATCAGAACTAAATAGATTAACAGATTTGGATTCAATTCCCCTTATCTGGACTAGTTGGGTGGTGGGAATTTCATTGGTTTCCGCTAAGAGTTCTATCTCGCATGTATGAGGGTTCAGTCGGAAGAAAGTCGAGCGAAAGCGGCCAAATTCACCTTCTGCCGAAACGCGGAGAACCCTCGTTTGGCCGACTCCTTCAAAAGAATGGCGGACTTTTTGAATGCTGATGCTTCGATTTGAACGAACATCGAATAATTCAAATGTATACTCAGGCACTTTCTTAGGACCCCAGTCCGAGCAGGTTACCCGCAAACACTTTCCAAAATTGTCGAAAAAACAAACATCGTCGGGTTCTATCTCAAACCTTCGCGCTGAAAATGCGAGCTTCAATTGGCGCACATCCACGTTTGGTGGATGCAGATTCTCGATCCACGCATCCCCGCAGGCCGCTGTCAATTTCTTGCCAATTTCATTGACGGACCCATCTGTTCGAAAGTTTCGACAAAGACTGGCGACATTTGTGGTGATCTCCCTGAGATTTGGCCAATTTGCCTCAACAAACTCAGAAAATGCTAAAATCATGTCCACAACTCTTTCTCCCGAAATGTTGGATTGTCTCTCTCGGATCTTTTCAACTCCACGTGCCGTGGCGGTATTGTGAGCAAAGACACGGGAAGCAATACGGAACCGCTCGGCTTCCCGCTGTTCAGCGTCCAGCTTTGCCTCCGCTGCCCAGTCCCACTCATCGCCCTGACTAACGGATGGACTGATTGCTGCGTCTGGTTTGTCGGCTGGCAGTGGATCCGCAGCTTGGGCCAGCGGTTCGGCAGTCAGTTCGTCATCAAATTCCCAGTAGTAGTCTTCCGGTCTTCCCGCCGCGAGGTTTTCTGCTTTCCGAATTCTGTCTGCTTCCTGTCGCTGGCGTCGTTCTTCCTCCAGCCGTTCGCGGATTTTCCGAACAACGTAGTCGCCTCCTTTATCAGGGAATGGCAGAGGCTGGCCAGCAAGGCGGGCGGCATGGTTGGCCTCGATCCACGTCCGGTCCTCGTCATCCACTTCGAGGCCGTGGAACATGGAAGAGGGACTGCCGGTCAGGAAGGTGAGAGCCCGCTCGTAATCTTGGAGGAGTTCGGGGACAAGGCCCGCCCGGATTTTCGTGGTGATGTAGTCCAGATCGCACAGCAGATCTGCGAGATTTCGCCTGTTCTCCTCTGATGGCTGTGCCCGCAAGGCATTCAGCAGATGCGAGACACCATGGCGCATAACATACGCGTCTTTTCGCCGATAGGGATCGGAACATAATCCCTCGAATCGATCCTGACCCCACAGCGCGTCTTTTGGCCAGTACTGGAGAATAAACTCTCGAAAGCTGGAGTGATAGAGTGAATAACGTGGACCTTCGGAGGGCGTCGGGGAGTCGTTTTCGTTAAGCACGCTGCGGGCCTCTTCCAGGATCTCCTGCAGGGGTCGGCGGTCCGTTCTCATTAGCTCAGCCAGCCTGTCGACCGGCAGAGGTTCATGGCAGACGGCTAAGAGTCCGAGCATTTGAGCTACAGACAACGACCTAGTGCTTTGCACTTTGGCTGCTTCGGCGGCTATCTTTTGCTCGTAAACCTCCCGGCTTATTTCACCAGCTTCACATTGCTCAAGCAAAAGTTCCTTCTTAGCCTCCAGAAGTACATTGTCGCGACTTGAGGGGCGATGGGCGATCCGATCTTCGATTTCGCGCACAATGCGGTGATGAAACTCGGCCATACCCTGGGGGATGGTGGCAATGCCTGCTTCGGAGAATTCCAAACGCCTCTCCTCCAAGTCCTCGGCTAGTTGATGGATATAAATAGGGGATCCTTCGGATTTTTCGAGTATGATGTCGACCAAGTCCTCCCGAAGGGCGACCTCACGCCAATTGCTGCCATGGTCGTACAGAATGGCCCGAATGGCGTTGCCATCCAGTTTCCCCAGTTGATGGTGGCGCGCTTTATCCTTGCCATATTTCGCCCGAAACGCCGGGTCTTGAAGGTATTGCGGGCGTATCGAAAGAAGCCATCGCACGCTGGCGGCTGACATGGAAGGTGCTGGAAGCCATTCCAAAATAGAATCTTCGGCAGGTTTGGTGCTGCGATGGCGCTCCGCTTCATCTAAACCATCAATCACGACGTAAACAGCTTCGCATGTTTCACCGGCCAGGCTTAGCAGGGTGACGAATTCCTGCTGCCAGTCTGAGGTTTTCCAATCGGGCTTTTGGCTGCTTCGGCGATCCAAACCAGGTTCCAATTGCGAGCAAAGGCTTTTGAAAATGCTGATGGTGGCGCATGTTTGGGAATCGCCTTCCACGATGAAATGCCGGATCACCCGTTCCTTGGAATTCGGCTCTGTGGGCCTATCGCTCAGCCATTTGCAAAGGAGACTGGTCTTGCCCTGCCCTGGTGCCCCCGTGATCACGAGCACGTTCCGCGAGGAATCACTCATGAATTGATCAATCGCCCTCAAGTCGGCATCCCTCCCCTTGAAGGAACGACTCCGGGCTTCGATCAGAGCGGTGCCAGGTCCCGGCACACCAGTGCCGCTGGATCCTTTTTTTGCGGGAGGTGGAAATTCTGCGTTGAACGCATCGGCAGCAGCCTCACCTGGCTTCTGGATGAAACCGTCGCCCGTTTGGTAATCCAGGTATTGAACGTCGGTTTTCTTTTTTCGCCCATTGTAGATAATGGAAACCTCCTTAGCGCAAGGCGCAGCTAAAAAAAGAGGGTAGAGATCCAAGTAAATGGAATCGTCGGCATTCTTTAAAACCACGTGGAAATCTTCCGACAGTGTCCCGAGCTGGGCGATGCAGGACGGGTACTCACGATGGACGCAGGCGACTCGCTTAAGCAATTCACCAAACTTATCCGCCATTTCTTCCAAAAGATCTTCGGCTAAATGAGTCGATGGAACAGCCCCATGCCCTTTGTAATTGTTTCGGAATGCGGTGAGCGGATTCGCCAGCTTCTCGTGAGCCAAGGGTTCAATTAGCGCTACGATGCCGTTCGGCTGAGATTTCTGAAGCTTTTTGCAGATGTCCCGGATAAACCGGACATGGACTCCGAGGGTCGGCATTTCTCCCATTTTGCGCAGGGTGTCCTCTTTTAAGACGTGCCCGCAAAAACGCTGGAGCAGATTTTTGCGAGATTTTCGGAGGGCCGAGCGGTTTTCATTTTCTAACTTAAAAAGTGTCATGCGGCGGTTTTTCGCCTTTTTCTCATCGAAATGGACGGTTCTTGCGGCCTGGGGAGTCTCAT
>CANHIJ010000090.1 GCA_947460575.1 Verrucomicrobiales bacterium | reverse complement strand
GTTTTTCGGAAAAGCGCGCCGCGCCACGCCGTCAAACATCCAGGTCAGCACCCCGTCGGCGCTGCCCACGATCCGGCTTTCCCACACAAAATCCACCGCTCCGTCTACGTGCTCGCTGCGCCAGGTCACATCAAAGCCCCCCGCTTCTTCCACCACCTCGAGCGCGCTCCGCTCCCCCGGCACCGTATTCCAATCGCGATCCCGCACCGCCGCGTAAATCCGCCGCACCGCTTCGTCCCCGCCCACCGACAAATACCGCAGTTCCCCCTCGATCAAATCCACCTGCCAAGGCCCGGCCCGCAGCCGCCGCGGCGGCTCTGGAGGGGTAGTTTGGCCGTTGCCCAAGCCTGCGGAGAGAGAAGAAGGTATGCTCATAGCTGATAGTGTGGTCAGCGGTCGGAGCGCCCGCGCGGGAGGCCCCTCAGGGGCGCTGCCTGCTTCGCGCGTGGTGGCAAGGGGGAGAATCGAACTCCCGACCAAGGGCTTATGAGTCCCCTGCTCTACCGCTGAGCTACCCTGCCGCAATTCGCGAGCCGAACCGGAACGGCACATACCAAACCCTCGCCGGTTGTCAAAAGGAAAACCGCCCTCCTCAATACAGCGCCGCCACCGCCGCGGTGTAGGCGTGCACAAAATTCAGTCCGCCCACCGGGCCAAACTCTCCGTTGCAGAAAAATCCCGCCAGCGGCACGCCCCCGAAGGTTTCCTCCAAAATCCCGGCGTCGTGGTTGGGGACCCCAAAGAGTTCCTGGCCGCGCCCCGCGCAGGCAAAGCACAGCAGGGCCAATGGCACCCCTTCGCCCTCCCGCAGTCCCTCGCTCATGCGCCGCATCTCCTCGTCCGCGGCGTCTTTTTCGCGCAGCTGAAACTGCAGCGTCTGCCCCACCCGCGGCAAGGCCCCAATCCGCACGCCCCCCGTCTCCGGGTCTCCCCCCAAAATGCTCCGCACCAAAAAATCGCCGCGCCGGAAATCCTCCCGGTATTCGCTGGCCGCCAAACCCGCCATCAAGTTCCCCCGCGCCCGCTGCTGCGCCTCCTCCTCCAAGCCCTCGTACGTATCCACCAGCACATCGTAGGCCCGCCGCCCGCCCACTCCCAACACCACTTCCTGGTCCACTTCGGTGATCGTATACGGCTCTCCAATTGGCTCGCAGCCCTGGCTCACCAAGCCCCGCAGCGCCAAACCCGGCAAGTGCACTGCCACCCCAGCCGAGTCCATCATCCCCGCCCCGTGGTGAAACGCAAAAAGGCTCTCCCGATCCCCCCCGCCGCTCGCCAAGCCCCCATACACCGGCACCCCAGGATAGATCCGATTCAAATCCGCCAACAGCGCCGCCGCGTTCAGCCGCAGCGGATTTCCCAACAGCAACCACCCCCCCGCCGCCGGGCGATCCCGCGGAATCTGAAAGTGCTCGTCGATGACCCATGTCCGCACTTCCTCCTCCGGCAAATTCAAAAACAGCACCGAAAACCCACTCGCGCCCTCGTCCTCCTGGCCCACCCCAATCAACCCCCCCGCCGAGCACCCCACCACCTGCCGCGCATGGCCGTATATTTGTAAAATCTCAATAAAATCCCCCAGGTGCGGGCCCCAGTCGGGCGACACAAAAACCACCGCCAGCGAGGCCCCGCCGCTTTCCTCCCGCAGTTGCCGCGCCGTGGCGATCGCCTCCGCTTCATCCCAATCCATCAGCCGAACCCGCGATGCCGCGCGCCGCGCCCCCCCCTGCGCACTCATGCCCGGAACCGTCCCTCCAGTTCGCCATCCACCTCCAAAAATACCGCTCCCCCGCGTTTCCCCGCGCCCAAGTTGTAGCTCTGCCGACGTTCCATCATTTTTCTTAAGTATCCCTGCCGCCCGCCAAAGGCAAGGTGGAATCAGGCCTCTCGCCCTAGCCACCCCGACCCCCTTCACACCGCCCGCATCGCCGCCAGCGCTTCCCCCATGTCCGCCGCTCCAAACAGCGCGCTCCCCGCCACCAGCACATTGGCCCCTGCCTCTGCCGCCGCCCGCGCTGTGGCCTGGGTGATCCCCCCGTCGACTTCAATATGATAGTGCAGCCCGCGCGCCTCTCGGTACTCCCGCGCCGCGCGCACCTTTTCCAAAGTCTCCGGAATCAGCGCCTGCCCCCCAAAGCCCGGCACCACCGTCATCACCAACAAGAGGTCGATCTGCTCCAGGTACGGCTCCACCGCCGCAAAGTCCGTCTCCGGCCGCAGCGCCAACCCCACCTGGCAGCGCGCCTCCCGAATCCGCCGCAAGGTCTCCCCCACCGCGTGGTCCGCCTCGACGTGCACCGTGATCCCGTCCGCCCCGGCCTTGATAAAGCGCGGCAAAAAGTGGTCCGGCCGCTCAATCATGAGGTGCACGTCCAAAAAGATGTCGTTGGTCTTCGACAAGCACTCGATGAATTGCGGCCCGAACGTGATGTTGTCCACAAAGTGGCCGTCCATGACATCGCAGTGCAGCCAATCCGCCCCCGCCCGAATCGCCCGCGAGCACTCCTCGGGCAGGCGGCTCCAGTCCGCGGCCAGCAGGGAAGGAGCCATGACGCGGGAAGTACAGGCGGGGGGAATCATGTCAGAAAAATCTTAAGCTTAAATAAGGGCCACCTCACCTATGGCAGGTCAGGGCGCTTCCGGCAACTTCAAGTCGGGGGCCGCCCCGCCCCCGGGCCGCGAAAAGGCCGCGCCAAAGGCCGTAAAACCTTCGACAAACCCCCCGTGGCTCAAAAAAAACTGGCCATTTTCGACTCCCATGAAGCGGTCCCGGCGCGCCGCCTTGCCCGTGGCGTCGTGGCTAAAAGTCGCCTGGAGCAATTCCCTCCAGCTGCCGTCGGCGCGGCGCACCCACTGGTTGCCGTAGCGGGCCTTGCGCCGCAAGTGGCCGGTTTCCCCAGCAAAATTCTCGCTGAAGGAGTAGAGCCCCCGCAGGTATTTGCCGTCCTCGGGCGCCCGAAAGCGCGCCAGCAATTTCCACTGCCCCGCCTCCGGGTGAAACCAATATCCGGCGTACTCCGTGGCCCCAGCCTGGGGCTGCGCCGTGACCACAAATTTCTGGGCCTCCCCCGTTTTCCAGGGATATATGAAATGGGAATGTCCCCCCGTGCCCTCGTTGCCAAAAACCCCGGCCTCGACCCCCTCCCCCTGGGCCAATAGCCGGGTGTGCTGCTCCTCGGGCACCGCGCTGCGGTCCGCCGCCCGCTGCCCGCTCCCGCTGTCCCACACCGAAAAAATCAGGCGCCGCTCGGTCGCTGAATTCACCTGCATCCCCAAATACCCCCGCGAAAACCCGCAGGCCATGTAGTAGGTGTGGATCGGGTCCTCCACCGCCGTCACTTCATTGTAAAACGCGGTCAGCGGCTCCCCCGACGGCACCGGAAAGGCCAAGTGCACCGACGCCGCATTGCGCCGCTCCACGACATTGAAGTGGGCCCCCGCCGCCGCCGCCCCCTCCAATTCCAGCGCGATCAAACGCCCCGCCGCCTGCCCCGCCGCATTGCGATTTTCCAAGCGCAAGCTCTCGTAACCCGCTCCACCCACCGCAAAGTTCCCAAAATCCACCAGCTGCGGCTCGGCTTGCCCCACAATTTCCACCTCCCGCGACCCGCCCCCAGCGCTCAGCCGCAAGCGCGACCGACTCCCCTCCGGCAGGGCCACCCGCAGCCGCGCCCGCAGCTCGCCCCCTTGGGCAAATTCCCCGTACCACACCACCGCCAGCCCCGGGTCTTTCCAATCCAACACCCCCTCGGCCTCATCCACCCGCAGCGCGCTGCCATCGGGCACCCCATAGGCCGTGCAACCCGGCAAAACCAAGGGCGCCGCCGCCAGCCGCGCCACCGCCGCCACCGCGACTACAGAAAAAACCAAAAGCGCGCGCATAAATTTAAAAAATCTCCTTCCTCCCCGCCTCGCGGCAGCCGCCCCGCCGCGCAAGCGCTTTCCCCGCCCCCTCCGGCCCCACCTTCCGCCTTCCAGAAGTTTTTCCGCCCCGCATTTACTTCCCCCCGCCGCACCCCCATACTCTTCCCAAAACCGCGCTCCCCTCCACGGTGTCAGCCCCTCCCCGTCCCTTCCCCTACGCCGCAGGCCTCCTCCGCAGGACCGCCCGCGCCCTGCTCCTCGCCGCCGCCCTCCTCGCCGCCGCCCAGCCCGCCCCCGCGCTGCCCCGCCTCACCGAATTCCTCGCCGACAACCAAGACGCCCTCCGCGACGAAGACGGCGACGCCTCGGATTTCATCGAAATCTACAATCCCGACCCCCAGCCCTGCAACCTCCTCGGCTACCGCCTCACCGACGACCCCGCCGACTCCCAGCGCTGGGTTTTCCCCTCCCTCGTCCTCCAACCCGGCGCCTACCACCTCATCTGGGCCTCCGGCAAGGACCGCCGCGCCCCCAAACTCCCCCTCCACACCAATTTCCGCCTGGAGCGCCGCGGCGGCTTCCTCGCCCTCTTCCCCCCCAACGGCGACACCCCCCTCTCCAGCTTTGCCCCCTACCCTGAGCAATTCCCCGACCGCTCCTACGGCCTCTACCAAGCCGAAATCAGCTCCACCCTCCTCGCCCCCGGCGCCCCCGGCCGCGCCCTTGTCCCCACCGGCCCCCTCCCAGGCTGGCAAAACCCCGCTTTCGACGACCGCTCCTGGCCGCTCGCCCACACTGGCATCGGCTACGACCGCGACGGACCCGACGGACCCTACACCCCTCTCCTCGGCCCCGGCGGCGACCTCGCAGCCGCCATGTTCGAGCAAAACGCCACCGCCTACCTCCGCCTCCCCTTCACCGTCGCCGATCGCCGCTCCCTCAGCGGCCTCGTCCTCCACCTCCAGTGCGACGACGGCTTCATCGCCTGGCTCAACGGCGCCCGCATCGCCAGCCGCTACGCCCCCGAAACCCCCGCCTGGGACTCCGCCGCCACCGCCTTCCACGACGACGATGCCTCCCTCGCCTTTGAGGCCATCCCCCTCCCCGACGCCCTCGGCTCCCTCCGCGACGGCCCCAATCTTCTCGCCATCCAAGCCCTCAACGGATCCCCCGACAGCGTCGACCTCCTCCTCCGCCCCCGACTCGAACTCCTCACCCTCAACCCCGCCCAGTCCCCCCAAATCGGCTACTTCGCCCAGCCCAGCCCCCGCGCCGCTAACCCCATCGCCGAAGACGGCTTCACCGACGCCCCCCAATTCAGCGCCCCCCGCGGCCTCTTCCGCAGCCCCTTTGCCCTCGCCCTCACCTGCCCCACCCCCGGCGCTACCATTTACTACACCACCGACGGCTCCACCCCCCTCCCCCGCACCGCCCGCATTTATACCGCCCCCCTCGCCATCTCCACTACCACCGTAGTCCGCGCCTTCGCCGACGCCGACGCCCGCCACCCCTCCCCCGTCCTCACCCACAGCTACCTCTTCCCCGCCGACGTCATCCGCCAATCCGCCCCCCCCAACTACCCCTCCACCTGGGGCACCGAAGACAACGGCTTCGGATCCCTCATCCCCGTCCCCGCCGACTACGCCATGGACCAAACCGTCGTCGACGACCCCCCATACCGCGGCCTCACCGAACTCGCCCTCCGCGAATCCCTCCCCATCCTCTCCCTCAGCACCGACCAAGCCCCCCTCTTCCAAGCCGATGGCCTCTACGCCGACGGCCGCTACGGCTCCGCCGAACTCCCCGTCTCCCTCGAATTCCTCGGCCCCGGCTGGCCCGAATCCATCCAGCAAAACGCCGGCCTCCGCATCCACGGCGGCAATGCCCGCGACCACCCCAAAAAACCCTTCCGCCTCTACTTCCGCAAAGCCTACGGCACCGACAAACTCCGCTACCCCCTCTTCGAAAACTCTCCCGTCCAAGCCTTCGACCAACTCGTCCTCCGCCCCGGCGGCCACGACGGCTGGGCCGTCCCCTTCGGCAACCAAAGCTCCCTCCTCGCCGCCCACGCCACCTACCTCAAAGACCAATTCCTCCGCCAGGCCGAAACCGATATGGGCCGCCTCAGCCCCCGCGGCCGCTACGTCCACCTCTACCTCAACGGCCTTTACTGGGGCCTCTACGACCTCCACGAGCGCCCCAACGCCGACTTCTACGCCGCTCACTCCGGCGGAAATCCCCAGGATTGGGACGTCCTCCACCACCCCACCTACACCGGCGAAACCTACACCCAAGTCGACGGCGACGCCTCCGCCTGGGACCAAGTCCAACACCTCGCCGACGGCGGCATCCAATCCGACGCCGACTACCAAGCCCTCGCCGCCCTCCTCGACATCGACGACTACATCGACCACCTCATCGTCCGCATCTGGTCCGGCGACTACGATTGGTGCGGCCCCATCTACCTCAAAAACGGCTCCCAGGAAGCCGCCGTCGATTACTTCGACAACAAAAATTGGTACGCCGCCCGCCGCTCCCGCGGCCAGCCCGACCGCTTCCGCCTCCACATTTGGGACGCCGAAATGAGCTTCGGCTCACACCTCATGCTCAACCTCGGCCTCGGCTACCAGCCCCCCTGGCTCCCCTACTACCCCCCACAACACCTCGCCGGTTTCGATAGCACCCGCGTCGGCACCCCCGGCAGCCCCACCTGGCCCTACGCCGCCCTCCGCACCTACCCCCCCTTCCAACAAAAATTCGGCGATCACCTCCAACGCCACTTCTTCAATCAGGGCCAACTCACCACCGCCCACAACACCGCCCGCCTCGACGCCCTCGCCGCCCAACTCGACCTCCCCCTCGTCGCCGAATCCGCCCGCTGGGGCGACGTCAACCGCTTCAATCCCCTCAACCTCGCCCTCACCCGCAACACCCACTGGAGACCCGAAATCAAATGGCTCCGCGATACCTTCATCGCCACCCGCAATGCCCTCGTTCTCCAACAGTTTCAATCTATCGCCCTCTTCCCCGCCCTCCCCGCGCCCCAAATCGCCCCCGACCGCGGCACCCTCCCCCTCGGCTCCCCCCTCCTCCTCAGCCACCCCCTGCCCACCGCCCAGCTCTTCTACACCCTCGACGGCAGCGACCCCAGCACCTTCACCCCCGCCTCCCGCCGCCCCCTCATCGAAGAAGGCGCCCCCTGCACCTGGTGGGTCCCCACCACCTCCATCGGCACCTCCTGGCGCAGCCTCACCGGCCCCTCCAATCCCCAAGTCTGGCGCCCCGGCCAAAACGGCCTCGGCTACGACCAACAAGGCGACTACCTCCCCCACTTCCTCACCGACGTCTCCAACCCCATGCGCGGGTTCCGACCCTCCATCTACATCCGCCTCGAATTCTCCCTCCCCAGCCAATCCGAGATCGACGCCCTCACCCAACTCATCCTCGAAGCCAAATACGACGACGGCTTTATCGCCGCCCTCAACGGCACCGTCGTCCAGCGCGCCAACGCCCCCGCCTCCGAAACCTTCGCCGCCTCCGCTACCACCTCCCACGACGACTCCTCCGCCATCATCTTCACCCCCTTCACCCTCGACGCCGCCACGGTCCGCCCCCTCCTCCGCGTCGGCCGCAACGTCCTCGCCCTCCAAGGCCTCAACCAAACCGCCGCCAGCAGCGACTTCCTCTGCACCGTCCGCCTCATCGCCCAAACCGGTGGCACCTTCTCCCCTTCCCCCAGCGCCCAGCTCTACGACCCCGCCCAGCCCCCCCTCCTCACCGGCCTCACCACCGTCAAAGCCCGCGCCCGCTCCCTCCTCGCCTGGTCCGCCCTCGCCGAAGCCCAATTCCCCACCGCCTACCCCCCCTCCCCGCAAAACCTCGTCCTCAGCAAAATCCACTACCACCCCACCGACCCCACCGACCTCGAGCGCGCCGCCGGCTTCTCCCAATCCAGCGACTTCGAATTCCTCGAACTCCTCAACCCTTCCCCCTTCCCCGTCTCCTTGTCCGGCTGCCGCTTCACCAGCGGCATCACCTTCGCCTTCGACTCCCCAACCCTCCAAGCACTCCCTCCAGGTGGCCGCCTCATCCTCGCCCACCACCCCGCCGCCCTCGCCTTTCGCTCCGGCCCCCTCCCCGCCCTCGTCGGCACCTTCTCCTCCTCCCTCGCCAACCGCGGCGAACACCTCCGCCTCGAATCCCCCGACCACCTCCCTATCTTCGACCTCGCCTTCTCCGATGAAGCCCCTTGGCCCACTGCCCCCGACGGCTCCGGCCCCGCCCTCGTCCTCATCAACCCCCGCGGCCTCCACGACCCCGCCAACCCCGCCCACTGGCGCCCCAGCCTCGCTCCCCACGGCTCCCCTGGCCTCTCCGACGCGCCAGATTTCCCCCACTGGATCGGTTCCCACCCCGCCTCGAACCCCCTCGACGACCCCGACGGCGACGGCGCCTCCAACCTCCTCGAATTCGCCGCCGCCACCCTCCCCTTCGACCCCACCTCCTTCCCCACCCTCACCATCACCCCCCAAGAAAAGGCCTCCCTCCTCGCTTTCCCCCTCAACCCCGACGCCGAAAGCGCCGCCCTCACCCTCGAAGCCGCCCCCTCCCCCAGCGGCCCCTGGCTTCCCCCCCAAGACTTAGTCGCAGGCCCCGCTCCCCCAGGCTTCCGCTCCTACCTCAGCCCCTCCTCCACCCCCCAGCGCTGCTTCCGCCTCCGCGCCTCCCTAACCCCCTAAATCCCTCGCCCGGAAGGGCCTTGTGCTGCCGCCCTTCCCGCCCCAGCATGGCCCCATGTCCTCCCCAGAGCCACCCCCGCTCAACGTCATCCTCATCGGCTTCATGGGCTGCGGCAAAACCACCGTCGGCTCCCTCCTCGCCCGCCAGCTCGGCTTCCAATTCATCGACACCGACCACCTCGTCGCCCAATCCGCCCAACTCTCCATCCCCCGCATCTTCGAAACCGAAGGCGAATCCGGCTTCCGCGCCCGCGAATCCGCCGCCCTCGACTCCCTCGCCTCCACCCAACACGCCGTCATCGCCACCGGCGGCGGCATCGTCACCGTCCCCGCCAACGTCCCCAAACTCCGCGCCATCGGCCTCGTGATCTGGCTCAACCCCCCAGAAGCTACCCTCTTCTCCCGCATCCAGCGCAATCAAGACCGCCCTCTCATGCGAACCCCCAACCCCCGCCAAACCCTCACCGACCTCCTCGCCCTCCGCCGCCCCCTCTACGCCGCCGCCGCCCACCTCGACTTCGACGTCTCCGACGTCAACCCCGACGAAGCTGCCTACGGCCTAGCCGAATCCGTCCGCGTCCACTTCTCCTCGCCCCAGGCGTGACCCCCGACCCTTCCACCCTCGCCGCGAATCTGAAGCGCCTCGCCGCCGACCTCGGCCTCCACGACTGCCGCATCGCCCTCCTCCAAGGCCCCGCTCCCCACGCCGACGCCTTCCAAGCCTGGCTCGACGACGGCCGCCACGGCTCCATGGAGTGGATGGCCCGCCAACCCCAGCGCCGCTGCGACCCCCGCGAGGTCCTCCCCGGGGCCCGCTCCGTCGTCTCCCTCGCCCTCAACTACTGGCAACCCCACCCCCATTCCCCTCCCCCCCAAGCCGCCACCGGCTCCATCGCCCGCTACGCCTGGGGCGACGACTACCACCCCCTCCTCGACCGCAAACTCCGCGACCTCTGCTCCCACCTCGAAGACTGCGGCGGCACCCAAAAACTCTACGCCGATACCGGCCCCATCCTCGAACGCGACTGGGCTACCGCCTCCGGCCTCGGCTGGAACGGCAAAAGCACCCTCCAAATCCACCCCACCCTCGGCTGCTACTTCTTCCTCGCCGAAATCCTCACCACCCTCGAAATCGCCCCCGACCGCCCCCTCCACGATCACTGCGGCAAATGCACCCGCTGCCTCACCGCCTGCCCCACCCAGGCCATCACCGCCCCCCACCAACTCGACGCCCGCCGCTGCCTCTCCTACCTCACCATCGAACACCAAGGCCCCATCCCCCTCGAATTTCGCCAAGCCCTCGGCGATCGCATCTACGGCTGCGACGACTGCCTCGCCGCTTGCCCCTGGAACCGCTTCGCCCAAGCCTCCCGCGAAACCGCCTTCGCCGCCCGACCCTTCGTCCACCAGTGGCCCCTCCGCCATTTCCTCGCCCTCGACCCCGCCTCCTTCACCGCCCTCTTCCGCCTCAGCCCCATCCGCCGCATCAAACTCCCCGCCTTCCTCCGCAACGTCTGCGTCGCCCTCGGCAACGTCGGCACCCCCGACGACCTCCCCGCCCTCTCCCGCGCCGCCCAAGACCCCAACCCCCTCATCGCCGAACACGCCCAATGGGCCCTCTGCGAAATCGCCCGCCGCCTCCCCTCCCTTTCCTTTCCCGATTCTCCTAATTCCCTGTAGAGAATAGGGATTTTTCCCTTGCCCCTTGCCCTCCCTTCCCTACCGTCCACTTTCCCGCTCCCCTTTTAGCCCCTCCCCACCATGTCCAAAGCCAGCGTCGAAGAAATCAAACTCGCATCCAACGGCCTCCGCGGCGACCTCGCCGAAAACTTCGCCGACCCCGCCCTGACCCACGTCGAGGACTCCGAAAACGTCCTCCTCAAGTTCCACGGCAGCTACCAACAGGACGACCGCGACCTCCGCGCCGCCCGCAACAAGGAAAAACAGGAAAAGGCCTGGAGCTTCATGGTCCGCTCCAAAATGCCCGGCGGCCGCATCTCCGCCCAACAGTGGCTCATCCACCACGACCTCTGCGTCCTCTCCGAAGGCTCCCTCCGCCTCACCAACCGCCAAGGCATCCAACTCCACGGCGTCCTCAAAGGCAACCTCAAGGCCGTCATCGCCGGCATCTGCCGCAGCGGCCTCACCACCATGGGCGCCTGCGGCGACGTCGTCCGCAATACCATGGCCCCCGCCGCCCCCCTCAAGGACGGCATCCGCCAAGACGCCCAGCTCCTCTCCGAAGAACTCAGCCAGCGCTTCCTCTGGCGCAGCGCCGCCTACGCCGATATCTGGCTCGACGGCGAAAAAATCGACCTCGATTGGGCCCAAGTCGACGTCAACCCCGCCGTCCGCGCCCAAACCGCCGCCCACGACGCCAAAGCCGCCGAAGACCCCATCTACGGAGAAAAATACCTCCCCCGTAAATTCAAAATCGGCATCGCCATCGAACCCCAAAACGATGTCGACGTCTTCTCCCAAGACCTCGGCTTCATCCCCCACGTCCTCGACGGCGCAGTCCAAGGCTACACCCTCACCGTCGGCGGCGGCTTCGGCATGAGCCACGGCCAACTCACCACCCGGCCCTTCCTCGCCCAACCCCTCTTCTACGTCCCCCGACAACACGTCGTCGACGCCGCCGAAGCTATCGTCACCACCCAGCGCGACCACGGCAACCGCACCGAGCGCAAAAACGCCCGCATGAAGTATACCGTGCAAACCATGGGCATCGACGGCTTCCGCACCGAAGTCCTCAGCCGCCTCCCCGGCATCCCCACCTCCCCCGCCAAACCCCTCAACTTCGCCACCGTCGAAGACAACCTCGGCTGGCACCCCCAAGGCGATGGCCTCCTCTTCTGCGCCGTCTACGTCAGCATGGGCCGCATCACCGACCGCCCCGACGGCCCCCAATACCTCAGCGCTTTTAACGAAATCGCCCGCGACCTCGGCCTCCCCTTCATCATCACCCCGAACACCAACGTCATCATCGCCGAGGTCCCCCCGGCCCTTCAGCCTGCCGTCGACGCCATTCTCGCCAAACACGGCGTCCCTCACGCCGACGGCATGACCGCCACTCGCCGCGTCGCCCACGCCTGCGTCGCCCTGCCCACCTGCGGCCTCAGCCTCAGCGAATCCGAACGCGCCCTCCCCGGCGTCCTCGACCAATTCGACCTCATCCTCCGCGAACTCGGCCTCGAACAAGACCCCATCCTCGTCCGCATGACCGGCTGCCCCAACGGCTGCGGCCGCCCCTACAACGCCGACTTCGGCTTCGTCGGCCGCGCCCCCAATAAATACGCCATGTTCGTCGGCGGCAGCATCGCGGGCGACCGCCTCGCCGGCCTCGAACAAAAGGTCGTCCCCCTCGCCGACATCCCCGCCACCATCCGACCTTACCTCGAAGCCTACAAAGCCGAACGCCAACCCGCCGAAACCTTCAGCCACTGGTTCGGCCGCACCCGCCAAAACGGCGAGGCCCCCACCCCAGAGCAGTTCCACATCGAACTCGCCGAGCGCAGCGCCCGCCTCGCCGGCGCCAAAGCCTCCCCCGAAGGCTAATAGCCGCGCCCCGCCCCCCGGCCCGTTCCACTCCTTGCAGACCCGCCCGCGGCCTGCCACCGTTTCCCCATGTCCTCTCCCGAATCTCCCCCCCTCCGCTCTGGAGTGCTGGCCGCAGGCAATTTCATCGTCGATCACGTCAAACTCATCGACGCCTGGCCCGCCGAGGAAATGCTCGCCACGATCCACTCGGAGCAAACCAGCAACGGCGGCGGCGCCTACAATCTCCTCGTCGACCTCGCCCGCCTTGGCGCCCCCTTCCCTCTCCAAGCCGCCGGACTGCTCGGCCAAGACGCCGCCGCCACCGCCATTCTTGACGATTGCCGCCTCCACGGCATCGATACCGCCCAACTCCACGTCCGCCCCAACCTCACCACCAGCTACACCGACGCCTTCACCGCCATCAACACCGGCCGCCGCACTTTCTTCCACCACCGCGGCGCCAATGCCCACCTCGCCCCCAGCGACATCCACCTCGACGCCAGCTCCGCCCGCCTCTTTTACCTGGGCTACCTGATGCTCCTCGACGCCCTCGACGCCACCGCCCCCGACGGCCGCAGCACCGCCTCCCACCTCCTCGAAGCCGCCCAAGCTGTCGGCTTCGTCACCGTGGTCGATATGGTCAGCGTCGCCCACCCCGACCTCATCGCCAGCACCCGCAGCGCCCTCCCCTGGATCGACCACTTCATCCTCAACGAAATCGAAGCCGGGCAACTCTGCGGCCAGGCCCTCCGCCGCCCCGACGGCTCCCTGGACCGCCCCGCCTTGGCCGCCGCCGCCAACTGGCTCCTCGCCAAAAACGTCCGCCGCAGCGTCACCATCCACGCCGTCGAAGGCGCCCTCACCGCCAGCTCCTCCGCTAGCTCCTGGCAACCCTCCCTCGCCCTCCCCCCCCACTACGTCAAAGGCGCGACCGGTGCCGGCGACGCCTTCGCGGCCGGCTGGGTCCTCGCCCTCCACGAAGGCTGGTCTCCCCAAGAGGGCCTCCGCCTCGGCGTCTGCGCCGCCGCCGCCTGCCTCGCCGACCCCACCCCCTCCCTAGGCCTGCGCCCCCTCCGTGAATGCCTCCAGCTCGCGCAAACCTACGGCTTCCGCCAGGCGTAGCTCCGGCGCCGCCATGCCTGTCCCCTACGACCTCGCCATCACCGGAGCCGGTCCCGCCGGGGCTGCCTGCGCCCTCGCCGCCGCCCGCCTCGGCCTCCGCGTCGCTCTCCTCGAGCGCAGCCCCTTCCCCCGCCACAAGGTCTGCGGCGATTGCCTCAACCCCTCCGTCTGGCCCGTCCTCGAGGCCCTCGGCTGCGCCCCCGCGATCCGCGCCCTCGACCACGCCTCCCTCCACCGCGTCCGCTTCGCCAGCCCCAGCGGCCGCCCACTAGAGGTCGCCCTCCCCCCCGGCGCCGAGCGCGCCGTAACCCGCGAATCCTTTGACCTCGCCCTCCTCGACGCCGCCCAAGCAGCCGGCGCCACCCTCTTTTCCGGCCACCCCCTCACCCACCTCGAACAGCGCCCCCCCCTCTGGCACCTCGCCACCGCCTCCCACACCATCGCGGCCCGCGCCCTCGTGGCCGCCGACGGCCGCAATTCCACCACCTGCCACCTCCTCGGCCTCTTCCCCCGCTCCCGCCCCCACCGCGTGGCCCTGCAATGCCACGCCCCCCTCGCGGAGGCCTACCGCGGCACCGTGGCCCTCGAATGGCTTCCCCACGGCTACTGCGGCATCGCCCCCGTCGACTCGCAGCGCATGAATATCTGCCTCGTCGCGACCACTGCCCACCTCGCCGCCGCCAAAGCCGCGGCCCACCTCCGCTTCGCCCTTCCCCCCGACCACCCCTGGCGCAGCATCGCGCCCCTGGAGCGCGCCGACCTCCCTCCCGCCCCCTTCCCCGGTTGCTTCCTTGTCGGCGACGCCGCCCGCGTCGTGGAACCCTTCACCGGCGAAGGCATCTACTACGCCCTCCACAGCGGACAACTCGCCGCCGCCGCCGCCGCCCAGTTCCTCCGCGGCGACCCCGGCGCTGCCGCCAACTACCGCCGCACCCACCGCCGCCTCTATCGCCACCGCCTCTGGCCCAACCGGCTCGCCCGCCTCGCCGTCACCCACCCCCAGCTCGGAAACCTCCTCCTCCGCGTCGGCCGTCAGTTTCCCAGCCTCATGTCCTACCTCACCGCCAAAGTGCTCCGCACCGTCCCGACCGCGCCCTGATCCTCGCCCCGCTCAAAAAGCCTTCTCCCCCGTCGGCACAAAGCCAAACTGCACCTCGTCCCCGCCCCCGCCCGGCATATCCCGCCCAAAGCTCACGGTGGCCATCCGATTCGCCGGGATCCCCTCCGCCACCAGCGCCTGCTGCACCGCCAAGGCCCGCTGCTGCCCCAACTGCCGCGCGTACTCCGCACTGCTCTCCTTGGCGCTCCCCGCCAAAATAACCCGCTCCCCGGTCACTTTCAAATACGTCGCCGCCGCCCGCAGTTTCAGCCGCTCCCCCTTCGGCATTTCCCAAGCCCCCGCCGCAAACCCAATCCCCGCCACCTTCCCCCGCTTCACCTGCGGCGCCAAATACCCAGCCACATTAGCCCGCCGCGGGGCCTCGCTCAAGCGGTCCCCTCCCCCCTCCCGACTCCACTTGACACAGGAGGACAACCCCCCAACGCACAGCCCCACCGCCACCCAGCTCACTCGGTAAAACAAGTATCTCATAGCGCAAAAAGGTCTCCCTCCATTCTAACGCGACCAGGAAGGTTCCCTGATCTCCGAAAATCCCCTCACAATGGTGCGCCGCCGCCCCGTCACGCTGTCCACCACCACCAGCGCCCCATCCAACACCGCCGCCACATGCCGCCCATCCGGGGCCCAGGTCGGCTCCTCCCCGCGCGCCAATAACACCCGATTTTGCCCCGAGGCCAAGTCGTGCACCACTACGGCCGGCCCGCCCCCCTGCCGCCCCGTAAATGCCAGATGCACCCCGTCCGCCGACCACTCCGGCGAGGTATTGTGCCGATACCCCGTCTCCACCCGCTCCGCCGCCCCCCCTTGCCGCCCCACCACATACAGCTGCGGACCCCCTCCCGCATCCGAGCAAAAGACCACCCGGTTCCCCTCCGGTCCCCAAGCGGGGGAAAATTCCACGCTCCGCGCATGGGTGAGGCGGCGCACCCGCGACCCACTCACACTAGCCATATAAATCTCCGCATTCCCCTGGTAGCTCATCGTCAGGGCCAAGCGCGTTCCATCCAGCGAAAAAGCCGCCCCGCTGTTCGTTCCCGGCGCACTCAAAATGGTCCGCTCCCGCCCATCCCGCAAATCCTTCAACACCACGTCCCCGAACCCACTCTGCCACGAGGTGTACGCCATCAAGACCCCCCCAGGCCCCAAACTGGGCGACCCCTTCAAAGCCGCGTCGCTCGTGACCTGCTGGATGCGCTCGCCATCGCTGTCGGCCACATAAATCTGCCGTCGCCCCTCCCGGCTCCCCACAAAGGCCAATTTGCTCGCCGCCAAGCCCCGACCCTGCGTGATCGCCGTCACCACGTCGTCGGCAAACGCGTGCACGTTGTCTCGCAAGTCCGCGTCCGCATAGTGATTGTTGAAGACCATCGCCCCCTGCGCATCCAACAGGGCCCCATCGATCCGCCCCGCCGAGGAACTCCCCCGCAGCCGCCAGCCGCCGCCTACCCCATCCTCCCTCGCCCGCAGCGTCCCGCTCCGGTCCAAATCCAGGCGCAACAACTGCTCTGCGCTGTCCCCCGTGCTCCCCAAAAACTCCTCCACTCCCACCGCCACCACCCCATCCGCTCCCCCATCCGCTCCCCAGGCCACCGCCGCCCCCGCCAACTGAGCCAGCAGCGCCGCCGTCCCCGCCCAGTGGATAAAAACTCCCATATTTCACCCCTCGCATCCCCCTCGACACCGTCAAGCGCTCCTCTCCCGCCGCCACTCTCCCAAAGCCCCGCGTTGCTTCCCCTCCAGCTCTGCACCAAGCTCCTTTCCCTGCCGCCCCCCGTTTCCCTCATCGCCTCCCGCCCATGTCCCTCACCGTCATTTATGCCCTCGTGCGGCGCTACCTCTACCTCTACAACCGCAACCCCGTCCGACTCGTCGAACTCCTCTTCTGGCCCATCGTAGAACTCATGGTCTGGGGCAACCTTTCCGTCTGGCTCGAAACCTCTCAAGGCGCCGCCTCCGCGCCCACGTTCCTTCCCTGGCTCGTCGGCGGCGTCATCCTCTGGGACGTCCTCTTCCGCGCCCAACAAGCCGTCGCCATCTCCTTCCTCGAAGACGTCTGGACCAAAAACCTCGTCAACCTCTTCGTCGCCCCCATTCGCCCCATCGAATACGTCACGGCCGCCTTCATCGTTGGCATCCTCCGCATCCTCGTCACCGTCGGCGTCCTCTCCCTCCTCGCCGCCAGCGCCTTCCACTTCAACGTCCTCCAACTCCACTGGCACCTCGTCCCCTTCTTCGGCCTCCTCATGCTCTTCGGCTGGTCCCTCGGCCTCCTCTCCTCCGCCCTCATCATGCGCTGGGGCCAAGCCGCCGAATCCCTCGCCTGGGCCGTCCCCTTCTTTATCCAACCCGTCGCCGCGGTCTACTACCCCGTCGGCGGACTCCCCTCCTGGGCCCAATCCCTCGGCTGGCTCCTCCCCTGCACCCCCGTCTTCGAGGGCATGCGCGCCGTCCTCGGCTACGGCACCCTCGACCCCGCCCTCCTCGCCCTCTCCCTCCTCTCCAACCTCATTTGGATGGCCTTCGCCGCCGCCGTCTACCTCTGGGTCCTCCACCGCGGCCGCGAAACCGGCACCCTCACCCGCGTGACTTCCAACTGACCTCCCCCACCCCCAGGCTCCACATTCAGTTTGTCTTCCGCCCCACGCTTTATACCCTACCCGCTCCCCCCCTTCAGGTCCAACCCCGAGCCTTTTTCCTCCCCCCTAGCCATGTCCCAACCCGCCCCGCCCGCGCCCCCTTGCCCCTCCGATCGCGCCGCCCTCGAGGCCGCTCTCGCCGGCACCGCCAGCCTCCTCCTCGGCCGACTCCTCCTCGGCCGCACCGGGGGCTTACTCGTCGGCGGCGCCGCCATCGCCGCCCGCCTCCTCGCCAACTCCCGCCCCCAATCCTTCCCCGACCTCTTCCCCGAATCCCCAGCTCTCCCCCCTCCCCCGGCACCCCGCCCCCTCCCCGCCTTCCCCGACATCTCCCCCCGCCCTGACATCTCCTCCCGCCCCGCCGCCCCCTCCCCCGACGAAATCTGGAGATTGGCCTCCCTCGACCACCCCGCCCCCAATGTTATCCCCCAGGCGGCGCCAGTGGCCCCAGTGACCTCGGTGACTCCAGTAGCCCCAGTGGCCCCAGTGGCCCCAGTGGCCCCAGTGGCCCCAGCGGAACCAGCGGAACCAGCGGAACCAGCGGAACCAGTGGCACCAGCGGCGCCCGTGGCGCCCGTGACCTTGGCGACCTTAGTCACCCCGATCCCTGAGGTCCCAGAGGTCACCCACAG
>CANHIJ010000089.1 GCA_947460575.1 Verrucomicrobiales bacterium | reverse complement strand
TCGACCGCTTCCTGGCGGCCGCGGTTTTCCCGCTGGCGGCGCTGTTCCTCTTCCGCCTGCCGCTGGCGCGCTTCCACCTGCTTGGCCTCCTGCTGGCGGGCCGCTTCGGCCGCTTCCGGCTGACCGCGGTTTTCCCGCGGGCCGCGCTGCTCCTCTTCCGCCTGACGCTGGCGCGCTTCTGCCTGCTTGGCTTCCTGCTGGCGCGCCGCCTCGGCCGCTTCCGGGCGGCCGCGGTTTTCCCGCGGGCCGCGCTGTTCCTCTTCCGCCTGACGCTGGCGCGCCTCTGCCTGCTTGGCTTGCTGCTGGCGGGGCACTTCCTGCTCTTGGGCTTGTGGCGGGCGCCCCCTTAGAGATTTGTCTGGCAGCTCGGCGGATTGGCGCTGCTGGCGCAGGCGGGCCACCTCGTCCTGGCGCTCCTTGAGTTTTTGGCGCGCCGCCTCCAAGGGGTCGTCCGGAGCCGCGTCCAGCCCCGCGGGGCGGCCCCGCGCGGGCTCCGCAGGGCGATATTCCTTGGCGCTCACTATTAACTGATCGCGGCGAGAGCGAAGTTTTTCCCAGTCTTCGTGGCGAGCGGCGAGGCGGCGCACTGGTTCTTCCTTCAGGGCCACGGTAGCCCGGGTGCGGCGCTCTTGTTGCTCCTCGCGGTAGCGGCGGCCCAGCTCTCCGTGAAAAGCGTCCTGCCTGCGCACCACTTTTACATCGTCCCAGCGCCCTTGGATTCGAGAAGGCCGAATCCCCTCGTTCCAAGAGGTCCGCACGCGCGGCGCATAACAGCTCAGCGCGCCATCTTCAAAATGCGGGCGGTAATCCCGGCGATCGCCCCAGTCATCCCCTCGGTTAAGGCGGTAGTGGGTCATCGGCCGGGCCAAGCGGCGGTTCACCCAATCCAAGCGCGGCCCTCCGCAGCTCACCTCGCCAGAACGGATCACGATGTGGGTGATGCCCACCGTGGCGCTGAAATAAACCGTGTTTTGCGCCACGGGATAACAGTGCGTAAAAACCGGCTCGTCGAAATAACTCACCGGCATAAAGATATAGGTCTCCGGGCTGATCCCGTAGTCCTCGTCCACGCTAGGGCCGTACTCGAGGTCCTCCGCGTAGACCGTCTCCGGAGGCAGCGGACACCAGCCCACCAAGTCCTCGCTGTGGCGCCAAGAAACCCAGGCGGGGGCCCAGGTGTCCCCAGGAACCCAGATCCAACCTCGGCCCGCCAGCAAGGCCCAGCGGCCGTAGTGATAAGTAGCCCAGCCAAAAGGCTCACTGGAAACCCAGGTCCAGCCCTGGTCGGAGTCGACCCAGCGCCCCTGCGTATAGGGCCGCCAGCCCGGCGAGGGCGGCGCCGCGGGCTGCCACACGTAGCCGTATTCCGCGGTCTCCATCCACTGCCCATAGGGAGCGAGTCCCTCGTAAAACATTTGGTAGTCGCGGCCCAGCTCCCCGGGCCCGACCGCACTTGGCGCGCGCGGCGCGCGCGGCTCCAGGGGCTCCGCGAGCGCGGCCCGGGGAGGCGGCGGAGCGGCGGGCGCCGCGGCAACAGCGGCCCGCTGGGCCGCCAAGGCCTCTTTTTCGCGGGCCAATTCCTCGCGCTGCCCCTGCAATTCCGCTTTTTCGCGGGCCCATTGATCTTCTTGGATCTGCCGCCGCAGCAGGGCCTCCTGGGCTTCTAGATCGGCGATTTCCCGCTCCAAGGCGCGCCGCGCTTCCGGCTCCGCCGCGGGCGGAGTCGCTGGCGCTAGGGCCGCCTGCGGGACCCCGCTGGGGCTGCGGTCGCAGGAAGTCAACCACAGGCCCGCGGCCGCGAGCAAGAAAGAGAGATGGCGGATTTTCATAGAAGCCGAGGCGAGAAGGGTGAGGACCCTGCACGCTTTGACTGGTCTCGGCGGCGAAAAATTCACCCTATTTTCCCAGTTCGCTCCCCGCGCCCCATTCCGGGTTGGCAAAGCGGCGCGCCCCGCGGAAAGTTCTCCCCTTCACCCGTCCCCGCCAGTCTTGCTTCCAGACTTCTCCCTCGACCTCCCCGCGCCCCCAGCGGCAGCGGACTTGCCGCGCGCCCTGCTCTACAGCACCAGCGCCCGCATCGGCGGAAGCGGCTTGGACGTCAGCTCCCTGGAAGGCATCAAGGCCTCCGCGCAGGGCGGCTTTCTACGCCGGGCCATCGGCTACGCCAACCAGCAACAGGACATTCCCCCCTCCCGCATCCGCTCCCTGGCCTGGCACCCCGTCCGCCTGCTCTCCGGCCTGGGCAGCGCGCCCTACTACGGCGCCAAAAAACACTACGCCGACTGGATCGCCGCGCGGGAACTGCGCTCCGGGCGCTACGATTTTTTTCACAGCTGGAGCGGCGACGCCCTGCACAGCTTGATCGCGGCCCGCCAGCTGGGGATTCCCGCCGTCCTCGACATCCCCACTTGGCACCGCAACAAGGGCCTCCCTAAGCCCTTTATAACAAAAACTGAGCGCGAGGCCTCGCAGCGGGGCGGCTGGGCGGGCTGGAAGCATCGACTGCTCATTTCGCGGCAGCAAATGCTGATGGAATATGAGCTGGCCACCCTCCTCTTCATGCCCTCGCGCTGCTCCGCGCAGACCTTTCTGGATGCCGGCATTTCCCCCGACCGGCTCCACTACGTGGGCCGCGGGGTCGACCTCGCGCGCTTCACCCCGGCCCCCCCCCCAGAGCGCTTCCGCCTCATCTTCGTCGGCGCCCTGATCCGCCGCAAAGGGGTGCCCCAACTGCTGCGGGCCTGGCGCCGCCTGGCCCTGCCCGATGCCGAACTCGTCCTCGTGGGCGAGCCCCACCCCGAAGTGCGGCGCGAATTGCACGACGCCGCCGGGCCCTCTCTGCGGGTGACCGGGTTCGTCCCCAACGTCCCCGAATTGCTCCGCAGCGCCAGCGCTCTGGTCTTTCCCAGCGCGTGCGAAGGCTTCGCCAAGGCCACCCTGGAGGCGGCCGCCTGCGGCTTGCCCCTCATCACCACCCGGGAAAGCGGCGACGCCCTCATCGACGGCGTGACCGGTCGGCAAATCCCCCCCAACGACGAAGACGCCCTCGCCGAGGCCATCGCCGAGGCCTGGCGGGAGCGCGACCGCTTCGCCGCCATGGGGGCAGCCGCGCGCGCCCATGTCGCGGCCCACTTTACGTGGGATCATTTCCGCGCCCGCCTCCTCGCCGGTTATGCCCGGGCCCAGCAGATGGGGTAAATGTACAGCCTCGCTACTTTTCCCCTTTTTCCCTCCCGACTTCCCCTCCGCCAATCCTAGCCTTTTCCCCGTTTTGCCCCGCCTGCTCCTCCTCCAGCTCAAGCGCATCGGCGACGCCGTCCTAACTGCTCCCGCAGTGGGCGCGCTGCGCGCCGCCTGGCCCGAGGCGCATATCGCCCTGGTCCTGGCGGGAGCTGCCGGGGAATTGGCCCCCCTCTTTGCCGGGGCCGACGAAGTCCTCACCTGGCAGCCCGGGGGCCTCAACCTGCCCCTGTTGCGGCGCCTCCGCCGCCTCCGCCCAGACCTCGCCCTGGACTTCACCAGCACCGACCGCTCCGCTTTCCTGGCCCTGGCTTCCGGAGCCCCCCGGCGCGCCAGCTACGCCAAGCCCAACGCCAGTTGGCTGCGGCGCCTCGCCAGCACGGAAACCTGCGCCGCCCCCGTGCGGGAACTCCACACCATCGATTTCCACCTCGCCCTCGCCGCCTCCCTCGGCCTGAAACCAGCCCCCGGACCCGATGCCGGGCACCTCCACCTCCCCCCCGACCTGGCGCTGCCCCCCCTTCCTCCCGGCTATGCCCTGCTCCACCCAGGCACCGCCAGAGCCGAGAAATTTTGGCCGGTGAGCCATTGGCGAGCCCTCCTCGACCACCTCCACGGCCGCGGCCTCCCCCTCGTCTTGAGCGGCGGCCAAGACGATTTCGAGCGGCGCCACATCGACGCCATCCTCCAGGGCCACCCGGCGCCCGTGGTCGATCTGCGCGGAAAATTAAATCTAGCGCAACTCGCGGGCGTGGTCGCCGCCGCCCGGCTCGCCGTCACCGTCGACACCGCCGCCATGCACCTAGCCGCTTCCTTCGCGGTGCCCCAAGTGGGGCTTTTCGGCCCCACCAATCCGTTCCACTGGGCCCCCCGCCACCTCCGCGCCGAGGTCCTCCAAGCGGGCGTCGCCCCCGGCACTCCCCCGCATCCCAAGCGCGCCGGAGCCCCCATGGCCAGCCTCCCCTGGGAATCCGCCGCCGCCGCCGCGGACCGCTGCCTCGCCGACATTCGACCTCCCTCGCCCCCCCCGCCCGAGGATTAGGTTCCGAGTGGCGCCGCCGCCAAAGCGTGGCACCAGTAGGGCATGATATCCTGGCGCAAATGGGCAAGACGAGCGGCGATCGCGAGCGGCGCCCTGATGGCGGCGGTGGCCGTGGGGGGATTTTTCCTGCCCTCGGCTCTGGAAGTAGACCGCCAACGCCTCATTCCCCTGCCCGCCCCCAAACTCTACGACCGCGTCGCCAGCCTGCGCCGCTGGCCCGAGTGGGCCACCTGGTGGCAGCGCGAGCCCTTTTTAGAGGTGCGCCACAGCGGCCCGGAGCGCGGTGCCGGAGCCGCCCTGGCTTGGCACAGCAAACGCGAAGGCGATGGCCGCGCCAAAATTCTTGCGGTCTCCCCCGATCGCGAAGTGGCTCTCGCCTTTGATTTTGGCGAGCGCGGCGAGGCCCAGAGCGTGATTCAGTTCGAGGAATCCCCCGACCGCCAACAGACCCTGGTGCGCTGGAAATGCCGCGCCGATTTCGGCTCCAACACCGGCCGCCGCTACTTCGGCCTCCTCTTCCGCCCCTGGATCGCCCGCGAACTCGAAGAAAGCCTCGCCCGCCTCGAATCCGCCGCCCGCGCCGACTCCTCCCCCCTCCCAGAAACGCCGCCCGCTCTCCCCTAAAGCGCCACAAACCCGCGGAAAACCGCGCGCCCCAGCTTGGGGGACAGTGCGAAATTGCCCCGAGGCGGGAGGCCGGTCGAGCCGCTGGCGGCGGTGGTTACCCCGCAAGGATTCGAACCTTGTCAAAGAGAATCAGAATCTCTTGTGCTACCGTTACACTACGGGGCAATGGCCTAGACCCGCTAAAATGCCCCGCAAGGATTCGAACCTTGACAAAGAGAATCAAAATCTCTTGTGCTACCTTTACACCACAGGGCAGGAGTGGATTGGTCCCTGTAACCCAAACCTGCACGGATGCAAGGGGCGGGGAGCAAAATTTCCCAATCCCCCCACACCCCTGATGCACTGGAAAATTCTCGCCGTCGGCAAGCCCGCCCTGCCCTGGGCCCGCCAAGGCATTGACGACTATTTGGGCCGCTGCGCCCGCTACGCCAAAGTGGAGGTGGCGTACCTCAAGGACGGCCCCCGCCCCCAGGTGGAGGAGCGCTTCCTCAAAAACAGCGAAGGGAGCTGCCGCATCGTGTTGGACGAACGGGGCGAGCGCCTCACCACGGGCGCTTGGCACGCCGCCGTAGACCGCTGGGAGTTGCTCGGCACCAAGCGCATCAGCCTCCTCATCGGGGGGGCGGACGGCCACAGCGAAGCCCTGCGGGACCGCGCCGACGCGGTGTGGAGCTTGAGCGCCCTGACCCTGCAGCACGAACTGGCCCTCGTCGTGCTGCTGGAACAACTCTATCGCGTTTACACCATCAAGCGCGGCGAACCCTACCACCGCTGAGCTCCGCGGCGCATTTTAAAATGCCGCGCCGCCCAAACCAGTGTACCCTGCGGAGTCTTCACCCCCCAAAGCAATGCCCACTCTCCTCACCTGCACGGATGGCTCGGCCTACGCCGCCAGCCTCTACCAGCACACCGCCTGGGCCGCCGCCCGCCTCGGGGCCCGCGTGGAGGTGCTCCACGTCTACCCGTCGGCCGCCCCCTTCCTCTTTCCCCCCGTCAATTTCATGGGCGACCCCAGCATGGGTTCGGCCTCCCTGGCTTTGCCCGAACTCACTGCCCTCAGCGAAGCCCAAGAGCGCGAGGCCCGCGCCGCCGCCCTCGCGCTTCTCGACCAGGCGGCCACAGCGCTGCGGGAAGCGGGACTACCCGAGTGCCGCCTCACCGCCCTCGACGGCAACCTGCCCGAAGTTCTGCGCACCTGGGAGGGCCCCGTCGACCTCCTCCTCCTCGGCAAGCGCGGCGAATCCAGCGCCGCCGCCCTCCAAGATCTCGGCAGCCAATTGGAAACCGTGATCCGCCACAGCCCGCATCCCGTGCTGGTGGTCTCCCACCAATTCCGCCCCATCCGCCGCTTCCTCATCTCCTTCGACGACAGCCCCGCCTCCCACGCCGCCCTGCACCATGTGGTGGACAGCCCGCTCCTGCGCGGCCTGCCCTGCTCCCTCCTCATGGTCGGAGAACCCAGCGAGGCCAATCAAGCCGCCCTCGACTCCGCCCGCACTTTCCTCCAAAGCGGCGGATTTGCCCCCGAAGAATTCCTCCTCCAGGGCGATCCCGAAACCGTCAGCACCTGGGAAATCGCCGCCCAGCACATCGACCTCCTAGTCATGGGCGCGTACAGCCACTCCCGGTTCTTGCAATTTTTCATTGGCAGCACCACCAACGAAATCATCCGCCGCTGCCGCGTGCCCGTCCTCGTCATGGGCGGACGCATGCCGCACCAGCACCCGGCCGACTAACCACTCCCTCCACTTCCCCCCCCCGCGACGCCTTGGACTATATTACTACCGCCAACGTACTGCTCTGGCTATTATTGGCTGTGGGCTTTTTTCTGGTCTTCCTGAGCCACTGGCTCGTGGCCGCCTCCCTCTTTCCGGACTATGTCCGGGAATGCGCCGGCCAATACCAGCGGCCCGTCGCGGTCACCTTGATCGGCCTCCTCGCCCTGGTCCTGCCCAGCGCCCTCGGAGCGGCGCTGCTCAATGCCCTGCCCGCCGCCCTGAAGTGGATCGGACTCCTCTTCATCTTCATCCCTGTCATGGGCGGCCTCCTCGGCACCGCAGGCCTGGCCCGCCGCATCGGCCACGGCCTGCCCGCCCCCGGCGACCGGGCGCAGCCTTGGAAACAAGTCCTGCGCGGCGGCACCGCCCTAGCCCTGACCTTTTTACTCCCCGTCTTCGGCCAACTCCTCGCCATCCCCCTCATCCTCTCCAGCGGCCTGGGCGCCAGCCTCTTTACCTGGTCGGCCCGCCGCCGCGCCCAGCGCGTCCAACAGGCCACCCTCCCGCTCAGCCCTGCCCTCGCCCCCGGCCCGACCGCGCCATGAGCTCCTCCCGGCGCGGTTTTCTCCAGGCAGCGTCAGCAGGAGGGGCCGTCGTCGGCATCGCCGGTTTCAGCGCCCTCTCCCACGTCCTAGCCCCGCTCCTGGACGGTCCCAGCGACGGTCTCGCACCCTTCCCAGCCCCCCAAGATCCCGCCGTCGACGAGGCCACCCACGTCCTCAACCGCCTCAGCTTCGGCCCCCGCCCCAACGACCGCGCCGCCATCCAATCCCTCGGCCCCCGCGCTTGGATCGAGCAACAACTCGCCCCAGAATCCATCGACGACGCCTGGACCGACGCCCGCCTGCGCCACTTCGAGGCCCTCGACGCCTGGCCCTTGGGTGAATTGCTCGAGTACAATGCCAAGGAACTCCTCGACCAACTCACCCGCGCCAAACTGCTGCGCGCCGTCCACTCCCGCCGCCAACTGCACGAGGTCATGGTCGATTTCTGGTCCGACCACTTCAACATCGACCCCTCCAAGGGCGACTCCAAATGGCTGAAACCCGCTGACGACAAGCGCGTCATCCGCGCCCACGCCCTGGGCCGCTTCCGCGATTTAGTCAAGGCTTCCGCCCTCAGCCCAGCCATGCTCTGGTACCTCGACGGCCGGGTAAACCGCCGCGCCTCCCCTCAGGAAAAACCCAACGAAAACTACGCCCGCGAATTGCTCGAACTCCACACCCTCGGCGTCCGCGGCGGCTACAGCCAAGCGGACGTCATGGAGGCCGCCCGCTGCCTGAGCGGCTGGACGGTGCGCGCCCGCGAGGACTCGCGCTTCGCGGTCGGCCGCGTCGCCTTTCAACCCGACCTCCACGACGACGGCCCCAAAACCCTCCTCGGCGCCACCCTCCCAGCCGGCCTCGGTGAAGCCGACCTCGACCGCCTCCTCGACCTCGTCTGCCAACACCCCGCCACCGCCCAACACCTCGCCCACAAACTCTGCTGCCGCTTCATCGCCGACGATCCCCCCCTCGCTGCCGTGGCTGCCGTGGCCGAAGCCTTCACCGCTTCCTCCGGCGACCTCCGGCAAACCCTGCGCGCCCTCTTCGCCACCCCCGAATTCTGGGCCGCCCGCGGCAATAAAATAAAGCGCCCCTTCCACTTCGCCGTCGCCTGCCTCCGCGCCACCGCCGCCCGCACCGACGCCGGTCCCGCCCTCCAAAACTACCTCCTCCGCCTCGGCCACGCCCCCTTCCAATACCCCAGCCCAGACGGCTACCCCGAAGAAGCCGCGCCCTGGATGGCGACCCTGCTCTGGCGCTGGAAATTCGCCCTCGAATTCGCCTCCGGCTACCTTCCCGGCACCCGCTGCGATCTCCCCCGCCTCGAGCGCGCCGCCGGAGGCCCCGCCGCCCTTGCGGCCCATTTCTTGGGACGCCAGCCCACCCCCCCCGAACGGCAGGCCATGACCGCTTCTGGCCAATCCGTCGCCCTCCTCCTCGCCAGCCCCGCCTTCCAGACCTTTTAGTCGATGCCGCCAGCCCTCACCACTTTCCTCGACGGCCAGCAAGACTCCTCCGGCACCCTCGTAGTGATCTTCCTGCGCGGTGGCGCCGACGGACTCAATCTCGTGGTCCCCCACGGCGACGACGGCTACTACCGCGCCCGCCCCAATTTGGGCATCCGCCGCGAAAACCTCCTCGAACTCGACGGCTTCTTCGGCCTCAACCCCCTCCTCGCCCCCCTCTACCCCTGGTGGCAAAGCGGCCAACTTACGCTCGTCCACGGCACCGGCTCCGAAGACGAAACCCGCTCCCACTTCGCCGCCCAGGACTTCATGGAGCGCGGCGGCCTCGCCGCCGGAGGCTGGCTCGGCCGCTTCCTCCGCGTCCGACCCGACGCCGGGCAATCCCCCCTCACCGCCGTCGCCATCGGCCCCCAACTGCCCGAATCCCTCCGCGGCGCCCCCTCCTGCGCCGCCATCCAATCCCTCGACGACTTCGGCCTCGGCGATCACCTCCCCCCAAACTTCCTCCCCCAACTCGCCGCTCTCTACCAAACCGCCCCCGGTCTCCTCGCCCCAGCCGCCCATAGCGCCCTCGCCGCCCTCCAGCGCATCGACGCCCTCCGCCAAACCGCGGCCGCCCCCGCCAGCCGCGCCACCTATGGCCCAGACGATTTCTCCGTCGGCCTCCGCCAAGTCGCCCGCCTCATCAAAGGCCAGGTCGGCCTCCAAGCCGCCACCCTCGACCTCAACGGCTGGGATTCCCACATCACCCAGGCATCCCTTCTCGCCTCCCCCCTCCAGCGCCTCGCCCAAGGCCTCCACGCCTTCGCCTCCGACCTCGGCCCCGCCACCCTCGCCCGCACCCCCATCGTCGTCCTCACCGAATTCGGCCGACGCGTCGCCGAAAACAGCGCCTCCGGCACCGACCACGGCCGCGGCTCCGCCCTCTTCATCCTCGGCGGCGGCCTCCCCCACACTGGCAAAGTCCAAGCCAACTGGGCCGACCTCGCCTCCAGCCCCCTAGTCGGCCCCGGCGACCTGCCCGTCACCACCAACTACCGCGACGTCCTCGCCCCCGCCCTGCGCCGCCTCGCCCCCGCCATCGACCTCCGCAAAGTCTTCCCCGGCCACGCCTGGGCCGGATAAAAAGTAGCCTCTGTCCGCTCCAGGCCAACCCCACCAGGAAAACAACGGAAGGGTCGCACCCAGTGGGGGAGTCTCCTGAATCGTACAAAACGACTCATGGTCCGCACATCTCACGGAAAAGACCCCATGGTCGAGTTTTAAAGGTTTATGGCAGTACCGCTACCCGGAAAAACCTTCTCGTATATCCAAGGACATTGATCCTCTTTTGATCCCCCGCAACAAAGCGCTCTGCGGGAACGTCATCAAAGCCAACGAGGTCTCCGGACCACTGCACTTTGTATGTTTTACCAGGAAGGCTATCCCAGCTCAGGGTAACGATATCGCCTAGGATCGTCTGCAGTTGGAAGTTTGTCGGCACGGCAGCCATGTAACCGGGCCCATCAGCCAACAGGGGATCTGTGCCCTCGGTGAATTCCGTGAGATTATTCCGTCCATCCCTATCAAAATCCAACTTTCCATCAAATTCTACCGTCCAAAAATATTTGAATTCCCAGGAGTCTGAAATCCCATCTTCATCTAAGTCATCGAAAAAGCGAAAGTTGACTTGCTTTATATCCCCACTTTGCCCCAAAACGGGAATGTTGTCGTTGGGCGGGCTACCCTGATTCGGCTTAGTTAAGGGGTAGCGAATGCCATTTTGCATAACGCACAGGGAGACAATATCCTCTTTCCGTCCCGCAGAGCTGGAAAACCGCCCAACCTGTCCGTCGTCGAGGACCGGGCGCAAAATATAGTTCGCGCTTGCCCCGGCAACGGTGGTGCTGATGATGGCCGACCGGGCAATCACGATCTCCTTAGTGCCCTCCGTCCGAATCATGACCACTTCCACGCCCGATTCAGGAAGGAGTTTGTTGCCAAAGTAATCGGACACCGTGCCGTAATAAATATTCCCGGGTTCCGGTAGCATAGCAAATCCTTTCGACGGATCAGCCAGAATCACCATGCCAATCAAAGTTAAACTGCGAAGAATCATATTTTTTATTTAAGTTTAATCGATTAAAAAATTGGAAGATACCCGGCGAAGTTTAAACAAGCCCGAAGTTTTGAGGGGGTCCTTGTGGATGCCTGTGATCGTTTCCTTATAGATACCCCCAACCAAGGTATCGCCCCATCCAGGACTTTTTTCTTGGTAGGGGTCATCAGGTAAGAATTCCAACTCCATAGTTCGGTTGATCGTGAAGGTTTCCGCCCCTTTGTCGGAAGGAGGGAGCGGTTTACCATTCAAGTCCCGGCCGTCATGGTGGGGATGGAAACGATGCAGAAACGGATTGAGGGGATCATCATGCGCCACCAAGATTCCGCACCCCAGCACCCCGGTTCCAAAAGAGCCGGCCATGGAAGCAGGTACTTTATGTGAAAAGGCGGTGCTGGTGATGCGGCGAGGGACGAAACCACCGTTGCGAGGTTCGGCACCGTCGAATGCAAAGGACGACTGCTCGGCACTAAAAAGACGGAAATGGCCGGCACTCTTCGTGATGACGAGGTCTGGATTATTCGGATCTGCTGCGGTGGTTCCACGTTCCCAGACTTGAATCACTTTGGATAAAAGCTTGGCTTTGCCATCCGCCCCGACATGAATGATCAGGCGCAAGGGGAATTCACCTTGGGCTGGGAGCAAGGTTTCCCGGCTCCTTAGTGGCTGGTTATTGCGGGCCTGGAGCATTTTTTCATAAAGGGCTCTGATCTTGTCGGCGTATTGAAAACCCGTTGGGACGGGGGAGGAGCCGTTAATGGTAGGGGGAGGCTGGGTGAGGTACGCCACATAAGCAGTGGCCTCAGCTTTGATTTTCACCATTTCATCGGGAGTGTATCCAAGACTTTGACCCGCAGCATTGAGTTCCGCATCGCCTGCCGCCGCAATGATTCTCGGGCTGACGCCTCCGATCCAATTCACTCCCGTGATGTTGGCGCTGCCCACCCAAAGTCCGGCAAATGGACTAACTGTTTGTGAGGCCCCCTGGGGCAATGCCCCTTCTGGGGCAGCGGTTCCCTTCTTTCCAATGGAGACACCAACGCTTTGATGGAGCCCACCGGAGTCTTGAATATCCAATACCCCCTGGAAGAGGGAAACCCCGGCGATGGCACTAGGAGCTCCCATGGCGCGACGCTGGGTCGCCAAACCCAGCACTTTGTCCTGCCCCGCCGCTAGGGTCAGGGTAAGCGTTGTGGGGAATGGCGTCCACTCTGTGAGCTGCGCGGCGCCCGTGCCGACTGCAAAATCCTTGTAAGCTAAGAGCACGGGCCCAGCTACCTCAGGAAAGGTTGGTGCGGTGGCTGGGCGGGCGGCTGACGGCAGCAGTTGTATCGCAAAAGTTCGTGCGGCACTGGAGTTATTTCTGAGCACAATCCTAGACTCTTCAAGCGCGGTGCCAAAGTGAAGTCCCGCGCTACTTTCCAAAACGACTTCGGAAGGGCCCTTGTAGGTGGAGGCCCCACGAGTTCGGACCCAGTAGGCCTTACCTGGCTGGATGCTGGCTTCAACAGGGGCCGACTCCCATTTTCCAAGGGGGTTCATCTGGTAAATCAACAGCGGCGTTTTTGAAGTAGGGGCGTGCGCAGGAGATTGAGCGAAATAGTTGGTGAAGCTGGGAGCTCCGCTTGGTTTTACGAAGAATCCTGCTAGACTATAACTATCTGGAGCCCACGTTCCTTCCGGACTTGCCGGGCGGCCATTGACTTGCAGGGTCACGGTCACCGTCCCCCCCAGTTTGATCAAATATCCCCGCCCCCCTGGAATATCGAATAAATTCGCCAACCCTCGACTGGGAGATGCTGCGGGAAACCACGTCGACCATTCGGGCAATTGCGGCACCAGCACGAGGGGATCTTGCACGAATTGAATGGGAGCTCCACGTCGATTCCAATCCCAGACGGATTCAATGGGCAGACCAGCAAAGACAACATCAGCTTCTTCGGGCAGGGGATGCACTTCCAAAAAAACGGCATTCCATCCCGGTTTCAGCGTAATTTCCTGTTTGACCCACTGGGCCTCAAGCGCAGTTACCCAGCCCAGAAGAATAATAATAATTCGAAACAGCGGTTTCATAAATAGGTAGAGTTGAACGTTAGTTTCCGGTGTAGGAGTAGGCATCGAATCTGATGCGGATGTCGGTAATGCCGTTGCCGTCGCGGACTCCTTTCACCAGGTTGCCCTCAATGAGTTGGGTTAACCCTTCCTCGGCATCTGCCTTGAGCGCCGAGCCCGGGATAATGAGGAGCCAGCGCGTGTTCCAAACACTCCGACCAACCAGTCGGCTTCCAATAACACCCGCAGGTCCAGGAATGAAGCCAGCAACGGTGCCGTCATGCAGAGCGACCATCTGGGGAAACTTGCGAATCCGCCCAAAGGTTTGTCCGGCAAAATCGAGCGAATCCACCGCTGGGAGATAGGACGGATCGGAAAGCTCCAGGCTCCCGATAGGGAAGGGCACGGGAATGGTTTGATCCACGAGCCGCCAGGAACGAATCTTAAAGTCGCTGGCCGCGACCCGCTGGCGATCTTCGCCCACCGGGAACAAATACACAAAAGGCGTGGCCGCCAATGAAGTGGAATTGTAGTTGGTGAAGATCACCGTAGCTCCTTTGATTTTGATCGCCGGATGGGTTGAGGGGAAATAATGATCTGCATCCCCGAGAGGCCAGCCGAATAAATTAAGCCCATCCATCACCGTGGTCGAAAACGGAAACACGATCGCTGGTTGAATCGGGTTGGCGTTCCCTTGAGGCGGGATGCAGTATTCCTTGAATTCAGGAAGGTCCAACATGTTCGAGACCCGGTAGCTATTGAGCCGTTCCCGCCAGTTATTGTCGGCGGCAGCGAGCCGCTCTTTCTCTGTGCGCAGGGACACCTCCGCGACCAGACTGTTGGGGTTATTAAACCCAAGGCGAGGCTTCAACACCTGCCAATTCAGGCTCATCTGGGCCAGAACACTGGCAAGACCAGGGTCGCCTGAACTTCCTCCCACCACCGGTTGGTCGTTGACAAATCGGCCAAGGCTCCGGGTCTTGACAATCTGATCAAACAGAGCGGCGGCACTCCGGTTGTCGGAGGGCAGCAGACCCGTCTCAAAGTCGAAGGCCTTCGCTGCCAGATAGGCGTATTGTGTGGCCAGGGTGAACTGAGCTTGGTATTTTTGCAGCGACTCATCGCGGGAGATCCGGTTGGACATGTCCTTATAGCGGAAGCCCAAGGTGTCGGCCGCATTGTCGCTCTCGAACCGGTCCATCTCTTTCACCAACCGCAACCCGCGGGCCGCGATGGCGGTGTAGTCGTCGCCCGCCAGGTTCATTGCCTCTTCCATGTTATAGATCTCAAGCTCTAAGGCATCTTTCGAGCGAACCATGCGGGCGAGTTCCGCTTTATAGGGAGCGGCTGAAGCCTTTGTCTGAGCGGAAACGACATCGTTACGCAGCTCCACGATTTCGATACTGGCGGCCGCTGAAGCGGCTTCCTTTTTGTGTTGAGAGTTGAGTTCCTCGAGGGATTCCTTTTGAGCCTCCTCGTTCAAGGATTCTGCCGCGATCGCAGCAGCATAGGTTACACCAGCTTGTATTGCTTCGCTCCAGTGCCATGTTTCAAAACTAACTACTCCTTTTGAGCTTGAGATACTTTTGACTAATCCAGCAGTTAAGTTGCCCAGATTGATTACTCTGGTGGCTTCGGCCTGATGCTGAAGCTGTCTCTCCCTCGAATCGGAGATATCGCGATTTAGGTCCACCTGTTTGCTGCGGCTTCTACTAAGAATCCCTACCTCTGAATTATTAGCTTCTGCTTGGGCGTCGCCGAGGGCATATTGCGCGCGGAGCACGCGTCCCTGTTCTTTAATTTGATTCAGGAGATTATCGTATTCTATCAAAGATCTTTTAAAACGCCCAACTGCCTGTAGCATGGCGCTTCTGGCACGTTGCAGTTCTCCAGTGACGCCGCGTTTGCCGCGGAAGTTGGATGGTTTTTGAACCCCCAGGCCAGTGGGATCGATTTGGAAGGAGACGCTAACTTCGCTATTCCGGAGCGTCCCGGGTACCAAATGCACCATTTCATCGACAAAGAATTTCCGGGTGATGCTCCGCGGTCCTACAGAGGACCGGATCGGGAAGATTTCGCTTGGCTCATTCAGGTCGGCGTGCCAGAGGTCGGGACCATCATAGCCAGTAGGGTAGAGTTTCCCGATGCCGATGTCATCGGAATACGGCGTGCCGTAAATTTCAATGAGGCGGTTCTTATAATCCATCCGCTTATCGGTGACGAGGCGCTGGAATTTCACCACATCATCGGCCTGCAGGCGCAGCCGCGCCTGAGCTTCACGGGCCGGCGTCATCGCCCGGCTGGCATTGCGGGTCGCTTCTAGGGCACGGTCGTAGATTTGCTCGAAGTGCGGTTTAGGATTGGCGCCGGTGAGCTGTTCGGGGCTGATATCAAACGGCACGGCCTGCGTAGAAAGCCCGAGGGGATTGACACCGGCATCGGCATTGTCGACATGGCGCTGGGAAGTGGCCGCCAGGGCGGCCATTTCGGCGATTTCGCGCACCGTAGTTCGGTCAATCTTGAAAATGCCAGTATGGGTCGTGTCCGGATCCTCATCTGGAATGAGGGCATTGGCCATAGCCCAGTTGAGATAGGTGATGCCTCCCGCCCGCTGCCCCCAATCGGCTACCCCCCAGGCCCGTTCGGGATCCGGATCGTCGAAGCCATCCCAAGCCGCACTGGGAGATTCACTGTAGTCCTGCTCGAAGGTGGCCTTGACGATATCGGCCCCAGTTCTGGCGACCGCCGCTGCCGACTGCGCGAAGCGCCGCTCCTGTTCGTAATCCACCGATACCGCGGTAGTTCCCACATTCACCGCCTCTGAACGCACCACCCAAGAGAAATAGGGATTTCGCAGCAAACGGTAGAAGTAATTGGTGGCGGAAAGCGCATGCCCGTAGGCGTCACCATGTCCCATGGGAAACTGGCGCCGGGCGGCGACGACCTGCGGCCGAATGCCCAATTCTTGAGCCGCCGCCTGGTCATCGGCGGTGACATTGAGGTTATACGTGGCCATGTAAGCCGGTTCACCCCCGGTAATGTCACCAGTAATATTCCAGGGCATCCGGTTGAAATAGGGCCAGGTCGTGATGGTGGGCAGTCGTCGGTTATCCCGACCCCGCAGCAGCATCAATTCCTCATCGCGCACATTGTCCGCCTGATTCATAAAGGCGTGGATCGAGGTCAAGGCACTGTCCCCGCTGATGGGCACGGTAGGATCCTGGGCGTCGGCATAAGCTTCGTTGTGCAGCAGCATATACAGTTGGTTCAAGCGCAGGGCGACCAACATCAGCGCTTCGTTGCAAGAGGAATCGTTCGCTGGCGGCGTACCGTCCACGCTGAGGGAGAGCGCCCGATTGAAAACAGTCTCATAGATTTCAATGAGGCCATAATTGTCAATCCCTTCCAGATTAAAGGGAATATTTCCATCCCAGGGGACTCCCGCTTGCTCAATCATACTTGCTACGGTATTGGCCTTGCCGGTGCGGTAACTGCTGAAGCGCTGATTAAACGGATTGATCTTGTTGAGCACCCGCTTCACCCAACCCTCCGCAAGGGTCGGGGAGGTCCAATCGCTCCATCCCAGCTCGGCCCCGGGGTTGGCCACATACAGCGGGTGCTGCGGATCGGTCGGCCGGTAGCGGCTAATCACGTAGTTGTCCGCTAGAGTGTCTTTGGAGGCTCCACTTATAACGATCGATCGCAGATCTGGACCGGAGCCATTGATCCAGTCATTCCAATCCGATTTCTCGTATCCCGGAATGGGCCACTGGGCATCGCGCACGCGAGAAGGTAGAGCTCCCTTGACGAAACGCCACTGCATTTCGAATTGTTCGGGACGCCCCCCAAAATCCGCGACCTGTGTCATGGTGAGTTTTTCGTCGAATGGACTTGCCGGATCGACTTGAATGACTTGGCCCGTATATAGCCTGCGTACGACCTTAATGATTTCCAGAACCACATCATCATCAGATTCAGTCAAGTCTACGTTGTTTTCCATGGCCAAGGTCACATAGCCATCTCCCTTGGGATGGCCCGCCGTGAGCGCCAGATTGCGGAAATTGGCCACAACATTTGGTTTGGTGCCCGTGGTCATATTCGCTGGCGTCAGCTCGTGGATGTCGTTGGCAGCTTGGCAAAGTGCCGTTAAATGGTTCTTGAAGGCGGCATCTGCCGTTACGCCAAGAATGATGGCCCGATCCTGAGGAGAAATGACATTCATTTGCACCCAATACTTAACCTGGCTCTCGGCACTGGGAGGCACGACGATTCTCCCTTCAAAGACAAGTTGCTGTGCTTTGCTGTCATACCAAAGACGCTGTTGCAAATGAGGTGGCAGGTCCTGGAAGTAAAACCTTCCCTGATAGGACGTTTTTTTAACGTCCGCAGGGATTTCGAGTACGCCGTTGCGCACTCGTTGCCGGGTCGGGTCGATCAAGCGCACCGAAGGACTGGCAGGTCCATTTCGCACCACCCCCTGATCGTAGACCACCTCGACGCTCTTCCTTCCTTCTCCGGAAGCCGAATGAACCGATGGCAATCCACCTTTGGAGTGAACCAGCGTCTCGCCCAGTTCCAATTCGGGCACTGCACTCCATGACAACCCGATGTAACCACAGGCCCCCGTCAGTTTTTCGTCCCGAAACAAGTTGGCGACTTCATTGTCATACCACGGGTGCTGGATTTTACTTATTTCAGTTAGCCAGGCCCGCACTGCGGCGGCCTTGGCCTCCGCGGTGGCATTCGGATCTTTTAGCATTTCAGGTTCTTGAGGAAGAGGAGGCAGAGGGTTATTTGGATAATTGAAGGCG
>CANHIJ010000088.1 GCA_947460575.1 Verrucomicrobiales bacterium | reverse complement strand
GGCAATATCTACGTCGCCGACAAAAATGCCCACGCCATCCGCCGCATCGACCGCGCGGGCCTCATCCACACCGTCGCCGGCACCAACGCCCCCGGCTTCAACGGCGACGGCCCCGCCCGCACCCGCCAGCTCAACGGTCCCCAAAACGCCTACCCCCTCCCCGACGGCTCCCTCTACATCCTCGACACCGGCAACCAGCGCATCCGCCGCATCGACCCCTCCGGCCACATGGCCACCCTCTTCTCCGAACCCTCCAACCTCTCCCGCGGCCTCTGGGTCCAGCGCGACGGCAACCTCGTCTACTACTGCACCAATACCGCCCTCAAGCGCTGGACCCCAGCCCTCGGCAATAACCCCGGCACCACCATGGCCCAAGGGTTTTCCGAGTGCGGCAACATCGACGTCGCCCAAAACGGCGACGTCTACCTCACCGACCGCGGCGCCCTCGCCAACGACCCCACCGCCTCCCAGGTCTTCCGCATCCCCGCCAACGCCACCCCCGCCACGTTTACCCCCCAGCGCGTCGCCGGCACCGGCGGCAGCGCCGACAGCGGCCCCTCCGCCAATGGCACCCCCGCCCTCAATACCGGCCTCAGCGGCGTCCGCGGCATCGCCTTTCACCCCAGCGGCGGCTACTTCCTCGCCACCCACAAAGGCGGCGATATCTGGTACGTCGACCGCACCGGCCTCATCCAAATGATCGTCCGCGGCGACAACGGCAACGCCCACACCATCGCCCCCCTGCCTCTCCCCGCCACCGCCACCACCTTCATCGCCGAACCCCGCTTCGTCTCCGTCGCCCCCAATGGCGACCTCCTCCTCGCCACCAACGACGCCGGCTTCATCCGCCGCGCCCGCTACCTCGGCCCCCTCCCCACCCCGCCCACCCTCGCCATCTCTCCCAGCACCTCCCCAGCCGCCCTGCCTCAACTCACCTGGGCCCCCACCGGAACCCTCAGCTGGATCCTCGAATCGAGCCCCCTCCCCAGCGCCGACCCTTGGCGCTGCCGCCTCTTCGGTTCCGGCTCCTCTTCTCCAGTCCAGTGGACCGACCCCTCCCCCCCCGCCGCCGGAACCCCCCAGTTCTACCGCCTCCGCCTCTTCCGCGCCTGGCCCAATTAGCCCCCTGCCACCATCTCCAGCACCACCGCGGTGGCATTGTCCCGCCCGGAGCGCTCCACCGCCTCTTCCACAATCTGCTGCGCCAGCGATTCCTCCCCCGCCGGAACCCGCAACAATTCTTCCAAATGCCGGTCCCACAGCCCGTCCGTCACCCCGTCCGTCACCAGTAAAAATCGGTCCCCCTCCTGGCAAGACACGGCCCCAATTTGCGGGTCCACAAATTGATGCCCCCCGCCCAACGCCTTGTTGATCACGTTGCGCCGCGGATGCGTCCGCGCTTCCCGCTCCGAAATTTTGCCGTTTCGCCGCAGCCACCCCACGTGCGAGTCGTCGTGGCTCAACTGCCGCAACTCCCCCCCCGCCGGAAGATAGTACAGCCGACTGTCCCCAATGTGGGCAAAATACAGCCACCCCGGAGCGCACCACGCTAAAGTCAGCGTCGCCCCCATCCCGGCGCACTCCTCGTAGCAGCGCGCCAACTCCCCCAACTCCCGGTGGATCGCACTGTACAGCTCCGGCAAGACATCCTGAAAGTCCGGCGCCCGCCCCTGCGCCCGCGCCCGAAAACTGCGCGGCAATAACTGGGTAATCTTGTCCACCGCGATCCGACTCGCAAATTCCCCGCTCTTGGCCCCTCCCATGCCATCGCTCACCGCGAACACATAGTCCGCCGCCACCAGCGACCCGGCGCCTACTTTTCCCAAAAAACGCACCTCGGCCCTATCAAAGGCCACCGCCAAAAAGGCGTCCTCGTTGTTTGCCCGGACTTTGCCTGGATGCGTCAGCCCCCACCAGCGCAGGGCGCTCGCGGTGCTCGTTGGGTCATTCAAGGCGGATTCCACAGCTCACTAGAAACGACAAAATAAGCAAAATCTAGGGCGCTGTCTCCGCCCTCCCGGGGGGCTTCTCCTCCCCCGCCAGCGCCGCCGCGGCTGGCCCGCCGCCCTCGAACGCCGCTTCGGCCTCCAAAAGCGTCGCAAATTCAAAGTCGATCAGGCAAAAGCGCCCCAACTGCGGACTATACGTCACATTGCGCAAATACGGGTCGTCGTGCCGCACCCCGTAGGCCGCGAGCTCCCCAAAAAGCTCCGCCATCCGCCCTTCGTCCAAGCGCTCCACTCGCCCCCCGCAGTTGGTCGTCACCATCCGCAAGCTCGCCGCATCGCTCTCCAGCAGGCGCGGCACAAACGGACAGCCCCGCCGCTCCAAATGCTGCAGCACCCGCACCTCGTTGGCAAACCGCGCCTCCGCCGCCGGACCCCGAAAAAGCTTGTGCACCCGCCCATCATACCCCAGCCGGACGCTGGCCCTCGCCGTGTCTTTGACCTGGTTCATGCTTCCATCCTAGCCCCCTGCCTCCTCCCGCGCAAGCCCGACCCGCCCCCGCTCAGGGCTCCAGCTGCGTCCCCATCGCCAAATCGCAACCCGCCGCCAACACCGCATTCTGCACCCGCTGCACCAGCCCATGCGGCACCGCCTGGTCCGCATTCACCACCACATAGCGCGACTCCGCCTTAATCGCCTCCAGGGCCGCCGCCAAATCCCCGCTGTAGACCTCCCGGTCGTTCAGCCAAATCGCCGGGTGCTCCCCCGCCGTCAGCGTGACCACGTGCGCCCGCTCCACCAGCTTCAAACTCGACGCCGAAACCGGCAACTCCACCCGAATCCCGCTCCGCACCACCAAATTCGAGTTCAGCAGAAAAAAAATCAGCAGCAACAACACGATGTTCAGCAGGGGCGCCAAATACAAAAAATCCGGCCGCAAGCTCAGGGTGCTCTGAAGTTTCATCGGACAATGCGTTCCACAAATAAAATGTCGCCCTCCGCGCCGCGCCCGCGCCCTATTTCAACACCGTGGGACCTCCCCCCGCCGCCTTGCGCCGCTTTTCCTCCACGCTCCGCGCCCCCTCCTTGAATTCCACAATGTCCACCGTCTGCCGCGCTTGCATGATCAAATTCACAATCTCAATCCCCGCTCGCTCCATGTCGTGCATCAGGGTCTTCACGTTCTGCGCCAAAAACGCATACAGCACATACGCCGGAATCGCCACCGCAATCCCCGCCGCGCTCGTCACCAAACTGCGGTAAATCCCCCGCGCCAACTCCGCGTTGGTGGCAAATCCATTTTGCGCCACCGGCAAAAACGTGTCAATCAATCCCAACACCGTCCCCAAAAGCCCCAGCAGCGGCGCCATGTACGCAATCGACAGCAGCACTGGCAGCGACCGCTCCAGCCGCGGCACCTCCAATTGCCCCGCCTCCTGCGCAATCTCCTTCAACTCCAGCCGGTCCGCCTCGTGCCGCGTCAACACCGCCTTCATCACCCGCGCCACCGGCCCCGGCGTCCCCGCACACACGTGCAGCGCCTCCACGTAGTTCTTCCGACTAATTAAATTTCCCAGCCCCTGCACCAGGTCCGGCACCACGATCGTCGACCGGTGAAAATGAAAAAACCGCTCCAAAAATACCCCCGCCGCCAACAGGCTGCACCCGAGAAGCAAAAAAATTAGGGGACCTCCCTGGGTAAGCAATTCCTTCATTTTCCGAGTAATTTAAGCGGGATTCGTGCCAGTGGACAACAGGCAAAAAACGTTCCCCCGAGGAAGCTTAGCTTATCTTAGCCATTTAGCCAGATTTTTTCTCCCGCACCCGCGCAGCCCACACCCACGCCCAAAGCGCACCGTCCTCCAGCAGCCCAAAAGATCTGCCCTCGTGCAGGTGGAGGCGAACCGACCTCTTTCCCAAACCAAGCTCCCTGGCGCCAGAAACTCCCTTCACGACGGCCCGCTTGCTGACCTCGACTCGTCGGTCCTTTGCGCTGGACAACCAGCCGCCCGCCCCGCATCTCCATGCTCTGGGCTATCCAGGCTCCTCACTTGGTTGCCACGCGCCCCGCGCTTGCCGCCCTCCATTCATGAAATCTCTGCTCTTTCTGCTCACCGCGGTCGGGATGTCGATCCCCAGCGCCTCGGCCATGGAATTCGCCCACCCCGGGTCCCTCCATTCCAAAGCAGAGCTAGACTTTGTGAAGGCCATGATCGCGCAAGGAACCCAACCGTGGAAAGGCGAGTGCGACCGCCTGAAAAACTCGCCCCACGCCACCCGAGCCCCGCACGGCCTGGCGCAAATCAATTCCGCAACCCGCGATGCCGAAGTCTCGCGAGACGACGCCACCGCCTCTTACACCCAAGCCCTTTTGTGGTATTTCACGGGCGACCCAAGCTATGCCCAGCGATCCATCGCGATTCTCCACGCGTGGGCCGGTCTGCAAGCCTTCACCGCCAACTCCGATCAGGACTGCTTGCAGGCGGGCTGGATCGGCGCGGTCTTCGCCCCAGCCGCGGAAATCCTCCGCCTTTATCCCGGATGGCCCGCCCCAGAGATCGCCAACCTGCAAGCTATGTTTAAGCGCGCCTTCTATCCTCAATTGGCGAAGGCCAGTTCCTGGAACGGCAATGTAGATCTAACCCAAATTGACGCCATGATGGCGATTTCTGTGTTCAACGAAGACGAAGCGCTGTTCCGCCAAGGCCTCGCCCGCCTCCAGACCAGGAGCCGCGCTTATTTCTACCTGACCACCGACGGTCCCCTGCCCCACCCCATCGCCGGCGACGGCGGCGACCCGGAAAAATTCTGGTCCCATCCCGCGAAATGGGTCGACGGCCTCACCCAAGAAACCTGCCGCGATAACGGGCACCACTCCCAGTTTGCGCTAGGCTCAGCCCTGCACGCCGCGGAAACGGCCTGGCATCAGGGCGTCGACGTGTACGCCGAAAATCAGCAGCGATACACCGCGGCCATGGAGCTCCTCGCCACCCAGCTACTCACCGGCTCCATGCAAGGCCTGTGCGCCCACGACAGCGCGACGAGTGACCGATACGACACCTGGGAAATCGGCTACCACCACTACCACCACCGCTGCGGGCTCGCCCTGCCAAACACGCGGAAACTCATTGTCGAACAAATCAGGCCCCAGGCCTCCAGGACCGACTGGAATTTAAACTACGAAACCCTGACCCATGCCGACCTCCCGAGCACCCGAGCTCCCCGCCGCGGCGCGGCCAATGGGGACGAAAAGTAAGGCACTGGCGCGGCGCAATCGCTCGTGGCGCCGCCATCACTCAGTCCATTGGCCAAGTCATCGGCCATGCCCTAGCCCCAACCGGGCTTGGCATACCAGCCCAGGGCAACGCCCTGGGGTGGGTTTGGCCGCGAACTGGTGCGCTCTGAAGGAGCGCCGCATCGCGGTAGATGAGGCCCGCGCCCGCCAATCGTCCTGAGGCGGCGTTACAAGGCGCCGTCCTCCCGCCCCCGCGGGCCGCCCCGCCCCCCTTTATTCCCGCCGCCAGCGCGCCATGTAAAAACCGTCCCAGCCGGTCTCCGAGGGCGCCAGACTTCGCTCTTCCTCCAAGATAAAATCCCCCTGCCCGGCGCTAAACCACGCCACCTGCGCCTGGTTTTCCGAGGGCAGCACCGAGCAGGTCGCGTACACCAACTTTCCTCCCCGCTTCACCAGGGCAGCGCCCTTCTGCAACACTTCGCGCTGCACCGCCTGCACCCCCGCCAAAGTCGCGGCCGTGATCCGATACTTCAAATCCGCCTGCCGCCGCAGCGTCCCGGACCCGCTGCAGGGGGCATCCACGAGCACGCGGTCGGCCTGGCCCGCCATCGCCGCCAAGGAGGCTTCGGAAACCGCCGCCGTCCGCACCTTGACCGTGGCCCGCGCCGCTCGGCCCCGCAGCGTTTCCAGCTTGGCCTCGTGCCGGTCCATCGCCAGCAAGTCTCCCTTGCCCTCCAACAGCGCCGCCAGGTGCAGCGTCTTGCCCCCGGCCCCTGCACACAGGTCCACTACCCGCATCCCCGGCTCGACCTGGACGAAAGGCGCCACCTGCTGCGAGGCCGCATCTTGAATTTCGAAGCGCCCGCTCTCCCGCAGCTGGCTCGGCACCGCCTTGCCCTCGGCCACGCGCAATCCCAGCGGGCATCCCTCCACCAGCTCCACCTCCACGCCCAGCGCCTCCAGCTCGGCCTTCACCGAAGCCACCTTGCCCCGCCGCGGATTCACCCGCAAAAATACCGGCGCCGCCTGATCCAGCGCCGCCAATTCAACCTCCCAGCGCTCCCCCAGCTCGGCCTCTCCCAGGGCATCGAATTCATCTCCCAGCGAAACCCGAATCGCCCGCGGCATTTCCGCCAGCGCCGCCTCCCGCGCGGCCGCTTCCCCCGACTCTACCACCCCCCAACTAGCCCACTCAGGCCGCGCATAGCCCTGCGAAGCCCACCAATATCCCACCACATCCCACAAGTCCTGGGACCCCGCCAAAACCTCGAGCCGCCGCCGCCCCCGCACCACTTCGTAAACCGTCTCCGCCACCATCGCCCGATCCCGCTTGCCCCACTTCGGATGCGCCCCCATGGCCCGCGCCACCGCCCGATCCGCCACCGCCCCCTCCTCAAAAATCGCCCGCAGCACCTCCACCGCCGCCTCCGCCAAGATCCGATGTAATTTTTTCTCCATTGTCCCACCGGACCGCCCGCAGCTCTGCTTTGCAAGAGCGCGCCTGAAACGAATCCTGCTCGGCGCGCGTTTCTGTGCCATCCTTCCCCCCATGAAAGCCGCCCGCCTCCTCCTCGCCCTGCTCGCCGCCCTCGGCGCGCCCCTCGCCGCCCAAGCCCAACCCGCGGCCCCTCCAGCCCCGCAAAGTCTGACCTTCGACATCCCCGGTATGGCCTGCGCCGCCTGCGCGGGCAAAATCAAGGCCGCCCTCAAAGCCCAGCCTGGCCTGACCCTCAACTCCATCAACCTCAAGGAAAAACGCGCCCTCGTCACCCTCGACCCCTCCAAAAACGATCGCGCCAAGATCGCCGCCGCCCTGGCCGCCGCCGGATTCCCCGCCACTCCCCCGCCGACCCGCTCGTCTCCCTAGCGCAGTTTTACGGGAAAGGCTTTGAGCAGGTCCGCTACTACCCGAGCGTGGGCCGCATCCACCTCCGCGGCCGCCAAGGTGCGCTGCGGGTCCCGGTACGTCAAACTGTAGGCCAAGGACTTCCGCTCCACCGCCAGCTTGGCGCCGCTCGGGTCGCGGAACACGTCGAACAGCACCGCCCCGCTCAGCAGCGGCTCTTTGCTGGCCGCAAAAAAATCTTCCAGCTTGCCCTGCGCCAACTCCGCCGGAGCCTCTAACGCGATGTCCCGACTGATCGCCGGAAAGCGCGCCAATTCGTCGAATTTCACCTCCCGGTTCATCGCCTTGACCAGCAATCCCACGTCCAATTCCGCGGCGTAAAACGGATGCTTCCCGTCCAGCGCTCGCACCCGACTCGGCCGCAGCTGCCCACCAAGCCCCACCGCCTTGCCGTTCACCAAAACCTGCGCCGCGAGCAGGAGCCGCGCGTGCGCCACCGGCTTTAGCTTGACCGCCGCCCCCGGGCACAGCGCGTCCAACACCGCCCGCAACTCCGCGAAATCGGCCACCGCCGGACTCGGCCGATTCCACGCCGCCGGACTCACCGGCCCCGACAGCACCACCGCCAGGGCGTCCTTCTCAATCGCCTTGCCGTCCGCCGTGCAGCCAAAAACCGTCCCCGTCTCAAAAAACCGCAAACTGCTCGCCCCCATCCGAATGTTCCGCGCCGCCGTCGCCAGCAGCCCCGGGAGCAAACTCGGCCGCATCGCCGTGTGGTCGTCGCTCAGCGGATTGCGCAAGTGCAGCGTCGGCAGCAACTGCCCCGCCGTGCCCAGCGCATCCTCCAACTGCCCCTGCGAAATCAATTTGATGGTCTGCGCCTCAAACAATCCCTGCCCCACCAAGCGCTGCCGCAGCCCCATCTTGGAGTCGTATAGCGCATCCGCCGCACTCGCGGCCACAAACTCGCCCGCCATGCTCGAGGGGATGTTCGCAATCCCATAAACCCGCGCAATCTCCTCCACCAAATCCACCGAGCGCTGCAAGTCCTGGCGATAGCCCGGCACCTCAAACGCCAAGCCCCCCACATCCTTCAAGTTCAGCCTGGTCAAAATATCTACCACCTCCGCTTCGGGAATCGCTACCCCCAGCAAGCGCTGCGCCCGCGGCAAATCCAGCCCCACCCGACCCGTCCGCACCGGCAGCGCCCCCGCGCTCAGCGTCCCCTCCTCGGCCTCCCCTCCCGCCACTTCCAAAATCAGGCGCACCGCCAACGCGCTCGCCCCGAGCACCTGCTGCGGGTCCACTCCCCGCTCAAACCGATACGACGAATCCGACAGCATCGCCAGCCGCCGACTGGTGTGCCGCACCCGCGAGGGATGAAACCACGCCGCTTCCAATAAAATATCCGTGGTCTCCCCCGCGACCCCGCTGTCGGCCCCGCCCATCACCCCCGCCAGCGCCAGCACCTGCCCCGCATCCGCGATCACCAAATCTTGCCCGCTCAGGGCGCACTCCCGCCCATCCAGCGCCACAAAGGCTTCCCCCTCCACCGCCGCCCGCACCACCAATCCTCCCTGCAACTTCGCCAAATCAAAGGCGTGCAGCGGCTGCCCCATCTCCATCAAGACATAATTGGTGATGTCGACAATGTTGTTGATCGGCCGCAGCCCAATCGACTCCAATTTCCGCACCAACCACTCCGGACTCGGCCCCACCTTGACCCCGCGAATCCGCCGGGCGCTGTAAAACGGACACCCCTCCTCGTCCTCCAGCCGGATCGCGCCCTCGGCCGCGGCCCCCAGCGCCGCCCCCGCGTAGTCCGCCCGCCCCCGCAGGGGCAGCTTAGCCAGCGCGGCCAATTCCCGCGCCATGCCCAAATGGGACAACAAATCCGGGCGGTTCGGCGTCACCTCGACCTCCAACATGGTGTCCACTTCCAGGAACTGGTGGATCGGCACCCCCACCGGAGCCTCCGCCGCCAACAGCATCAGCCCATCGGCGTCGTCGCTAAATCCAATCTCCCGCCCCGCGCACAGCATCCCCTGACTCAACACCCCCCGCAGCGGGCTCTCCTTGATCGCAAAACCGCCCGGCAGCACCGCCCCCGGCAAGGCCACCGGCACCTTGTCCCCCGCCGCAAAATTCTTCGCTCCGCACACGATCTGCCGCAAACTCCCCTCCCCCGCGTCCACCTGGCACAGCCGCAGCCGGTCCGCATTGGGGTGCGGCGCAAAGCTCACCACCTGCCCCACCACCAAAAAGGCCGAGCGCACCCCGCGCTCCACCACGCCCTCGACCTCGATCCCCGCAAAGGTCAACAAATCGCAGAGCTGGGCCGTGGTGTGCCCAGTCAAATCGAGGTGGTCCGCCAGCCAATTGAAGGAGACTTTCATGCAAGTATAGATGTAAAAATCAAAAATGTGCCCCCTGGGCTCAACCAAGAAAAAACCGCCGACGCCCTTCGGTCAGGCAAACTGCCCCAAAAACCGCACGTCATTTTCAATCAAATGCCGAATGTCCGGGATCCCCCACTGGATCATGGCCAGGCGCTCCAGGCCCATCCCAAAGGCAAAACCGGTCACTTTATCCGGGTGGTAGACCTCGTCCCCCCGGGCCTCGCAAATCGCCTGAAACACCGCCGGGTCCACCATCCCACAGCCCAAAATCTCCACCCACCGCGGCGCCTGCCCTTTGGGGCACAGCTTCACGTCGACTTCATAGCTGGGCTCGGTAAACGGGAAAAAATGGGGGCGAAACCGCAGCTCGGTCGCCTCCCCAAACAGCGCCCGGAAAAAGGCCTCCAGCGTCCCCTTGAGCTGACCCAAACTCACGTGCTCCGCCACGTACAGCCCTTCCAATTGCGTAAACGCGCTCAAGTGCGTGGCGTCGATCTCGTCTCGCCGAAAAGCGCTGCCCGGCGCGATAATCCGCAGCGGCGGCGCTTGCCCCTCCATGGTCCGCACCTGCACGCTGCTGGTGTGCGTCCGCAACAGGCGCCCGCTGTCAAAATAAAACGTGTCGCTCGGGTGCCGCGCGGGGTGGTCCCCCGGGGTATTCAAGGCGTCAAAACAATGCCACTCCGTCTCCACCTCCGGCCCGGTCGCCAAGGCAAACCCCATCCGCCGCAAAATCCCCACCGCCCGATCCAAGACCTGGGTCAGCGGATGCAGCCCCCCAGGCGCCACCGGCCGCCCCGGCAAGGTCAGATCGACTCCCTCCGCTTCCCGCGCATCCCGCGCCGCCACCAGCGCCGCCTTCCGCTCCTCCAAAGCCGCCCCAATGCCTAAGCGCGTCTCATTCAGCGCCGCCCCCACCGCCGCCTTGCGCTCCCCCGGCACTTCCCGCATCCCCGCACTCGCCGCGGTCAGACTCCCCTTCTTCCCCAAATACTTCAAGCGCAGCTCTTCCAAGGCCGCCTCGTCGGCCGCCTGCGGAATGTCAACGAGCGCAGAAGTGAGCAGTTCGGCTAAAGCAGATTCCATATTGAAGTGCAAAAAAAAAACGCCCCCCCAAAGGGCTCCAGGTTAGCCCGCCACCGCAGTGCCCCACAGAGCCCCCCAGTCGTCGGCCGCAGAAAATGGCAGACCCGCAGCACTCCGCAAGCGCTCGCCCTACCCCCCAAAAACAAAAAAAGATGGCCGCCTGCCTCGCGGCAAAACGGCCATCTTTCCGGAAAAAAGATCCCGGGACTCGGTCAGCCCAGATCCTCAGGCGGCAGCGGCCGCCTGGTGCTTGCCTTCCAAGGCCGCTTTGGCTTGCGCCACAATCTCGTCAAATGCGGACGGCGCCGCGATGGCCATATCTGAAAGCACCTTGCGGTCCAATTCAATGTGCGCCGCCGCCAGGCCTTCGATAAAGCGGCTGTACGTCAGGCCGCGTTCCCGCACCCCAGCGCTGATGCGCGTGATCCACAGGGCCCGGAAGTTGCGCTTCCGGTTCTTGCGATCTCGCGTCGCCCAGGTCTGCGCCTTGAAAATGGCGTCCTTGGCATAACGATACAGGCGCGAACGGTTTCCATAAAAACCCTTGGCCTTCTTGATGACCCGCTTGCGGCGCTTGCGCGACGCCGGGGAATTGGTTGCTCTTGGCATGGATGGTTGGTGGTGACTGGGCTGTTGCTTTAAATATCCTTCCTCACCTCACCCAAATCAGAGAAGCCCAGGAAGGAGCTTCAGGTGGCGGAAGGGTTGGCCAGAATTGGCCAGGGACTAGGGGCGTGCGCTCAGTGAAACGGCAGATTTTCCATGATGCGTCGAACATCAACGGCGGCTACTGTCGTCACTTTGCGCAGGTTGCGCTTGCGCTTCCGATTCTTGCATTCCGCAAGGTGGCGGCGACCCTGTTTCCGGCGCAAAATTTTGCCGGTACCAGTGATCTTGAAGCGTTTCGCGACGCCCTTTCGCGTCTTGCTGCGGGCTACTTTCTTTCTCATAGAGGGCGGCGAATTTAAGGGGCTTTGCCCCCCTGGCAAGCAGTATTTCCACTTTCCTCTCCGCCCCTGCCTCTGCCCGGCCCTCGGCATTGACTTTCCCTCGCATCTCAGCGATCCCATACCGCACCGCTACACCCCATGACCTCCCGCCACGCCTTCCTCCACCTCGCTGTCGCCGCTGCCTTCGGACTGGGCTCCCTCCCCCCAGCCCGCGCCAAATTCATCAGCCCCCCAGACGCCGTCCAGGACCCCGCCCTCCGCGCCATTGTCGACTCCCTCAAAAAAGCCAAGTCCCCAGAATCTTCCCAGGCCGCCTTCTCCGCCCTCGAAGCCATCTCCCCCACTTCCCCCCAGCGCGATTTCTTCCTCGGCTACCTCTTCCAGTACGGACTCGGCACCGAGGCCTCCCTCGATAAAGCCCGCGCCGCCTACGAAAGCGCCGCCGCCGCCGACTTCGCCCCCGCCAAAAATAACCTCGCCCTTCTCAACCTCGCCTCCGGGGCCGACCCCGCCAAAGCCGTCGCCCTCGTTGAAGACCTCGCCAACTCCGGCGACGCCCCCGCCCAATGCTCCATGGGCCAACTTTACCTCGACGGCGTCCCCGCCGCCAACCTCGCCCGCGACCCCGATAAAGCCCGCGTCTGGTTCGAACGAGCCGCCGCCGGGGGAGACTCCGACGCCATCTGGGCCCTCGCCCTCCTGCTCAGCAATCAACCCAACCTCACCACTGCCCAGTCCACCCAGGTCCTCAACCTCATGGAACAGGCCGTCGCCGCCAACCATCCCCCCGCCCTCATCGAGTACGGCACCCGCCTCGTCGCCGCCAACGGCGTTCCCGCCGACCTCCCCCGCGGACTCGCCCTCCTCCAAAAGGCCGTCGACCTCGGCTCCAGCCAAGCCATCATGGCCCTCGGCGCCCTCTACGAAGGCGGCATCGGCGTCAAAAAAGACCTCAAAAAGGCCCTCGAGTATTACACCCTCGCCCTCGCCAACAACGAATTCTCCGCCTACAACAAAATCGGCTACTTCCACGAAAACGGCCTCGGCCTCCCCAAGGACGAGAAAAAGGCCCTCGAAAACTACCAAGCCGGCGCCGACAAAAAAGTCGCCATGTGCCTCTACAACCTCGCCGTCTTCCACGACGAAGGCAAAGCCGACCTCAAAAAAGACCCCGCCGAAGCCTTCAAGCTCCACTACCAAGCCGCCATGTCCGGCTTCGTCCCCTCCCAGCTTGCCCTCGGCACCCGCTATCGCGAAGGCAAAGGCACCCCTGCTGACCCCCAGGCCGCCCTCGCCTGGTTCCAGCGCGCCCTCCAAAACGGCGACCTCACCGGCGCCCTCAACGTCGCCTCCATCCTGGAAAGCGGCAGCAGCGGCTTCGTCGACGCCAAGGCCGCCGCTGAAATCTACAAGGAAGCCGCCGCCAAGGGCAACCCCCTCGCCATGGCCTCTCTCGGCGCCATGATCGAAGACGGCCGCGGCGTCCAAGGCGATTTCAAGCAAGTCTTCCTCCTCTACACCGCCGGCGCCGAAGCCAAAATCGAGGCTGCCAAAGAACGCCTCGCCAATTTCAAAAAACGCCTCACCCCAGCGCAACTCCAAGAAGCCGAAGCCTTCGTCCTCGCCAACCGCACCCCGGCCGCCGCCGCCGCCGCCGCCACAGGTGACCCCGCCCCGCCCGCCCCCGCAGAAACCCCACCCGCCCCCGCCTCCGCCCCCGCTAAATCGGCCAAACCCACCAAACCCGCCAAGCCGACTCCCAAGGATAAGCGCTAACCCCCTCGCCCTCCGCGCGCCCAGCGGGCCCCCCAAACGCCCCTTCCCGTGCCCACCGCCCCTCGCCTCCCCCGCGACCCGCCGCCCCGTTTCGCTGCAGTAGCGGAAATCTTCGACCAAAATTTCCAGCAGCGCGGCGAAGTCGGGGCCGCCCTCTCCATCTGGCAGCACGGCACAGAAATCCTCCACCTCTGCGGCGGCTCCCTCGCCCAAGACCACCCCGCCCCCTGGACCCCAGATTCCCTCGTCCCCGTCTGGTCCGCCACCAAGGGCCCCGCGGCCCTCACCCTCCTCCTCCTCCTCCACCAGGCCGGCCTCAGCCCCGATACCCCCCTGCGCGCCCTCTGGCCCCGCCTCGCCCTCCCCCTCACCTTCGGACAGCTCCTCTCCCACCAAGCCGGACTCCCCGCCCTCGACCACCCCCCTTCCCTCTTCGACCACCCAGCCGTCGTCGCCGCCCTCGAAGCCCAAACCCCCGCCTGGTCCCCGGGGGCCGCCCACGGCTACCACCCCCGCACCTTCGGCGCCCTCCTTGACGAATGCGTCCGCCGCCTCACCGGCGGCGCCTCGCTCGGCCAAGCCTGGCACTCACTCCTCGCCAAACCCTTCGGGCTCGACCTCTTCATCGGCGGAATCCCCGAAGCGCGCTTCCCCCAGGTCGCCCGCCTCTACCCGGGCCGCCTCAAGCCGCCCCACCCCGACGAAGCCCCCTTCTTCGCCGCCATCGCCGATCCCGCCAGCCTCACCAGGCGCGCCTTCCGCTCCCCCGCAGGCCTCCACGCCATCTCCGATTTAAATCAAACCGCCGCCTGGCAAGCCGCCCTGCCCGCCTTCGGCGGCCTCGCCAGCGCCCGCGGCCTCGCCCAATTCTACTCCCTCCTCGCCCACCGCGACTCCTCCCCGCTGCCCCCCGAAGTCCTCGCCTGGGCCCGCACCCCCCTCGTCCAAGGCCCCGACCTCGTCCTCCGCCTTCCCACCTCCTTCTCCGTCGGCTTCATGATGGACCCTCTCCACCCCGACGGCACCAAGCAACGCCAGCACTTCGGCCCCTCCCTCCAAGCCTTCGGCCACCCCGGTGCCGGTGGCAGCCACGCCTTCGCCGACCCCTCCCGCGGTCTCTCCTTCGCCTACACCATGAACCAAATGGAACCCGGCGTCCTCCCCAACCCCAAAAGCCTCCTTCTCCTTCAGGCCCTCTACCAAGCCCTCGGCTAAATCTCCCCCTCCCATGCCCCAGCGCAGCCTCTTCGATGTCCAAATCAACGGCTTCAGCGGCGTCGACTTCCAGCAGCCCGAACTCCCCCTCGCCGACCTCCGCCGCGCCGTCGACGCCCTCGCCGCTCACCAAACCCTGCGCTTCTTCCTCACCCTCATCACCGACTCCCTTCCCGCCCTCGCCGCCAAATTGCAAAACCTCGAGCGCCTCCGCCAGCTCGACCCCGCCCTCCACCTCGCCCTCTGCGGCTACCACCTCGAAGGCCCCTGGATCTCCCCCGCCTCGGGCTTCTCCGGCGCCCACCCCACCCACTGGATCCGCCCGCCCCAACTCGCTGAGTTCACCGCCCTCCAGCGCGCCGCTGGCGGCCAGATCCGCCTCGTCACGCTCGCCCCCGAGTGGCCCGGCAGCCCCGCATTCATCCGCGCCCTCATCGACCGCGGCGTCCAGGTCTCCCTCGGCCACAGCGACGCCTCAGATGCCGAAATCGACGCCGCCATTGCCGCCGGAGCTCGCTTTTGCACCCACCTCGGCAACGGTGTCCCCACCCAACTCCACCGCCATGAAAACGTCGTGCAACGCCTCCTCGCGCGCGACGAACTCACCGCTCTCCTCATCCCCGATGGCATCCACCTGCCTCCCCACACCCTGCAAAATTTCTTCCGCGCCAAACCCCCCGGACGCGCCCTCTTTACTACCGACGCCATGGCCGCCGCCGCCGCCCCCCCAGGCCCCTACACCCTCGGTTCACTCCAGTTGACCGTCGCCCGCGACCGGGTCGTCCGCCTCCCGCAGAGCCTGCAATTCGCCGGCTCCTCCCTCACCCCCCCAGAAGCCGTCGCCAACGTCAGCCGTTGGCTCCACCTGCCCCCAGATCACGCCCGGGCCCTCTGCTCCTCCTCCCTGGCCGACGTCTTCCAAATCTCGCTCCCCTTCCTCACCCCATGACTCGCCTCACCTTCGCGCAACTTGGAGTCGAAATCCATCCCGACCGCTCTTCCCTCGGCTCGGCCGCCGCGGCCCGCGCCGCCGCCGTCCTCCGCGCCGCCCTGGCCGATCAAAACAGCGCGCGCCTCATCGTCGCCAGCGCCCCCTCCCAAACCGAACTCATCGCCCACCTCGCCGCCGCCCCCCTCATCGACTGGTCCCGCGTCACCCTCTTTCACATGGACGAATACGTCGGCCTCCCCGCGGACCACCCCGCCAGCTTCCGCGCTTGGCAATGGCGTCACCTCCTCTCCAAAATTAAACCCGCCGCCTTTCACGGCATCCAAGGAGACCATCCCGACCCCGCGGCCGAATCCGACCGCTACGCCCAACTCCTCCGCGCCGCTCCCATCGACCTCGTCTGTCTCGGCATCGGGGAAAATGGTCACATCGCCTTCAATGATCCCCCCGTCGCCGATTTTCACGACCCCCTCTACGTCAAGCGCGTCGCCCTCGACGAAGCCTGCCGCCTTCAGCAAGTCCACGACGGCTGCTTTGCCAACCTGGCCGCGGTACCCCGCGAAGCCATCACCCTAACCTGCCCCGCCCTCTTCGCCGGAGCCGCCCTCGTCTGCGCTGTCCCCGGCCCACGCAAGGCCGCCGCCGTCCGCGCCACCCTCCTCGGCCCCCTCGCCCCCTCTTGCCCCGCCAGCCTGCTGCGCCAGCACCCCAACGCCGTGCTCTACCTCGACCGCGCATCCGCCGCACACCTCCTCGCCTCCGTCTAGCGACCCCGCCACGCGGCCGCGCCACATTTTCCCTGGAAGCCTCCGCCTCCGCAGCTTACCTGCCACTCATGCCCCGGAACATCGTCTACTTCGACCTAGAAACCCAGCGCTCCGCCGGCGACGTCGGCGGCTGGGACAAAAAAGACCGCATGGGCCTTTCCATCGGCGTCACCTACAGCACCGCCTCCGCCGCTTACCACATCTACGGCGAATCCGACGCCTCCGCCCTCATCGACGAACTCACCGCCGCCGACCTCGTCATCGGCTTCAACCACATCAGCTTCGACTACGCCGTCCTCCAAGCCTACAGCATGTGGAACCTCGCCGAACAAGTCACCAGCCTCGACCTCCTCGTCGATCTCGAATCCAAACTCGGCCACCGCATCAAATTAGACGACATCGCCACCGCCTCCCTCGGTACTGGCAAAACCGCCGACGGACTCGACGCCATCCGCTGGTGGCGCGAAGGAAAAATCCTCCAAATCGCCGAATACTGCTGCTTCGACGTCAAAGTCACCAAAATGGTCCACGAATTCGGCGCCCGCCACGGCTACGTCCTCTACAAAGACCGCTTCGGTCAACAGCGCTCCGTCGACGTCGCCTGGACCCTCGACTAAATCCGCTCCCAACCCCGCCAACGCCCCGCCACAGCAGGCCGCTGCCTCGACCGGCGCCCCAGATGTCGGCCCTGCAGGCCTCCGTCGGACACGGACGGCACCCCCAAGACGCTGCCCTGGGTTGCGGCATTTTGGCCCTTCAGTCCAAAGAAGCTCCGCCGGGCCCCTTAGTCATCGCGGTAGCTCCGCCTGCACCGATCATCCTAGAAGCGGAAGTTGCAACCCGACCAAAGGGCCCTTTCTCGGGATCAGGATGGGAAATGATCCGGGTTTTTTAGACTCAGAAGACGCACTTGCACAAGTATTTTTATATTTGTTATAGGCAATTTTAATTTTGTAACTCATTGAAAATCAAATCCGAAATCCTATCGAATAAGGTGATTTGGGACTTTTTGCGGGCACGTCTCAGAAGCCTCACCTGTTGGGTGAGGCCCGTCCACGGTCGAAAACTAGCCGTGGTGGCGAGGTATGGGAGGACCTCTACGTGCTCACCTGTTGGGTGAGTCCCTCCACGGTCAAAAGCCCCTCAAAATCAGGTCCGCGAGCCACGCCGAGGTTGATGCCGGAGGCATCCCAGAAGGTAGCCGGTGGTCGAGCGAAGCGACACCACCGGATCCGGCCTCCCAAGGGGGCCCGCACCCCGGCAGGGGTGCCAGCGCGAACGCCCCCCAAAAAGGCTCACGCGCGTTGAGAAAGCCTCCCGCACAAGCGCCTTCGCGCCCACCGAATAACATAGTCAGCTCACGCTTTTAGGATCATTAGAGGTCGCCAGGGCCGCCATCCAAAAACGAGGACAGCCCGCTCACCGGTGAGGGTGAGCGGGCTGTTAATCTGGCAACGACCTACTCTCGCGGGACCTATCGTCCGACTACCATTGGCGCTGCGGCGTTTCACTTCCG
>CANHIJ010000087.1 GCA_947460575.1 Verrucomicrobiales bacterium | reverse complement strand
GGTCAATCCAACTCCGCCAACCACGGCACCTCCCCTCAGCTCACCCAAACCGGCTCCCTCGCCTCCTTCGACGGCCAATCCTGGCACCTCGGCAACGATCCCCAGCGCGGCGCCTCCGGCGACGGCGGCAGCTTCATGCCCGCCTTCGGCGACGCCCTCGCCGCCAAACTCCGCGTACCCATCGGCGTCATTCCCCTCGGCGTCGGCGCCACCAGCGTGCGCGAATGGCTCCCCAGCGGCACCCCCGTAGATCGCCTGACCACCACTGGCAGCGGCCTCAAACCCCGTCCCGAAGGCGCTTGGGAGGCCCTCGGCGATTCCTTTGCCCGCCTCTCCGGCCGCCTCCGGGCCCTCGGCCCCCAGGGCTGCCGCGCCGTCCTCTGGCACCAGGGTGAATCCGATGCCGGTCAAGCCCGCTCCGGATACCCCGCCGACCGCCAGATCTCCGGCGACGACTACGCCCGCTACATGAAAATCCTCGTCCTCGCCTCCCGCCAAGCCGCCGCCTGGCCCGTCCCCTGGTTCACCTCCCAAACCACCTACCACAGCGAGTCCGACCCCGCCGACGCGGAATTCCGCCTCGCCCAAAAATCCCTCTGGGACTCCGGCCTGACCCTCCCCGGCCCCGACACCGATGCCCTCCGCGCCGAATACCGCGACGGCGTCCACTTCAATCCCAAAGGCCTCCTCAAACACGGGCAACTCTGGGCCGAACATGTCAACGCTTGGCTCGAAGGCCCAGGAAAAAGCCTGGGAACACCCCCCTGATCGGCCCCAGAGCCGAACTGGGCACATCTTCTCTTGCACCACCTCCCCCTCTGCCCTCTTTACCGTCCCATGAAGTTCATTTTTTTCACGGGTGGCGTGGTCAGTTCGCTGGGCAAGGGCCTCACCGCCGCCTCCCTGGGCACCTTGCTGGAATTGCGTGGACTCAAGGTGATCATGCAAAAGTTTGATCCCTACCTGAACGTCGACCCGGGCACCATGAGCCCCTTCCAACACGGCGAAGTCTACGTTTTGGACGACGGCGCCGAAACCGACCTCGACCTCGGCCACTACGAGCGCTTCACCCACTCCAACCTCAGCCGCCTCAATAATCTCACCAGCGGCCAGGTCTACCTCAACGTCATCGAAAAAGAGCGCAAAGGCGCCTACCAAGGCAAGACCGTCCAGGTCATCCCTCACATCACCGACGAAATCAAAGCCCGCATCCGCGAGGCCGCCGCCGTCAGCAAGGCCGATGTCATCATCACCGAAATCGGCGGCACCACCGGCGACATCGAAGGCCTCCCCTTCTTGGAAGCCATCCGCCAATTCATGCACGAAGAGGGCAACGAAAATTGCCTCTTCGTCCACGTCACTTTAGTTCCCTACATCCGCGCCGCCGGAGAACTCAAAACCAAACCCACCCAACAGTCCGTCGCCAAACTGCGCGAGATCGGCATCCAACCCCACGTGGTCGTCTGCCGCACCGAAGACCAACCCCTCGAAAAGGAAGTCCGCGAAAAAATCTCCCTCTTCTGCAACGTCCCCCTCAAAGCCGTCATCGAGGCCCGCGACGTCAAGTCCTCCATCTACGAACTCCCGCTCATGATCTACCGGGAAAAGTTCGACGCCCTCGCCTGCGAAATGCTCCACCTCCACACCCGCGAGCCCGACCTGACCGAGTGGAAAAATTTCGTCAACCGCGTCACCAATCCCACCCGCAGCCTGCGCATCGCCGTGGTCGGGAAATACATCGAACTCCAAGACGCCTACAAGAGCGTCTACGAAGCCCTCACCCACGCCGGGGCCGCCCACGACTGCGAAGTCCGCCTGGTGCGCGTCGATGCCGAAGATCTCGAACACGCCTCCCCCGCCCAATTCCCGCCCGACATCCAGGGCGTCCTCATCCCCGGCGGCTTCGGCGACCGCGGCATCGAAGGCAAAATCATCGCCGCCCAATACGCCCGCGAAAATCGCCTCCCCTACCTCGGCCTCTGCCTGGGCATGCAAATCGCCACCATCGAATACGCCCGCCACGTCTGCGGCCTAACGAAGGCTAACAGCACTGAATTCGACGAGAAGGGCCCCGATCCCGTGATCTGCCTCATGGAGGAACAAAAGGACGTCGTGGCCCTCGGCGCCTCCATGCGCCTCGGCACCTGGAAGGCCTGCCTCAAGCCCGGCAGCTTGGCCCACCGCCTCTACGGCTCCGCCGAAATCAGCGAGCGCCACCGCCACCGCTACGAATTCAACAACGACTACCGCGAACGCCTCGAAGCCGCTGGCCTCAGCATCTCCGGCACCAGCCCCGATGGCAAACTGGTCGAAATCGTCGAAGTCCCCGACCATCCCTTCTTCATCGCCTCCCAGTTCCATCCCGAATTCCTCTCCAAACCTAACCACCCTCACCCCCTCTTCGCCGGCTTCATCGAGGCCGCCCTCAAGTTGAAAAAGTGAGCCCCCATCGGGGGCGGAAATCGCCCGCCCCCTCCTGCCCCCTCCTGAGCCTCACAGGCCCTCCGCCACCGCGGCAAAGTCGCGCGCCATGCGCTCCGCGCTGAACTCCGTCAGCACCGCCGCGCGCCCCCGCTCCCCCAGCGCCATCCGCCGCGGCTCGTCCCGCAGCAGCGCCTCCAGCGCCTCCGCCAAGGCACTGGCGTCGCCCGGAGCACACAGCACCCCCCCGCCAGTCGCCCGCACCACTTCGGCTAGACCAGCGTGGTCGGGCTCCACCACCGGCACTCCGCAGGCCAGGGCCTCAATCACATAGAGCCCAAAGGCTTCCCCGTATGTCGCCGGCACGCTCAGCACGCTCAGGCTTTGCAAATGGCTCACCTTCTCCGCAAAGCTGAGGTTTTCCTGCCAACTCACCCGCTCCGCCAGCCCCGCTCGCGCCAACCGCGCCTGCTGCGCCGCGATAAAGGGCCCGTCCGCCGCGGTGCTCGTCCCCCCCAGCGCCAAGCGCACCTCCGGCATCCGCGGCGCCAACTCCACAAAGGCCTCCACCAAGGTCGCCAATCCCTTCCCCGCACACAGCCGCGCCAAATAACCAATCGTCGGCACCCCCGGCCGTTCCGCCGCCACCCCGTACCCCGCAAAGTCCATCCCATTGCGCACCGTCACAATCTCCCCATCCTCCAGGCCGAGCCGCCGCTGCATCTCCCCGCGGTAGTAATCGCTCGTCGCCAAATAGCGCGCTACTTTCGAATTGTTAGAGCGAAAGGCCTCCCAGGCCTGGGTTTGATAGGGCTCCGGCAAGGTATCGAGAAACGAGTCCTCGCCCTGCAGCGAACAGAGCACCGGCACTCCCAGGGTATCCACAATCGCCGGGGCCAATCCGCTGAGCAAGCCGTTGGAAAGGGACACCACATCGGGCTTGCCCTCCGCGCCGATCCACTCCACGAGGCGCTGCCAATCCTCCGCCTGGCGCCCATTTTGCCCCCGCAAGGTCTCCACCGTCATCGCCCCCAACTCTCGCGCGCTGGTCATGCTGGCGCGGTCCGCCGCCGCCCGCAGCACCCCTGGGGCATCCAAAATGCGAAATAAAAACCGCGGCAGCCAGCGAAAAATCGCCAGCTTCTGCCGCAAATACAGATTGATCCCCCCCACCTGCACCGCCGCTTCCCCGCTCGCCGGTTCCCCGTCCGTCACCAAGGGCAAGTACAGCGGCACCATGGTGACGTCGTGCCCCAGCGCCCGCAGCGCCTTCACCAAGTGGTTGTCGCGCAGGCAGGACCCGCAGTGGAAATTTCCCGTGCCGGGGGTGAGGTGGACAATCTTCATAGCAAATAGGGACAACAGGGACCGGAGCGCCCGAAACCAGCGGCGCCCCAGGCGAGGCATTCCCTCAACCACTTACGCCGCCCGCGGCCCCTTTATCCACCCCAGCTCCACTTTCCCCTTCTCCCGGATGCCCTTGCGGCCCCCCCAGTCCGGCGCTAGTCCCGCCCCATGAAATTCTGCTGGTTCATCGCCCTGCGCTATCTCAAGCCCAAGGGGACCTTCGTTTCCGTGATCACCCTCATTTCCGTGGCCGGGGTCGCCCTCGGCGTCGGCGTCCTCCTCGTGGTCATCGCCGTCATGAGCGGCTTCGAAAAGAAAATCAAAGAAGAGTTGCTCAAATCCGAACCCGCCCTCGTCGTCCAGCCCCAGCGCGACGACTGGGCCGACCCCGCCGACCCCGCCGAAACGCCCCCCCCCGACTGGCGCGCCCTCTCCCTCCTCCTCAAAAAACACCCCGAGGTGCGCTCGGTTTCCCCCGTGGTCACGGTCTCCAGCGTCCTCGAGCGCAAGCCCACCGCCGAGGAAGAAAAAAACCTCGCCGACGGCGGACCCGCGCTCCCCGAAGCCCAGGCCGTCCTCATCGGCGTCGACCCCCAAGACCAAGTCCAAATGGAGCGCCTCCAAAAACTCATGGGCGAAAAAGGCGAGGGCTCCTTCGAACTAGCGGGCGAAAGCGTCGTCCTAACCCAGGCCCTAGCCGACCGCTTGAACCGGGACGGCCTCCTCGCCCTCGGCCAAAGCGCCGTCAATATCTTCGGCCCCTCCTTCCTCAAAGAATACCGCGGCTACTACCAAGAACAACAGCGCGCCAAGGACGACCCCACCCGCGCCCAAGCCGTCGAAGCCAAGGACCGCGACCTCCCCCTCCCCGCCGAATTCGTCGTCCAGGGCGTCCTCTACGACGACAAATTGGGCGACCAACCGACCGGCTTCATCTCCCTCAAAAATGCCCAAAAACTCGCCGGCCGCGGCAAGGCCGTCGACGGCCTAACGGTAGAATTAGCCGACCCCTTCCGCGCCGGCGAAGTCAAACAGGACCTCCTCCAAAGCGGCCTCCCCCCCAACTGGGTCCCCCGCACCTGGATGGAGCGCAACCAGCGCTTCTTCGACGCCATCGCCAACGAGCGCGCCATGATGTACCTCGTCCTCGGCTTCATCTCCGTAGTCGCCGCCTTCTGCATCATGAATACCATGATCACGATGGCGGTGCAAAAGCGCCGGGAAATCGGCATGATGCGTGCCCTCGGCGCCAAAACCTCCCAAATCGTCGGCCTCTTCGCCGCCAAGGGCCTCGTCGTGGCCGGCTGCGGGGTCGGCTGCGGCTACCTCCTTGGCAGCACCGTGCTCCACTTCCGCAACGACCTGCGCCGCTGGATCAGCGATACCTTCCACTGGCAAATCTTCGACGAGCGCATCTACGGCCTGCGCGAAATCCCCGCCGACCCCCGCCTCTTGGACAACCTCCTCATCTGCGGCATCGCCTTCGTCCTCTGCACCCTCGCTGCCGTCCCCCCCGCCTGGCTCGTCGGGCGCATGGACCCCGCCCGCGCCCTCCGCAGCGACCGCTAGCCCGCCCCGACCCCCGTGTCCCGCCCCCACCCTAATTCCAGCCTAGCGGAGCGCAATATCCAGGCCTTCCTGTGGTTCCGCGTGCTCTTCAATTCGCGGTTTTACTACCCCATTTTTACGATCCTCTTCCTCGACTTCGGCCTGACCCTCGAGGATTTCGCGGCCCTCAACGCCCTCTGGGCCGCCAGCATCGTGGTCTTCGAAGTGCCCTCCGGCGCCCTGGCCGACAAGTTCGGCCGCCGCCGCCTGGTGGTCTTTTCCGCTTGGCTAATGGTGCTCGAAATGGCCATCCTCTGCCTCCTGCCCCTCGGCGGCCCTTGGCTCTGGCCCTTCATGGCCCTCAACCGGATCGTCAGCGGCCTAGCCGAAGCCTGCTGCTCCGGCGCCGACGAAGCCCTCGTCTACGACGCCCTCCCCCCCGAGGGCCGCCCCGCCGCCTGGACCCGAGTCCTCGCCCGCCTGATGCGCTGGCAATCCCTCACCTTCATGCTCGTAGCCCTGGTTGGCGCCGCCACCTACAGCCCCGATTTCATGAACCGCGCCGCCCACTGCCTCGGCCTCCCGTTCACCTTCACCAAGGAGTTCTGCATGCGCCTCCCCCTCGTCCTCAATCTCCTCATGGCCGCCGCCACCGTCCGCGCCAGCCTCATGCTCACCGACACCCACCAGCACGCCCCAGATATCTCCGGCCTGCGCCCGCTCATCCGCGCCAGCTTCCGCCAAATGGGCGACGCCGCCCGCTCCATCCACCGCAGCCCCGCCGCTATGGCCATTCTCCTAACAGGCCTCCTCTTCGACTCCTTCCTCCGCCTGTTCTACACCGTCGGCAGCAACTACTACCGCCTCCTCGGCATCGATGAAGCCTGGAACGGAGTCATCCTCGCCGCCAGCTCCCTCCTCGGCATTGGCACCGCCCTGATGGTCGAAAAACTCCTCGGCAAGGCCACCCCCTCCCGCAATATGGGCATGGTCGCAGTCTTCATTCTCGTCGGCCTCTCCGGCATTTCCCTCGCCATGCCCGGCTGGCGCGGCGTCCTCTTCGTGGTGCCCTTCTGGCTCGGGATGCGCTCCCTCCACTACTTTATCTCGCAATACCTCAACCGCATCAGCGAACCCGCTAACCGCGCCACCGTGCTCAGCTTTAAGGGCCTCACCATGAACCTCGCCTACGCGGCCATCATGCTCGCCTACCAAACCCAAACCTGGGCCCTCCGCTCCAGCGCGCCCTCCGCCCTTGTCGGCCTGGACAAAACCCAAACCGACCTCCACCTCCTCGCCGCCGCCATGCCCTGGTGGCCCTGGGTCTTCGGCCTCCTCGCCCTCGCCCTCACCCTCACCTTGCGCGCCCTTTGGGGCGGCGGCCTCACCACCCTACTCCAGCGCGAAGCCCAGCCGCCCCTCCCCCAACCCACCAACGGGCCTCCCTAACACCACCCTAGCGGCGCCGCGCTCGCAGCACCGGCTCCACCACCGGCAGCAGCTCCCGCGCCACCGCCGCCGCCCCTTCGTCGGTCAATATCACGTCGCTAAAAAAGTGCCCCGAGTCCCGCGGCACCCGGCCATTCAGGTCGATCCAGGGCAACTGGGCCGCCTGCGCCAAAGCCTCTGCCCCCCCCGCATAGCGTTTCATCTCCCCCTCCACCCAGCTTGGCTCCGGCTTCACATAGCCCGATTCCCCTCGCCCCTGCCCCTTCACCGGAATCAGGCCCGTCAGGCTCTCCTCCTCGCTCAGACCCAAAGCCCCACCGTGCAAGCTGGCTTCCCCAGTCATCACCAAAGCCGCCCCCTGCCGCGCACACAGCTCCTGCAACACCTTCCACCCATCGATGAATTCGCGCTCCGGATCGTGCATCCCATCTCGCTCCGGCGGCCGCTGCGCCCGGACCGCCCCCACCTGCGCCTGCAACTTCTCAAAAAATGCCTTCCAGTAGTCCCTCCGCCCGATTCCATTCTGCAACTGCGCGCTCTCCTGCCGCTGCTTCCACCACCGCCGCAGCCGCGCCGTTTGACTCACCTGAAACACCGCCCGCTTCCACCCCGCGTCCCGCTCCGGAGCCGCCAGGCCAGCCGCCTTCTCCGGCACATAGCGGTAGTCCAGCGGCTGGCCCACCACGTCGTCAAACCCAAAATTCCCAATCACCACATCCGGCTGCCAATCCTCGAGCAACCGCGCCGCCATCGCCGTCGACGCCACCACTCCGGTGCGGTCCTGCCCCCAGGCCGCCACCTCCACCGCATACCCCCGGGCCTGTAATTCCCTCCCCAAGCGCCCCCACCAGGTGTCCTCCGCATTCTGCAGCAACCCAAACGTGGCGCTCCCCCCCAGACAGAGCAACCGCAGCACCCCAGGCCGCTTGGCGCCCCCAGCCTCATCCAGATAGCGCGCCAACCGCCCGTCAAACACCACCCGCACTTCCTCCTTCAACCCCGGAAGCCGATTGGAAAGCTCCAGCCGCATCCGCGGCTCCACCGGCAGCCGGACGAAAATCCACAGCCCTAATTCCAGCGCCAAAAAAATCGCCAAGGGCACAAGGAGGAGGCGGCGCAACAAGGGAGAGGACACGTTAGAAATAAAAAGCTAGGGAATCACCCCCATTTAAGCACAGCGCCCCCTTTTTGCCAAGCTGCAAGCCTGCCCGCCGCTCCCCCGCTCCCATTCCCCAACCGGCGGTTCTCCCCCCTCCCAAACCCGCCGCCGATTTTGCTTTGCGCGCAGACTCCCTTCGCTATCCTTCCCCTCTCAGCTCCCCTTCCCTACTATGAACACCAGCCGACGCCAATTCATCAAACAGTCCGCCGTCTTCGCCATCCCCGTCATCATCCCCGCCGCTGCCCGCGGCGCCGATGGCACCGTGGCCCCCTCCAACCGCGTCACCGTCGGCGCGGTCGGCTGGGGCATGCAGGGCCCCGGCAATACCGCCTCCACCATGGGCCTCCCCAACGCCCAAGTCGTCGCCGTCTGCGACCTCGACAAAAATCACCTCAGCGACGCCAAACGCTCCGTCGACGAATTCTATAAAAATACCGACTGCGCCGCCTACGCCGACTACCTGGAATTGATGGCCCGCAAGGACATCGACGCCGTCACCTTAGCCGTGCCCGACCACTGGCACGCCCTCGTCGCCACCGCCGCCGCCAAGTCCGGCAAACACATCTGGGGCGAAAAACCCCTCGCCCGCACCATCGCCGAACAACAAGCCATCGTGAAGGCCGTCCAGGATAACAAGGTCATCTGGCAAACCGGTTCCTGGCAGCGCAGCGTCGACAATTTCACCAAAGCGGTCGAACTCGTCCGCAGCGGCTACATCGGCGAAATCAAAGAAGTCCAAGTCGGCCTCCCCTCCGGCCACAGCGACTTCGCCGGCACCAGAGACAAAACCGCCGTCACCGCTCCTCCCCCTAACCTCGACTACGAAAAGTGGGTCGGACCCTCCGGCATGGTCGATTACATCGAGGCCCGGGTGCACAAAAACTGGCGCTGGCACTACAATTTCGGCGGCGGCCAACTCCTCGACTGGATCGGCCACCACATGGACATCGCCCACTGGGGACTCGACATGGACCGCAGCGGCCCCTCCTCCGTGGAATGCCAAGGCGAATTCCCCGCCCCCGACGCCATCTGGAATACCTGCACCCGCTACCGCGGCGAACTCGCCTATCCCAAGGGCATCAAAATGACCGTCGCCGGCGGACACAGCGACATCGCCAGCGGCACCAAGTGGATCGGCAGCGAAGGCTGGGTCTACGTCGACCGCGGCGCTTTCGAAAGCTCTAACCCAGAGTGGAAACGCTTCCGCGTCCTCCCCGACAACATGCGCAAGGCCGACATCCAGCGCTCCGGCAACCACTTCAAAAACTGGATCGACAGCGTCCTGGCCCACCGGCCCACGATCACGCCCGTGGAAACCGCCCACCGCTCCGCCACCCCCGGCCACCTCTGCCTCATCTCCATGCTCACCAAGAGCAAAATCGAATGGGATACCACCCAGGAGGTCATCAAAAATAACCCCGCTGCCACCCAGTTGCTCGGCCGCCCCTACCGCGCCCCCTACCAATTGGGCTGAGCCCGCCGCGGCTCCTCGGCGGGGTGGACTTCGGTCCGCCCCGCCTTTTTTTGTCCTGGCCGCATCGCCTTCCCCAGCTCAGCGCTTGCGCCGCAAAAACGTCGGCACATCCAAGTCCTCCCCTTCCTCCACCGTGGGCGTGACCCGATCAAACCGCCCCCCGCTGGCCCCCGCCGTGAGCCGCTCGTCGAAGGTCTGCTGCTCCGTCGGAAGCGGACGCGGCGCCGCCGCAGGTACCTTGGCCTCCACAAAAGGACTCGCCGCCACACGGCTCCGCTTCCCCGCCGCAATCGGGCGGATCGGCTCCAAACTGTCAAAATTCGGGGCCCGACTTGGCCCCGCGAGGGGCCGCGCCGCCGCCACTTCTTCTCCCCCCGCCAGCGCCGCCGCCACCGCCGCCCCGCGCACCTCCCGCTTCACCAACTCGCTCAACCCGACACTTTTGCCCCCAGCCCGCCGCGGACTCGCCGCCGTCAATTCCTCGGACCATTCCTCCTTTCCTAACCCCGCCGCCACCACCGCTTCGCCAGGCGCGCGCTCCTCTCCTCCCTCCCACTCCGCCACCAGCCCTCCGCCTCCCCCCGCCGCCGCCTCACTGTAAACCGCCGCTTTTCCCAGCGCTTCCTCCGCCCCCAGCCCCAGCTCCGCTCCCTCCACCCGCGCAAAAAGCTCCACCTCCACAATCCGCGGCGCCTCTTCCGCAGCTCCCCCTTCCGCCACCACCTCCGCTTCAGCCTCTACTTCAGCCTCAGCCTCAGCTTCAGCCTCAGCCTCAGCTTCAGCCTCAGCCTCAGCCTCAACCTCAAGCTCAGCCTCAGCCTCAGCCTCAACCTCAACCTCAACCTCAGCCACCACCTCAGCCGCGGCCTCAGGCTCCGCCACCACCTCAGCCTTCGCAGCCACCGCCGACTCCGCGGCCACCTCCAACCCCAACTCTGCCGCTGCCGCTGCCTCCAACTCCAACTCCGCAGCGGGCTCTGCCTCCAACTCCGCAGCCACCGCCGCGGCGGGCTCCGCGGCCGCCGCCGGTTTCCCCAGCGAAGTCAGGATGGTCACGCTGAGCGCGTCCTGCAGCTTGGGATCGATGCCGGCTCCAAAGAGAATCTGGGCCTCGGGGTGAATGTGCCCGCCCAAATCGCGCATTAAGGCCTCCATTTCAAAAAGAGTTAAGCTGGCGCCCCCGCAAATGTGCACGAGCACGTTGCGGGCCCCCGCCAGCATCTGGCCGCGGTCCAGCAGCGGGCTCTTCAGCGCCTTGGCGAGGGCGTCCGCGGCCCGGTTGGCTCCCTTGGCCTGGCCGTGCCCAAACAAGCAGCGGCTCTCCGCATTCCGCAAGGCCGCGAGGAGATCGCCCATGCCGATCTCAATCAAGCCCGGCTGGGTCGCCCACTGGGCCACCGCCCGCACGCTCTGCCCAATGAGGCCATCCGCCAGCTCAAAGGCTTCCTGCACCCCTTTCTTGGGCACCACTAATTCCCCCATGCGGTCGTTCTCAAAAGTCACCAGAGCGTGGGCCGATTTCTCCAGTTCCCGCAGCGCCAAGCTCGCCTGCAAACTGCGGCGGCGCCCCTCAAAGGAAAAGGGCAAGGTCGCAAAGACCACCACAAACGCCCCCGCCTCTCGCGCCCAGCGCGCCACTAGCGGAGCCGCCCCCGACCCCGTCCCGCCCCCCAGCCCCACGCAAATAAAGACCAGGCGCCGCCCCCGCAAAACCCCCTCGATCTCCTCCCGCGACCCCTGCCCCGCCTCCGCTCCTAACTCGGGGTCGCCCCCGCAGCCCAGCCCCTGCGTCAAGGCCTTGCCCAACTGCAACTTCGTCCCCGCCATGGATCCATGCAGCCCCCGGACATCGCAATTCATGCTCACTAACTCCACCCCAACCATGCCCTCCAAGGCCATTTTGTCGATCACATTGCTGCCCGCCCCCCCAATCCCCAACACGCTGACCGCGCCGCCAAAAGTCTGGGCCGCGGCCTCAGCTCTATCAAGATTAAATTTGATCATAGAAAACGATGTTAGAAATAGTTAGTTAGCTCAGGAAAGAAAGCGCGTCCCGCCCAGCACGCTGCCCATGGCGTCGCGCACCCGCCGCAGCAGCCCGCGGGCCGGGCGCTCGCTCTCCACCCGCTGCGCATAGCGGATCAACCCAATCGGGGTCGCATACTGCGGACTTTCAAAATTGCTCGTCAACCCCGTCATCGGCGTAAAACTAGAGCGCCGCACCGGCACCCCCAGGCAGTCCTCCGCCAACTGGTCCAGACCCCGCAGCAAGCTAGTGCCCCCGCACAAAAAGATCCCCGCCACCAGCCGGTCCAAATTGGCCCCAGACGCCAAGATGCGCTTCTTCACCAAATTAAAAACCTCCTCCATCCGGGCCGCAATCACCCCATTGAGCACCTCCCGCTCCACGTTGATCCCATCAAAGGTGGCGTCCCCCTCCAGCCGAATAAAGTCCTCCTGCCCCCCCAGCGCCGGCAGCACGCTCCCGTGCTCCACCTTGAGCCGCTCCGCCCGCGAATGCGGAATCCGCAACACTACCGCCAAATCGTTCGTAATGTGGTCGCCGCCCACCCCGATCGACCCACTAGCGGCGATGGCCCCATCCTCGTAGAGCACGTAGTCAGTGGTCCCCCCGCCGATGTCCATCAGCAAGGCCCCCTGCTCGCGCGCCTCCCGGTTCAGCACCACCTGGGCCGCCGCGATCGGCCCAAACACCACGTCCTCCACCTCCAGGGGAAACTCCCGCAGGCACCGGATGGTGTTTTGCACCCGATTGCGTATCCCGTGCACGATGTGGTAGTCCGCCTCCAATTTGCGGCCCAGCATCCCCACCGGATTTTGCACCTTCTCCTGCCCGTCCACCCAGTAGTGCCGGATGATGCGGTGCATAAACACGTTTTCCGGCGGAATCGCCACGTTGGTGGCCTGCTCCTTGACCTCTTCGATGTCGTCCTGCGTGATCTCGCTCTGGTCGTCCGGAATGCGCAACACCCCGCGGTTGTTGATGCTTTCCAGGTGGGGCCCCGTCACCGCCAGCCACACCTTGCGCACCATCACGTCGCTGCGGTCCTCGGCGCGCAGCAAAGCCTCTTGGAGGCAGGTCTGGGCGGTTTCAAAATCCACGATCTCCCCCTTGCGCACCCCTCGGGACGGCGCCTGCCCCACCCCCAAAATCTTGATCGAGCCGTCGGCCTTGGCGTCGCCCACCACCACGCAGATCTTGTGGGTGCCAATTTCGAGACCGACGTAAATATTAGATTTGGCCATGAGAAGTTAGTATAGAGAAGTCAGGTGCCCCGGCGCGGCGGCGCCGCGATGCGCCTCACCAGCGGGGCCCGGGCTCCCTCCTTGGCCGCCGCCTTCCCCTCCAGAGTCGGCAGGGGATCAAAAAAAGTCACCGGCACATTGCGCTCCAACTGCAAATTGACGCTGGCCACTCGCGACCCCGACGCTCCCACCTTTTTTAAGATGGCCTCCAGCCGGGCCATCTGCGGCCCCAACTGCTCCGGCTTAAACGTAAAAAGGGCATCGTTGTCCATCTGGGCCACCATCGTAAACCGGTTCGTAACGTGGACCTGCTCCAGGGCCATCGGCTGGCTCCACGCCTGGCGGCGCATCCGCTGCACCAAGTCCAGCGCCGGTCGCACCAGCGGCGACGCCACCAACTGCCCCGGCGTCACCGACCCCAGGTCGGCGCAGTGAATCACCGGCAGCGCAGTGTACTCGTTGAGCATCAGCCCCGCCGGAAAAACTACCCCCTCCGCATCCAACAACAGCCCCCGGGAATCAAAGGCCCGCAGCCCCAACTTGGCGCAGGCCAGCCAAGCCGTCGGCCGACGCTCCTCCAAGCGGATCGCCAGGTGATTCGGCAGGCGCCGCTCCACTTCGGCCCGCCGCACCTGCGGCAAGCTCAACAGCTGGCGCCGCAGCACCCCCAGGTCGATCTCCCCAATATTTTGGTCCGGCCGCAACCCCGTGGCCGCCGCCACCTGCGGCACCGTGATCACCCCATTGGTCACCAACTCAAACGCCCCCACCGCATACGCCCGGCTCTCCCGAAACGCCTTCGCCCACAGCTCCCCGCAGGCCGCCAGCCCCCACCCCACCAACCCCAGCGCCGCCAAACCCTGCAGCCCCCGCCAACTCAGCCGCCGCCGCCGCTGCGCCACTTCCTTGCGCGACAACGGGACATTTAAAGCCAAATGGTGCTCCCCTTCCCGACTGCGGAACCGCTGGTTCCCCATCAGGCGGCGGCGGAGTTTGCGAATGGACATGGCAGTCAGCGCTTCTCTTTGAGGGACAATTCCAAAATTCGCGCGCACAGCGCCCCATACCCGATCCCCGCCGCCGCCGCCGCCTTGGGCAACAAACTTGTCGAGGTCATCCCGGGTATCGTGTTCACCTCCAACACCTGCGGCTGCCCCGCGGCGTCCAGCAACACATCCACCCGGCTGTACACTTCCACCCCCAAGGCCCGGTGCGCCGCCAGCGCCGCCGCCTGCACCCGCGCCGTCGTTTCCGCATCCAACTCCGCCGGACAGAGGTACTCCGATCCTCCCGTCCCCCCCATCCACGGATACTTGTTGGCGATGTCGTAAAAACCCGAGCGCGGCTTGATCTCAATCACCGGCAGCACTTCCCCTCCCAAAATCCCCACCGTCAATTCCTTGCCCGCGACAAACCGCTCCACCAGCGCCCTCCGCCCAAAGCGCCCCAAATCCGCCAGCGCCGCCGCCACCCCCGACGCCTCCCGCACAATGTGCACCCCAACACTCGACCCCTCGCACAGCGGCTTCAACACCAACGGCAACTCCAGCCGCAAGGCCTCCTCCCCCGCCTCCCCAAGCTCCACGATTTGGTATTCCGGCGTCGGCACCCCAGCCGCCACAAACGCCGCTTTGCTCCGCCCCTTGTCAAACGCCAGCCCACTGCTCGCCGATCCCGCCCCCGTGTACGCCACCCCCCGCTCCTCCAGCACCGCCTGCAGTCCCCCATCCTCCCCAAACGTCCCGTGAATCACATTAAAAGCCACCTCGCAGCCCTCCCCCAACGCAAAATCCGGCCCCACCACATCCACCTCCTCCACCTCCGCTCCCATCTCCCGCAGCGCCGCCCCTACTCCCTTCGCCGTCTCCAGCGAAACCGCCCGCTCCGACCCCGGTCCCCCCTTCAATAAGGCAATGCGTCTTCCAGTCAGTTCCATACGGCAAAAGGTTTAAAGTAATCGAATTTAGGGGAAAGAACTAAATAGTCAATGTTTGCGGAATTCCAACGGATTTCGCGCGCTATTTCGCTCCGCCCCCCGGCTTCCCCTCGCCAAAAAGGGCTTGCCGCTGCCGGACGTCACCCTTATGATGCTGACCTTTGCTGCCCGGTTGGATCCGTCCCGCCGGGCTTTTCTCACGATACGACCCACCTGCCGCCATGCTCGAGACCCTCCGCAAGCATCACTACATTCTCATGCTCTGCATCGCCATTCTGGTGTGCGTGGCCTTCGTCTTCTTCGGCGACTACCGGCGCGGCGGCGGCAATCACCCCGATGCCACCCCCATCGCCACCATCGACGGCAAGGACTACTACACCAACGACCTCGCCCAAATCGACGCCCAGCGCGGCATCGTAATGCGCCTCCTCGACCCCAGCAACCAACTGGCCCAGTTCACCGACCCCCTCGCGTTCTACGTCAATACCCTCGGCGGCAACCCCATGATCGGCCGCCCCGCCATCTTTCAGCGCTACGGGATGTCCCGCCGCGACTCCCTCAATTTCGACTTCTGCATGAACGTCGCCACCCTGCGCGCTGAGGCCCACAAACTCGGGGTCGAGGTCGACCGCGAAGATCTCGAAAAATTCGTCCAAACCGTGGGCGGCTTCCAGACCAACGCCCAGTTCGACCCCGCCAAATACGAGGCCTTCCTCAGCAGCGGCGCCTTCGGAGACCGCCCCAACACCGAGCGCCGCCTCTACACCACCCTCCGCGACGTGATGCTCTTCCAGCGCATGAACCAGCTGATCGGCGGCACCTTCCCTCCTTCGCCAGCCGAAGTCAGCGCCCGCTACGCCGAATCCAAACAGAAGACTACCGCCGCCTACGCCATCGTCGAGAAGACCAAGCAATCCCCCGCCGCCCCCACTGAGGAAGCCATCCAGAAATTCTACGACGAAGCCAAAGCCGCCTTCGAAGCCCAAGCCGCCGACCCCGCCAAGCCCGCCGCCGACCCCGCCGTGCTCAGCGAAGAAAAACGCGCCATTCGCTACCTCCTCGTCACCCTGCCCAAACCCCCGCCCGCCCTCACCTCCCCCCAGCCCGAGGACACCTCCAAACTCCCCGAGGACCAGAAAAAGGCCAAAGAAGAGGAGTACAAAAAAAAGCTCGAGGAACACACCGCCGCCATGGCCACCCGCGCCGAAGCCATGAAAGCTTACGAGGCCGAACGCAAAGCTCTCCTCACCAAGGCCAACGACATCAGCTCCGCCCTCTCCGCCGACGACCGCGGCGCCCGCACTTTTGAAGAAATTGCCCAAGCCTCCGGCCTCACCGCCAAACTCAGCGAACCCTTCACTGCCGCCGCTCCCCCAGAAGACCTCAAGCCTGAAGCCAAACTCCTCGCCGAAATCTTCGCCTCCCCCAACGACCCCGCCTTCCCCCACACCCTCCCCATCTCCAGCGGCTACGCCCTCTTCGAAATCGCCAAAGTAGATCCCCCCGCGGTCCTCCCCCTCGACCAAGTCAAACCCAAGGTCACCGAAAAACTCGCCGCCCAAGCCCTCGCCGCCGCCCTCAAAGCCGCCTCCGAGACCGCCCGCACCGCCATCCTCGAGTCCCTCAAAGCTGGCAAAACCTTCGCCGAAGCCGCCACCGCCGCCGGACTCAGCCCTGTCGAAGTCCCTCCCTTCACCAAGGATAAACCCCCCGCCGCGGTCCCCAACCAAGCCGCCATCACTCAAGCCGCCGCCGCCCTCAACCCCGGCGAAGTCTCCCCCGCCACCGAAGTTCCCGAAGGCATCCTCCTCGTCTCCACCCTCAAGCGCGAACTCCCCAAAGACCCCAAAATGGAGGAAGACAAGAAAAAACTCGCCCAGGAACTCACCGAAGGCGCTGAAGGCGGCTTCATCCCCACCTACAGCCCCCTCTTCGAAGCCTGGTTCAGCGTCCACCGCAACGAGTCCTCCACGCTCGCCCCAGAATCCTGAGCCCCCTCCCACCGCACCCCTCCCACCGCAACCCCCCGGGTGCCCCGCTATCCCGCCAGCACCCCGGAAACCGCCGGGCCTCAAAACTCGCTGCGCCCCACCGCTCCCCCGGCTCCCCCGGCTCCCCCGGCCCAAGCCCGCTGTCGCCGCCTCCCTCCCCGGACCCCTCCTGCCGCCCCAGGGCACGCCAGGGCATCCCGCCCCCACGCCATGGACCCCGTACAGGATCTCCTCGACGAAGCCAGCGGCCACGTCGCCCTCGGCGACCTCTCCGCCGCCGCCCAGGTCTACCGCCAGGCCACCGACCTCGACCCCACCCATTTCGATGCCTGGCACTCCCTCGGCATGGCCCTCATGCGCGACGGCCAATTCGCCGCCGCCCTCGGCCCGGCCCTCATGGCCACCGACCTCCGCCCCAACGACCTCCTCGCTTGGACCGCCCTTTCCCAACTCCACGTCAAAATGGGCCACATCGCCGAAGCCGAAGCCGCCAAAGCCAACGCCCGCATCCTTTCCCTCGGCGGTAAAGTCCTCCGCTAAAATCCCGGCCCGGCCTCCCTTTCCTCGCCCCGGCCGCGCCAGAAAACGCCCCCCCGCACCCGCAGGGCAAATGGCCCGGGAGACTGCGCGGCGCAAATAATCTAGCAAATGACCTTGTAGGCTGCGAGACCTGCCCGCCACGGCGCGCTACCGTGTGCGCTCAAATGACCTGGTCGATTGCCCCCTCCTCACCCCGATCCCGCTCCCCGGCCTCCCTCGCCGAGAGCGCCTGATCAAATGCTGGCCAATCACCCATCGCAGCCGATTCTCCTCCGCAGCTGCATTGTCGCGCTTACCTGATAGTCTCCCTTTGCTCGTCGGGCTCAAATGACCTGGTCAATTGCCGCCGTGCCTGGTTGATTGCCGCCGTGCCGGGGCACTGCGCTGAAATTACCTGGTCGATTGCCGCCACTGGCCAATCGCCCACCGCAACCGATTCCGCCTCCAGTTCCCCGACACAGCTGCATTGCCGCACTTACCTGATTGTCTCCCTTTGCTCGTCGGGCTCAAATGACCTGGTCGATTGCCGCCGTGCCTGGTTGATTGCCGCCGTGCCGGGGCACTGCGCTGAAATTACCTGGTCGATTGCCGCCACTGGCCAATCGCCCATCGCAGCCGATTCCGCCTCCAGTTCCCCGACACAGCTGCATTGCCGCACTGCGCTGAAATTACCTGGTCGATTGCCGCCACCTGATCGTTTGCCGCCGTGCAAATTACCCGGTCAATTGCCGCCTT
>CANHIJ010000086.1 GCA_947460575.1 Verrucomicrobiales bacterium | reverse complement strand
TAACTCGATTGTCATTGGGGGTTCCGCGGGTTCTGCCCTCGGGGACCCGCTGCTGGTGTTCTCCGACGCCTACTTCACGATGCGCTACAAGGCGAAGTCGTCGGCGGGCCTGGTGACGGGCGAGAGCTACAGCAACTGGATGCCGCCGGTGCTGGTGGAGAGTTGGGTCAAGCGGGTGCTGGACGGGATCAATCCTTTCAGCCAGAGGCAGACCGACCTCTACAACAACCCAGTGAGCACGGACGTCAGCATCCTGACCCAGGCGGGCAAGCGCTGGGAGGGCGATGTCGCCCTCAGCCTAGCAAACATTGATGACTTCGGCCTTATTGAGATTTACGAAACGGTGCTCAACCGGGTCAAGAAGCAAAGCTTGGAGGCCGGAGTGACCACCGATTCAGTGAACAGCACGCTTCTGCTGGTGGCGGGGTATCTCAACGACCTCTACATGACCTTGGGCAACGAGGCCTGGGACGACGCGCAGAACCCAACTATTCTGCTTGATAGCAGCATGGGCCCGGTGGATGCCCACACGTCCCGTTTCTCCTTTGAGGGTCAAGTGGCGAGCGTGATGGATGAAACCCTAGCGCTCTTGCGGGGCCGGGATGACTTCCTCAGCCCGGGAACCCGGACGACGCCGTCCTACAACCGGCTGTATTGGAACTATACCAATGGGATCAATTCAGGGGAGCCGTTCTACGCGGTCAATTACGACATTAAAGAGAAAGAGGGCGGGCCGAATGCCGATGGGGTGTTGGATGCGGCGGACGCTCAGGCGATGTTCCCCCAGGGACACGGCGACGCCTACGGGCACTATCTGACGGCGCTTACCGGGTACTATAAATTGCTGACCTCTTCGGTATTCAGTTGGGTGCCGGTCACGGAGGGGGTGACGGTGTTGGGGCAGACAGTCCAGGTGGACTACCAGGACGAGCGCAAGTTTGCGGCGGCGGCGGCTGCGGTGGCGCGCACCGGAGCCGACATCATCGACTTCACGGCGCGCAACGATCACGAGGAAGGCGAGGACTCTGGTTGGGCCAGCAAACACGATGGCAAGGTCAACAGCGCGACGGCGCGAACCCGGTATTGGGGAACCGACGAATGGTCGTCCCGGGTTTTCCAGGGTTCGTATTATAATTGGGTGAGTGCCAATGCCATGCTGCCGGATGTGGATGCGGTGCACGAGGGCATTCAGAAGATCGACCGCACCACGGTTCCGGAGCTCAAGGAGTTGGTGACGAGCGCCAGCGCCGTCTTGAATCTCAGCTTTGGCGAGCAGGCCCATTTAAATCCCTTGGGCCTGGCCGCGGACGCCATGCTCTTTGACATCTCGCCAGTGGAACTGGCAGCGGGCAAGTCCCACTTTGAACAAATCTACGAGCGCGCCGTGAAGGCCTCGGTGAACGCGCGCAATGCTTTCGAGCAGGCTGGCAAAATGAATGGGCAACTGCGCCAGCAAAATGGGACATCGGCGGCGTACGGCGAAGCGGTAACCCGCCAGGAAGATGCCTATGAGTACCAACTGACGGCGCTCTACGGCACCCCATACGCGGGGGATGTCGGGCCCGGGAAACTGTACGCTCAGGGGTACACCGGCCCCGATCTGTACCATTCCTACTTTATCGACCGGCCTTCCTCGCTGGTGGATGTCAGCAAGGATGTCACCGTGACCTTCAAAGAGCCGATCAATCACGATCCCTTTGCGGAGTGGTCGGTGGACAACGTGTACAAGCGCTTGTCGACAACGGCCGAGTACACGACCAAAACCTATCAGATGTCTCCTTACTCGCTGGGGCAATTTTCCGACACGGTAGCGTCGGGCATGGGGCGCCGCGGTCAGGTTGGCGCGATCCAGGCGGCCTTGCTGGAAGCCTATGAGGCTCAGGTTAATTTGAGGGAGTCAGCCAACGCCTTCTCCAACCTGAACAAGCGCTTCGATCGGGACTACCAATTGTACTCCGAATTCCTGAGCGACTTTGAGACCGCTAACAGTGAGGCTGCGGCCAAGTCCGACGAAGCGGCGGCGGCGACCCGGGCGTCGTTTGCGCTGGTCGCATCGGCCGCAGCCGAATCGCTTGGGGCGGACTATATTGACGGGATCGCGGCGGCGGCGGCGGAGGCCGCGCCGACGGTGGCGGGAGTGGCGGTCGATGGGACTTCGGTGCTCCGGTCGGCCATTTTGTTGGCGGGGGTATCGGACTCCTTTGCGCTGCGCTTATTAGCGCTGGTGAGCACTACGGGGGCGGGTCTGCTAGACGCGCAGGCGGCGGACTTGGAAGGCGAAGCCCAGGGCTACATTGATGACGCCAACTTCGACCAAGTCAAAAAGCAGCACGTCCTGGAATTCGAGCACCTCTACGACCAGGTGTTGGCCTCGGCTTTCGAGATCACGCGCAAGTTGAGCAGTTTGCAGCGGGCCAACGAGCGGGTTTCCAAGCTTTACGCTGAGGCCAGCCACGTCCTCTCGGAGAGGGAGACCTTCCGGATGCGGGCGGCTTCGGTGGTCCAAGGCTATCGCACCCGCGACTTGGTCTTCCGGGAGTTGCGCAACGAGGAGCTTTCTCAATACAAGGAACTTTTCGACTTGGCGCAGACCTATACTTACCTCTCGGCGAAGGCATACGACTACGATACCGGCTTGCTGAACACCACCGGCGGGCGCTCCTTCATCAACACGATTATCGGGACGTATTCGGTGGGGGCCTGGAATGAGTCTGAGCCGATTGCCACCAATTCGGGGGACGCGGGGCTGGCTTCGGTTCTATCCGGACTGCGGGATGATTGGGCGGTGGCCAAAGGGCGGCTCGGTTTCAATAATGCGGACCGCAATGGCACGCTATTTTCCTTGCGCCAGGAGCTCTTCCGGATTCGGGCGGACCAGCCTACGGCGGATGACAACCTGCTTTGGAAACAGGTCTTGCAGCAGCACATCATGAGCAATGTGCTGAATGATCCCGATGCGGCCATGTATTGCACCAACTTGAAAAAGGCCAATGGGGCGGCAGTTCCGGGTTTTGTGATTCCCTTCGCAACCTCGATCGTGCAGGGGCAAAACTTCTTTGGATGGCCGCTGGCGGCGGGTGACCACGCTTTCTCCCAGTCGAACTTCGCCACCAAAATCCATTCCTCCGGCCTCGTGTTCAAAGGATACGTCGGCATGGATCCCTACGCGATGGGGGTGGCAGGCGCCGGTGGTCCGGCCAGCAGTGCCGCCAATGCGCTCTCGGCCACGCCGTATGCTTATCTGATTCCCACCGGATTGGACACCTTGCGGAGCCCTCCATTTGGAGACACGAACACCCTGCGCTCCTGGGAGATCAAGGATCAGGCGATTCCGCTGCCGAAAAACATTGGAGGCACCCTGTTTTCCTCGATGCAGTTTTTCACGCCTGAGGGCAGCATCAACGAGCAGCTTTGGATTCGGCGCAAACACCAAGCCTTCCGGCCGGTGGACGACCAGGCGTACTTCTACAGTTCTATGCCAGCGGAGTTTACCAACTCTCGCCTGGTGGGGCGGAGCGCTTGGAACAGCCAATGGAAGATCGTGATCCCGGCCTACTCCTTGCTGAGCGACGAGCAGGCTGGCATGGATCGCTTCACGCAGAGCGTGACCGACATTAAGTTATTCCTGCGGACGTATTCGACCTCGGGCAATTAGGCTGTCGGCTGAGCCCCGCTGAGGGGGCAGCGCCGTGGCCTAGTTTGGAGCCGCGTTCTCCTCTGGCCCCTCCTCGGAGGGGGCCAGAGAGGGCTCGGTTGGCCCTGGGACGGAGGGAGATCAGGGGACGGCGATGACTTGAAGGATGGCGTCGGCGTAGAGGCGATGGCCATAGTCGTTGGGGTGGTTGAGCCCGTTGCCGGAAAGATCGAGGAATTTTTTGCGCTGCTCCACGGCGGACCAGGTGGCGGTGACGTCGGCGAAGGCCACGCTTGGCCCGGAGAGGCTAGCGAGGGCCCGAGCGTAGGCGGGGTAGAGGTCGGGGGCGGAGTGGATCCACTCGGCGTTGGCGGTCATGCTAGAGACGAGGATAGCGGAGCATTTGGGCTGGGCGGTACGGACGCGCTGCACGATTTCCTGGCTGAGGCGGGCGAACTCATCGGGGGTGCGTTTTCCGGAGGCGTCGTTCATGCCGAAGGCGAGGAGGAGGAGGTCGGGTTGATGGGTGAGGACGGCGGGGATTTGGGTGAGGCCCCAGGCGGCGTCCATGCCACTCACGGCGAGGTTGTGGAGGGCGACGGGGCTGCCGCAGCGGGTTTGCAGGGCGGCGGCGACGAGGTCGGGGTAGCCGGGTTGGCGGGGTTCGGCTTGGGAGAGGGCGGAGGCGTCGAGGCCGGTGGAAATGCTGTCGCCGAGCACGACCACGGTCACGGGTTGGTGGGCGCGCAGCTTGGCGCGGAACGGGCCTAACTGTTCATCGGAGGCGGGGGCGGCGCGGGGAGGGGACCAGTCGTCGGCGCTGCGGTAGGTGGCTTTGGCTTGGAGGTCGTGGAGGATGCGCCCGGGGCCATAGAACATCCAGGCGGTGGTGCCGCGCTGGCTGGCGTAGGCTTGGGGGCTGTTCGGGGCGGGGTGGAGCTGAGCCGCGGTCATGCTGGGGATGCGGGAATCGGCGGTGAGGGTGACGATGCGGCTGCCGGGTTCCCAGGTAAAATCGCGGCCTGGGGTGAAGGTGAGTGATCCGTCGCCGCTTTTGATTTCGGGCGCGGCCTCGGGGACGTGGAGGAGGGTGGCGGTGGCGGCGGCTTTGGTATCGCCGGTGAAGAGGAGGGGTTCGGCGGTCACCGTGAGGGGTTCCGCGGCGTAGGCGAGCGGGGCGCAGAGCAGGGTTAGGGCGGCGGGGAGGGCGGCGGGGAGGGCGGGAAGGCAGGGTTTCATGGGAGTGGAGGGGGAGGAAGGACGAGGTGCTAGGGATTGGAGGGCGGAGGGGCGATCGGCTGAGTTTTGTCCATGAGGTAGGCGATGAGGTGGCGGGCGTTGGCTTCGCCGAGGGCATCGAGGAGGCCTGCGGGCATGAGCGATAGGGGGGAGGGCTGCTCGGCGGCGAGGCTGGCGAGGGGAAGGGTGGTGGTTTCCGTGAGGGTTTGCAGGGTGAGGGTTTGGGCGGTGCGGGTGCGGACGACTCCGGCGAGGGTGCGGCCGTCTTTCAATTGGAGGGTGGTTTGGCGGTAGGCGTCGGCGACGACCGCGCTGGGGTTGAGGATATTGAGGAGGAGGTAGTTGAGGTTGCCGCGGTCGGAGCCGGTGAGGTCGGGGCCGATGGCGCCGCCTTGGCCGTTGAGTTGGTGGCATTGGCCGCAGACGGCGTTGAAGAGGACGCGGCCCTGTTGGGGATCGGCCTGGGCGAGGGCGGTCGGTTGGAGGCGGGCCTGCCAAGTGGCGAGGGCGGCGGCGGGATCGGGGGTGTCGAGGCTAGCGAGGTCCCCCCAGACCTTAACTAATTTTTGGGTTAGTTCAGGCATTTGGTAATCGCGGATCTGGCGGGCCTGGAAAGCGCCTAACTGGTCGAGGGGGAGGGATTTGGCGGCGATGGCGTCGAGCAGGAGGTTGGCCCAGGTGGGGCGGGAGATGAGGGCGGCGACGACGGCGGGGCGTTCGGCGGGAGGGAGCTTGGGCCATTCGGCGAGGATGGCGTGGGCGTTAGCGGGGTCGTCCTGGAGGGCGAGACCGGCGGCGGCGTGGGCGCAGAGGCCGGGTTGGGAGAGGAGTTGGCGGCAGAGGTCGGGGAGGTCGGGGAGGCGAGCTTCGATGAGGCTTTGCAGGGCTTGGTGGCGCTGAGACAGTTCGGCTTGAGGATTGAGGGCTAGGGCGCGGATTTCTTGGAGGGCCAGGGGGTCGCCAAAGGCGGCACCGAGTTGGCGCAGGCGGGCGGCCAGGTCTGGAGGGGCATCGCGGGCGAGGAGATTTTGGGCGCGGGCCCAGGCGGGGGGCGGGGTCGCGGCGCTGCGGCCCGCGAGGCCTTGGAGGACTCCTTCAACCAGGGCGAGGCGGTTGGGGGGCGGGCTGAGGTCCGGAATTTCAGTGAGGAGGGCGTCGAGGGCGGCGGGGTTGCGATCGAGATCTTCCGTGAGGCGGCGGGCGGCGAAGCGCTGGAGGCGGGGGAGTTGGGCGGCGGCGAGGAGGTGGCCGAAGCTGGGGCCGGGGAGGGCGGCGAGGGGTTCGAGTCCGCTCCAGAGGACGAGGGGGAGGTTGTGGTCGGTTTCGTCTTCGGCGCGGCGGAGAAGGGCGGCGGCGAGGGGAGGGCGCTGCTCGAGGGGCAGGGAGGAGAGCAGGGAAGCTAGAGCTAGGCGGACCAGGCCGCTGGGCTCACGGGCGGCGCGGGCGGGGAGTGCGTCGCGGCAGAGGAGGGCGAAGCGCTCGCGGGTGGCGGGGTCGGCTTGGCTTTGGTCTTGGAGGAGGCGAAGGGCCCAGGCGCGCAGGGCTTCGTCGGAGTCGGCGAGGAGCTCTCCTAACAAATCAATGTCTCCCCATTGGGCCACATGGAGGGCCCAGAGGGCGCGGAGGCGGTGGACGGTGTTGGGGGCTTCGCGGACGATGCGCTGCAGGGCGGGGACGGCTTCGGCGCGGGCGGCGGGATCGGGGCCGCGGGCGGCGAGCACGCGGCGGGCCTGTCGAGAGAGCCAGTCGTTGGGGTTGAGCTGCAACTCGGCTAGGGCGGCGCTGGGGAGGGCGGCGAGGTCGCCGTGAGCGCGGGGCGCGGCCGGACCATAGCTGATTTTGTAAATGCGTCCGCTGGTGCGATGGATGCCGTCTTGGTCGTGGCATTCCCCGGCGTCGCTCCAGTCGCTGACAAATACGCCGCCGTCGGGAGCGGCGATGAGGTCGACGCCGCGGAACCAGGGGTCGGGGAAGAAAAAGGCATCGGGTTGGGCTTGGCCGAGGAAGCCGCTGCCTTGGCGGGTGAGGTTTTCGACGTTGAGGCGGCGGCCGTGGAAATTGATGGTGAGGAGTTTGCCCTGCCACTCGGGGGGCCATTGACCGCCTTGATAGATGAGGAGGCCGGTGTGGGCGTGGCCGCCGCCGGCGGCGCTGGTGGCATCGCTGAGGCCTTGGCGGACGTCGGCCCATTTTTCGCCGGTGGCCCAGTGGACGTGGTCGGCATGTTGGTCGATGAGGTCGTAGATGTGGGGGTTGGGGTCGTTGCCGAACATGCGGCGGTAGTGAGCGCCGGGGATGAGGTGCCAGAGGTGGCCGATGACGGTATTGATGAAGAAGGCTTCGCCTTTGGGGTCCCAGTCTTGGCCCCAGGGATTGGTGGTGCCATGGGCGACCATTTCGCAGGTGTGGCGCTGGGGGTGGAAGCGCCAGATACCGGTGTTGATGGAGAGCCTTTGGTCGGAGGGGGCGCCGGGTGGGCCGATTAGGGAGGTGCCGAGAATGCCTTGGCGGCCGTAGAGCCAGCCGTCGGGGCCCCAGCGGAGGCCATTGGCCACGGTGTGGGCGGCTTTTTGATAGTCGAAGCCGTCGAGGAGGACGGTGGGGGCGGCGTCGGGGACGTCGTCGCCGTTGGCGTCGGGGATAAACACCAAATGAGGGAGCGTCAGGGCGTAGATTCCGCCGGAGCCGACTTCGAGGCTAGTGAGGCGCTGAGCGCCGTCCCAGAAGACGGTGCGCTTGTCGAAGTGGCCGTCGTTGTCTTGGTCTTCGAAGATGAGGATGCGGTCGCGGAGGTCGGTTTTGGAGAGGTTGCCGGGGTCGGAGTAGGTGTAGCATTCGGCGACCCAGAGGCGGCCGCGGGGGTCGGTGGTGATGGCGATGGGTTGTTGGAGGTCGGGTTCGGCGGCGAAGGCGGTGCAGCGGAAGCCTGGGGGCAGTTTCATGGTGGCGGCGGCCTGGGCCGCGGGCATGGGGGCGCCTGGGGTGGTCTCGCTGTTGTAGGGTGCGGGGAAGGGGGAGGCGGGGCTAGGGAGAGCCAGGCCGAGGAGGGCGAGGAGGGTGCGGAGGGGAAGTAAAGGCATGCCGAGAGGGCAGGTTAGGGGATGGAAGGGGGTTGGGAAGGTTTAAGTTGCCGGGCCGCGGGGGCAAGCGGGGGCGGGAGAGGGGGGCGGACCGACCGGGAAGCATTTTTCGCGTTGCCAGGGGCGTTTTGAAACGCCAGCATAGTCATGCCAATGGATAGCGAAAAGCGCGCTGGGGTTTATCCTGGCGCGGCATCCCTGAAACACGCGAATGGGGGTGGAGTTTTTTCTGTCTGGGCGCACCCCCTATTTTTTATGAGCCTCAAAATTAAATCTTCAGAAGAGCGACCCCAGTGTTTTGTGATCAAGCTGGAGGGGCGCCTGGACACGGAGACCCACCAGCAGTTTGCGGCGATGGTGGACATGGTCTTTGGGACCCCAGTGCAGGCGGTGACCTTGGACGTGGGAGAGCTGGATTACATGAGCAGCATGGGGCTGCGGGTGCTGATGCAGTTGATGAAGCGGCTGAAGGCCCAGAAGGCGCCGCTTCTGGTGATCAATCCGAAGGACTCGATCAAGGCGGTTTTGGAAATTGCCAACGTCCTGCCCTCGATGTCGCTATTCGCCAGCGTGGCGGAGGCCGACACCTACCTGGACAACATCCAGAAAAACGCCTGAGGCCTTAAATTCGCAAAATAGGGCGGATGAAGCGCTATCCATTTTCGCTGGCGCACCGCATGGTGGTGCTGATCCTAGCTGGGGGTGGATCGGTGTTGGTGGCGCTGTTGGCGTACAATTACGTGCGGCAGCGGGAGCGCAGCCTGGAGTTGGCGGTGCGGGCGGGGGACGTCCAGGCGCAGTCGGTGGCCTTGCAAATTGAGTCCAGCCTGGGCCGGGCCGAAGCGCTGGTGGGGCAGACGGCCCTGATGTTAGGGGGGCGGGAGCTGCGGCGGGCGGAAGGGGCGGCCTTGATCCGGCAGATTTTGGAAACGCACCCCCGGCTGGCGGGGATGGCCTTGGCGGTGGCGGGACCGGCGGCGGGGGCGAGCGATTTTCAGATTCTCTATGGCTGGCGGCGGGCGGGCGGGGTCGCGGTGGAGGATCGGCCGAATCCGGCGGAGGGCTATCAAAGTGACTGGTTTCGCCAGCCCTGCGAAGGGCGCGCGGCGGCCTGGATTGAGCCCTACTTCGACGCCCAGGCGGGGGCCGCGATGGTTACGTATGCGGTGCCGATCATGCGGGGCGGGGAGGTGAGCGCGGTGGTGACCTGTGACATTTCGTTGGACTACATTCGCGGGGTTTTGAGCCAGTTGCCATTGAGCGCGGAGGAAACGGTGGCCTTGGTGTCGCGGCGGGGAACCTTTGTGGCGTACCCGGCCCATCCCGAGTGGGAGATGAAGGAAACGCTATCCAGCGTAGCCGAGGCCCAAGCGGAGCCGGAGGGGCGGGAATCGCTGCAGCGCTTGGGGAAAGAAATGCTGGGAAGCAGTGCGGGCCACCTGAGTTATCGGCGGCTACTGGGGGAGAGCATGGGGGTGGAATACGCCAACTATGCGGCGGTGCCATCGACGGGTTGGGTGCTAGGGCTTTTTCGCCCGGAGCGGCAGGTGTTGGCCCCGCTGGAGCGGTTGAATCGGATTACGCTAGTCGCGGGGGCGCTCAGCCTAGGCTTGCTTTTGATTCCGGCGCTGGGAATCGCTTGGTCGATCGCGCGGCCGCTGCGCCGCCTGGCGGAGGCCTCGCAGGGCTTGGCGGAAGGGGATTTTGACGCCGCACTGCCGACGGTGCGGCGCCAGGACGAGGTGGCCAGCCTGACGTTAGCGTTCGACCAGATGCGGCGGGATTTGCGGCGGTACATTGCGGATTTGACGGCGACGACGGCGGTGCGGGAGCGGCTTGCGGGGGAGCTTTCGGCGGCGCGGGAAATCCAGCTCAGCCTGTTGCCCAAAGTATTTTCGCCATTTCCGGGGCATCCGGAAATTGCGCTTTATGCGACCTTGCTCTCGGCGGCGGAGGTGGGGGGCGATCTGTATGATTTTGCGCTGCTTGACGATGATCATTTGTACGTAGCGATTGGCGATGTGTCGGGCAAGGGGGTGGCGGCTTCGCTGTTGATGGCGGTGGGCAAGACTCTTTTGAAGGCGGCGGTGCAGCGCCTGCGAGATCCCGGCTTGGCTTTGGCGCAGGTGAATGCCGAGCTGGCGGAGGACAATGAGGCCTGCATGTTTATCACCTTGTTCTGCGGGATTCTGGACCTGCGCCGCGGGGTTTTGAGCTACGCCAATGCGGGGCACAATCCGCCGTTGTTGGTAGGGAAGAGTGGGGTTCTATCAGCTCTCGACGAGCAGCCCGATGCGCCGCTGGGAATCTGGCCGGACACGGTCTATGCCAACCGCCGCCGCCTTTTGGGCGAGGGCGACCTGCTGCTGCTTTTCAGCGACGGGGTCACGGAGGCCATGGATGCCGGATTGGTGGAGTTTGGCGACGCCAAGTTGCGGGACTTCCTGAGGAGTGCCGCCAGCCAAGAGGTGCGCCCGCTGTTGGAGGCGCTGGGAGAAGCGGTGCAGCAGCACGCCGCGGGGGCGCCGCAGTCGGACGACGTCACGGCCCTGGCGCTGCGCTACCGCGGGGCGACCGCGGGGCCTGCGGCGGAGGGTGAGACGGAGGGTGAGACGGAAGGTCGGGGGCCGGATGCGCGGCTGGTGCTGGAGAATCGCTTGGAGGAATTGCCGCGCCTGGTGGCCTGGATTGAAGAGCAGGTCCTGGCCTTGGGGATTCCGGCGCCGCTTTTGGGCACGCTCAATTTGGTGTTAGAAGAGTGGGTGGTCAACGTGATTTCCTATGGCTACGAGGACGCCGAAAGGCACGGGATTGAAATTGGGCTCTGGCGGGAAGCGGCGGGGCTACGCCTGCGGGTGGAGGACGATGGGCGGGCCTTCGATCCCACGGCGCGGCCGGAGGTGGACACCACGCAGGCGCTGGAAGACCGCCCCATTGGAGGGCTGGGAATCCATTTTATTCGGCGGACGATGGACCGCTTCAGCTATGCCCGCTGCGGCCAGCGCAATGTGGTGACTCTAGAAAAGCGCTTTCCGGCGGCTTGAGAATGGGGATGCGCCGAGCTGGGGCGCGGCTTTGGGTTGTGGCTGGAGGGATTGGGGGAAACCCGGGGCTAGGCCTCGGGTTTCCACCTGGGGCCCCGCTGGGGCGGGGCGCGCGGGGCTGGCGGGAGGCTTACTGGAGGAGGCTTTCGAGGGCCTGGTCTTTTTCGGCGGTGGGTTGGTAGTCGAAGGAGCGCATGAAGCGGTCTTTTTCGGTTTCGGGCAGGGCGGGGTCTTTGACGATTTTGGCGAGGAGGGCGGCGCTGGCTTTGGCGCGGCTGCGCCAGATCACGTCGCGGCCACCGGAGGTGGTTTCGGGGTGGGGGACGGCTTGGAGGTAGGCGGCGAGGCAGGCGTCCCATTGGAGGGCGGCGCCGATGCCGAGGGCTTCGAGGTACCAGCGGTCTTGGCCGTCGTGTTGTTGGGCCAGGGCGGCCCAGAGGGCGGGAGCTTGCGGGGCTTTGGAGAAGCGCAGGGCGATGGCGGCCTCGCGGCGCACTGCGGCGGAGGGGTCTTTGACGAGGTCGGCGACGAGTTGGGCGGGTTCCATGGCGTGTTCCAGTCCGAGGCGGATGCCCATGGCGCGGAGGTCGGGATTTTTGCTGGTGAGGGCGGCCTTCACGGTGGGGGCGGCCTGGCCGGGGAGTTGGGCGAGGAGCCAGAGGGCGCGGGCCTGGAGGCGAGGGTTGGAGTTGGCGGCGAGGGCTTGGAGGGCGGGCGCGGCTTTTTCGCCGAGGGCTTTGAGGGCAGTGTAGCCTAAATAGCGGGTTTCCTCGTTGGGATTGGAGAGGGCGGCGACGGCGCCCTCGGCGGTGGCGAGGTCGAAGGTGGGATTTTTAAAGCCCTGGTGGCCGGTGGGGGTGACGCGGTAGAGGCGGCCGTGGTCGAGGTCGCCCATGGCGTGGCCGCCGACGCCTGGATCATACCAATCGGCTACGATGAGGGAACCGTCGGGGGCAACGGCGACGTCGGAGGGGCGGAACCACTTGTCGCTGGTGCCTTCGAGGATGCGGACGGATTCGGCGGAGTAGCCGGCGCCTTGGGCGGCGACGGGGTAGGCGCGGACGATGTTGGGACCGGCGTCGCAGTGGATGACTTGGTTGCGGAAGACGGGGGGAAGGAGATCGCCTTCGTAGACGAGGATGCCGGTGGGGCTGCCGCCGCCGGTGTTGAGGAGGTTGGGGACGACGCCGGGGTCGCTCAAGTGCCAGTGGCGGTTGATGACTTCTTCTTTGGTCTTGGCGTCGCCCTTGGACCAGCCGGCGCCGGTGAGTTCGTCGGTGTAGCCGTAGTTGCCGTAGGGCATGACGTAATTGATGCGGACGGATTGGTTGCCGTCGTCGTCGTTGTCGCTTTGCCAGAGGGCGCCGAAGCTATCGACGGCGACTTCCCAATTGTTGCGGAAGTTCCAGGCGAGGGTTTCGACATGGCTGCCGTCGGGGTCGCAGCGGAAGATCATGCCTTGGCGGTAGGGTTTGCCGGAAGCGGTGATGGTGTTGCCGACTTGGTCGACGACGGGTTTGCCGTCCTTGTCCTTGAGTTCGGTGCCTTCGTTGCCGAAATTGAAGTAGTATTTCCCGTCGGGGCCGAAGTGGAAGGCGTGAATGCTGTGGTCGTGTTGGGCGCCGTGGATGCCGCTGAAGAGGACTTCGCTGCGGTCGGCCTTGAGGTCGCCGTTGTCGTCGGTGAGGGCGAAAACTTTGCCGCTGGCGGAGACGATGACGCGGTTGCCCAGGACGGTGACGCCATGGGGGGAGACGATGTCGGGGCTTTCGAAGAAGACGGTTTGTTTGTCGGCCTGGCCGTCGTGGTCGGTGTCTTCGAGGACGAGGATGCGGTCGCCAGACGGGCGTTTGCCGGCGTGGCCGCGGTAGTTGACGATTTCCGCGACCCAGACGCGGCCGAGGTGGTCGATGTCGATCGAGGAGGGGCTGAGGAGCATGGGCTCGGCGGCGAAAGGCTGGACTTGGAGGCCGTCGCCGGGAGTGAGGCCGGCGAGGGCGGCTTCGGGGTCGAGTCCGCCGTTTCCGCCGCTGGGTTTGGCGGCGGGAGGGGCGCTGGTGTAGACCTTGAATTCCACGGTGGCGCCGGCGTTTTGGGAGACGCCGCCGTCGTCGAGGGCGCCGAGGGCTTCAAAGGAGGTGGTGCCTTCGGGGAGGTCGAATTCGAGGACCGAGGGGGCGTGGACCCCGAAGCCGGAGGCCCCGGGTTTGCCATTGGTGGACATGGGCTGGCCGTTGGCGTTGCGGTTGAGGCCGACTTGGCCCCAGCCGGTCTCGGCTTTGACGGGCTTGAGGTCGGTGAGGGGGCGGGAGCCGAAGGAGCCCTTGAGGACCGGGTTGACCCAGTTGGTCCAGTCGGCGACGAGGCCATCGCCGCCGTCGGTGACGACCAGGAAGAGCTTTTTGGCGCCGACCAGGTCGGCTTTGATTTCCACGGCGTGGCCCACAGTTTCGGGGGTGAGGCGGTGGCTGGCAAAGGCGGGCTTGGCGGGCGCGGCGTGGAGCAGGGCGGGGAAGGCGGCGAGGGAGAGGATCAGGGTAGGCTTCATGGCGGGGGTGGGAGCAAATGAAAAGACGGCAAATAAACGCGGCGGGCGGTGCCGCATATCGGGGAAAGTTTCGCCGCGGGGGCGGGGGCGGGAGGCAAATGCGCGGCGTGGCCGGGCGGGGGCCGCCGGGAGAACAATTTAGTAGTTGTGTTTTTCCATATTTATTATCATTGTCATAAATATTACTGCTCTATCCACGAACTAAACTCCATGAAAAACCGACTTCCCTTGCTTTCCCTTGCGATGATCGCCCTGACGGCGGCGCTGGCCTCGGCGCAAAATCCCCTGTTGGGGCCACCTGGGCCGCCGCCCAATGGGCCGACGACGATCCCTGGAGGGGTGCCGAATGGGGGAGGGAAGCCGCCGGAGCCGGATTTTCCGCGGCCGGAGGACGTGCTGCAGGGGTATGAGAAGGTGGTGTCGACGGCGGATGGGCGGAAGAGTTTTTACAACGTGTGGAGCCGGGGGAAGGACCAACAATTGTTGGCAGAATTGCCCGCGGCCTACGCCGGGCAGAAGCACTATTTGGCGCTGACGGTGGCGAGCGGGGACGACTACGCGGGCTTGCAGGCGGGGGAGGTGTATTTTTACTGGAAGAACTACGGCAAGCGACTGGCGATGGTGACGCCGAGTTTGGAGATTCGGTCCACGGGGGACAAGGCCTCGCAGGATTCCATCAAGCGGCTGTTTACGGACCGGGTGATTTTGGACATTCCGATTGTGACGCAGATTCCGCAGGGCGGGCCGGTGATTGACTTGGATGAATTGGTGGTGCAGCACGCCGAGAAATTTTTTGGGGGGGAAGCGCGCGGCTTGAATCGGGGGATTTACACGATCAAGAGCGCCAAGGCGTTTCCGAGCAATATTGAAATTGCGGTGGAGGGCCCCACGGGGGAAGGGAAGCTGCGGACCTTCCACTTCAGCTTCAGCTTGATTCCGGACAACACCGGCTATCAGCCGCGCTTGGCCGACGAGCGGATTGGCTATTTTACGACCAGCTATTCCGACTTTGGGAAGTTTACCCCCGAGGAGACCCAGGTGCGCTTCATCAACCGCTGGCATTTGGAAAAAGCGGATCCCTCGCTGAAGTTGAGCCCGCCAAAGAATCCGATCATTTTCTACGTGGAGCACACTACGCCGGTGCGCTACCGCCGCTGGGTCCAAGAGGGGCTCATGATGTGGAATCGGGCGTTTGAGAAAGTGGGCTTGATCAACGCCATCGAGGTGCGCTTCCAGGACGCCACCAGCGGAGAGCACATGGAAAAAGACCCCGAGGACGTGAATTACAACTTTATCCGCTGGCTTTCTAATGGAGCCGGGACCGCGATCGGGCCGAGCCGAGTGCACCCTCTAACGGGACAGATTTTGGATGCCGACATCATCCTGACCGACGGCTGGATCCGCCATTGGTGGAAACAATACAACGACGTCATTCCGCAGATCGCCATGGACGGGGCGGGTCCGGAGATGCTGACGTGGCTGCACAGCAATCCCCAGTGGGATCCGCGGGTGCGCTTGGCGGCGCCGGAGCTGCGTGCCAACATGGTGGACCGGGTGTCGCGCGAGCCGATCCCGCTGCTGGGCGGGCACGCCATTGCCGCGGCCCAGGCGAGCGGGCCGCTGAGCGGGCGGAGCGAGTTTGACGGGATCGCGAACCGGTCGAGCCAGTTCAATGGATTTTGTCAGGCGGCGAACTGGAAGGCCCACGGGGTCGCGCTGATGGACATGGCGCTGAACTTGTCGGAAGCGGCCGCGGAGCCCGGGGCGCAGATCGTGGACGGGATTCCGGAGTCCTTCATCGGGCCGCTTCTAGCGGATTTGGTGGTGCACGAAGTGGGGCACACCTTGGGGCTGCGCCACAACTTTAAGGCCTCTAGCATCTATGACTACAGCGAGATCAACAGCGAAGCCATGAAGGGCAAGAAAGCCTTTGCGGGTTCGGTGATGGACTACATTCCGGTCAACGTGGTGGCGGGCAAGGACCGCGTGCAGGGCGACTATGGGATGCACAGCGTGGGGGTCTACGACGAGTGGGCGATTGAATACGGCTATACGTTCGAGAAGGAATTGAAGCCGATCTTGGCGCGGGCCGCGGAGCCGCAGTTGATCTACGGGACGGATGAAGACACCGGCGGGCCGGACCCGCGGGCGCGGCGCTACGACTTCTCCAAGGACCCGCTGGCGTATGCGGAGAACCAGATTGCGCTGGCCAAGGCCACCCGGGCCAAGTTGCTCGAAAAGTTTGTCAAAGATGGCGACTCCTGGTCCAAGGCGCGGCGGGGCTACCAATTGACCCTGCTGACCCAGGTGCAGGCGGTCACCATGATGTCCAACTGGCTGGGCGGATCTTATGTGAACCGGGCGCGCAAGGGCGATCCTAACGCCACGGCGCCGGTGGTGCCGGTGGCGGCGGATACCCAGCGCAAGGCCATGGCTTTTGTGTTGCAAAACACCTTCCACGACGAGGCCTATGGCTTGACTCCGGAGCTGCTCAAATACCTCACGATCGACAAATGGTGGGATATGCAGAACCAGTTTGACGAGCCGACTTGGCCGGTGCACGACAAAGTGCTCGGAATCCAGGCGGCGGCGATGACGGCGCTGCTCAATCCGGTGACTTTGGCGCGGGTGTACGACAACGAGTTCAGCATCCCCGCCAACGAAGATGCGGTGACTTTGCCGGAAGTGCTCAAGGCGGTTTACGAAGCGGCTTGGTCGGAGATTGGCCAGATCGACCCCGCCAAGGCTTACACCGACCGCAATCCGCTGGTGAGCAGCCTGCGGCGCAACTTGCAGCGGGAGCACGTGGAGCGCTTGATTGACTTGGCGAACAACAAATTGGGCTCCGGCCCGGCGGCCAAGCCGATCAGCGACCTCGCCGCGGGGCAGTTGGGAGAATTGCGCGAGCGGCTCACGGCGGGCGCGGCCCAGCAAAATGTCGACGCCTACACCCGGGCCCACTTCCGGGAAAATGCGGCGCGGGTCACCAAGTTGCTCGACTCCCGCTATGTGATCGCGAAGTGAGGGCGGAGGGCCCGCGCGGCGGTCTCTAGCTCAAGTTTCCACTGGCACCGAGCCCCCGTCCCCGAGGCGGGGGCTCGCTGCGTAGAGAGGGGCGACCTTTCCGCTGGCATCGCGGCATTTGCTGGACCAGACTGCTGATTCCCCGCGCCCTGGTTTCTTCGGGCGGGAGGGGTTGCTTTTCTTTCTCATGTTTGTCGACAACATCAAAATCCACGCCCGGGCCGGCAATGGCGGGGACGGCTCTGCGCATTTTTACCGCGGGAAGTTCAATCCGCTGGGGGGCCCCGATGGAGGCGATGGGGGGAAGGGGGCGGATATTATTGTGCGGGTGGACTCGAACACGAGCAATCTGAAGGCGTTTTTTTTCAATCCCAAGGTGCATGCGCCGCACGGGGGGAATGGGACGGGGCGGCAGTGTTTTGGGAAGTCGGCTCCGGACCTCGTCATCACCGTGCCGCCGGGGACGCTGATTTACCGGGATGCCTCCTGGTCATCGGAGCCGCCTAACCCGACGGACCCGGGGCCGCTGGATTTTGTGGCGCCGGAAGGCGGGGATTTTTTGATCGACAATGAAGAAGTGGTGGACGCGGATGTTTTTGAACCGGGGAGCGACGAGGACGCGGCGGCGGAGGCGGCGAGCCGGAAGCGGACGCTGAAGCAGCGCTTGGACGAGGGGGTGGAGCTGGAGTTGGTGGCGGACTTGACCAAGGTGGGGGAGGAGTTCGTGCTCTGCAAAGGGGGCAAGGGCGGGAAAGGAAATGTGCACTTCAAAACATCGACCCACCGGGCGCCGACGGAGTTCACGCCGGGGGTGAAGGGCGAGGAAGGGATGTTTTATTTTGAGCTGCGGCAGATCGCGGACGCTGGGCTGGTGGGCTTTCCCAATGCGGGAAAAAGCTCGCTTTTGGGCAAATTGAGCGCCGCCAAGCCGAAGGTGGCCGCCTATCGCTTTACCACCCTGCACCCCATGGTGGGGGTGATTGAATACGAAGGCTACCAGCGGGTGACGGTGGCGGACATTCCGGGGTTGATCGAGGGGGCGCACGAAAACGTGGGCCTGGGCTTTGAGTTTCTGCGGCACATTTTGCGCTGCCATTTGCTGCTCTTTGTGGTGGATATGGCGGGCTCGGAAGTGCGCGACCCCTGCGAGGACGTGGCCACGCTGCGGCAGGAGGTTTCGCTGTACGACCCCATTTTGGCCAAGCGGCCGTGGCTGGTGATTGCTAACAAGATGGATCTTCCGGAGGCGGCGGAGAACTTGAAGCACTTCAAGCAGCGCTTTCCCAAAGTGAAGGTATTGCCGATTTCGGCGGAGACGGGGGAAGGGCTGGAGGCGTTGCGCAAGGAACTGTACAAGCGGGTGCTGGGCCAGCCGCAGGCGGGGGCCTGACGAAACGGCGGCGGCGCGGCCCAAGGGTTGGCGCGCTCGCTGCTTTGGGAGAGGGAAAAGCGCGCGCTATGATCATCGCCCTGCACAAGCCCTACGGCGTCTTGAGCCAATTCACCGAGGAGGTGGCGGGGCAGCGGACTTTGGCGGAATGCGGGCTGCCCAAGGAAGTGTATCCCATCGGGCGGCTCGACCGGGATTCCGAGGGCTTGTTGTTGCT
>CANHIJ010000085.1 GCA_947460575.1 Verrucomicrobiales bacterium | reverse complement strand
TGGGGCTCTCCATCCGGTCCACACAGGGCAACGCCCTAGTTTTCTGAGCCCCAACGGGGCTGCATTCCTCAGCCCAGGGCAAGGCCCTGGGGTAGCCAAGGCCCCGGAGCCCCACGTTTTGAAGGAACGCCGCATGGCGACGCGCGGCGGGCGCGGGCCTCTCATTCACCGCGCGGCGGCGCTACTTCAGAGCGCACCGGTTTGACGCTAATCATTTAACCCAGGGCCTTGCCCTGGGCTATCTCATGGTGCCCCGTAGGGGCGGAAGAGCGCCGAATCATCGCCCCAACGGGGCGAAATACGATAGCCCGGGGTGAAACCGTGGGGCTGAACGGCATCGCCATGGGATGGGGCATGCGATGCCCCAACGGGGCACAAGGCGATAGCCCGGGGCATCGCCCCGGGAATTGTGAAGGAGGGATATGCCGCCCTGAAGGGGCGGGACGGGAGGGTGTGGAAATGGGTGAGCGAAATGCCGCCCTTTCAGGGCTTGGTCTCGTTGGGGCGCGAAACTCACCCAACGGGGTGAGTTTCGAGAGGCGAAAAAACGGCTCAATCTCATCCGCAATCATGAAAAAGGGCCCCATGGTCGCGCTGCAACTCCCGGTTTGAGGCTTAATAACTCAGCAACACTACTTCGTGGATGTCGTTGATCACGACCCCGACTCGGTGACCGTCTCGCCTGAGTTCTGTAGAGGGGTTCAAGGCCGTGGCATTTTTTAGGGGTTCTTGGGTGACGAGGCTCGCGCGAAACAGCGGCGCATCTTCAATCAGACCGGGGAGGGCGTAGGGGCGCTCTTTCACGGGCAGGGTCTGCGGTGTCGGGTTGTAGGCGATGAAGTGAACGCGTAGGGTTTTTGTGATAGGATCGTCAGTGATGACCGTCTCGACGTTTGCTGGGGCCTCGACGCGGATGCGCGGCGACGCATTGAGGAAACGGACCGCGTTGCTGAGAAGGCGGCGCGCTTCGACGGTGTGGTATTCGCTGGCCGTCGCAAAATCGGGCGAGGCGGCGCAGGTTAGGACTGTTCCCTGGCCGATTTGGTTAACAAGCATGGCGGGACCGACCGGACTAGCGGGGCTCATCGGCCAGTCGGTGCCTTCCTGGCCTTCCCTCTGGCGCGTCGTGCGATGGGGCTTGAGCAGTTGGCCGACTGGGCGTGCCGTGGTGGCCTCGTAAAGGGTGGCGGGGCCTTGGACCAAAAAAGGCCAGTCGCGTCGCAACGTGCTTCCGACCACCTCATCGCCCTCAGGGCCATTGGGGAAGCGCACCCAGTTGTCGGTCGACTCCAATCGCTCGGTTGCCTTCGCTCCGATGAGTCGGTCCATGGTCGATTCGGCGAGCGGTTGCCCCATCTGGTCGAACTGGCCGGTGTGCCCGGTCACGAGCAACTTGCCGCCGCCCTCGACGTATTGGCGGAACAGAGCGATTTCATTCATTGAAAGAATACCCGCGTTCGGCACTAGCACGATGGGGAATCGACGCAGTAGTTCTATGTTGGCATTTTCATCGAGGATCACGCCAAACGGGATGTGTTCATAAGTCATCGCCTTGTGGGCGCCGAGAAAGCTCTGCATCCAGGTCATGGGTTTTTCTCGACCCAGCCAGTCGCGCGAGCGGCTGCTGTAATAGAGGCCCACTTCCTCAACGGGCGGTTGCCCAAAGTGGGCGCGCAGCGCCTGGGCTTCCTGAAATGCGGCGCCTATCCGATCGTAAGCCGCGGGGTCCAGGGAGCCATCGAATCCGGTTTTGTCGACCATGGTCACGAAGGTGCCGTGGGACAGGAGGGTGAACAGTTCCCAGCGGATGTCAGCGAGGGGCCGGGTGGTCTGATCGTGATACATGCGCACGCCACGTTGCATGGCCACCTGGACGGGCTTGCCCGGCGTGGCGGCGCGATAGAATGCGGCGTTCAATCCCACCGTTAGGGCGCTGAAGCCCCACACGCCGGTTTCGCCGGTGACAAAGTCGCCGTTGTTGGCGTGCTGCACGGGGCGCTGTCCGAGTTCAAAACTGAACGGCGGATTGCCGTGGTAGTTGAAATCAACCGTGGCTGCGGGGTTGATGGACTTGATGTGGGATGTGAGTTGTTTCTCGAAGCGGTCGCTGGTGGTGTAGCGGAATTGCAGCATCCGATCCCAGTCGGCGTCCCAGGTCGCGCCCTTGGGCATGGGGCTGCTGAACTGCCTTTGGAACTCGCGCTGACACGATTCACACCAGCAACCGTAAGGCGGACCGAAACCCTGGTCGAGCATGTCGATGTGGAATCCGGCGATGCCATAGGTGAGTTGTTCGGCGACGATGCTTTTCATGGCTTCGAGGTAGCCGGAGTTGAAACAGAACCGGCCGATCGGTTTGCCGTCGGCGTCGCGCATGGCAAACTCCGGATGCGCCTTTAGAAAATGCCCGGCTTGTTGCACCACGCAGTAGGAGATGAGGGGTAGTTTGTGCGTTTGGGCCTCCTCCATGGCTTCGCGAAGGGGATCGCGCGTGCCGAGTCCAGGAGCCTTGGGCAGCAGTTTCGAGTTGTAGTAAGCGTAGTCGCCGTCGCGCACCCAGAGCACTAAATAGCCGCTGTGCGCGGCCACCGCGGCGCGGACGATTGCGCGCCCGTCAAAGCGCGCGCAGTAGCGGGTGTCTTGAGCATCGCTGTTGCCGAACTGCGCGCCCGTCGGACCGACTTCCATGCCGGTGAGGTGACGGGTGAACCAAGGGTCTTCGGCGTAGGCGACGGGAAGGAGGATGCCGCGCAGCGCGACCAGACAGATGTTAAGGGCGTAGCGTTTCATTTGCTTGATGCCTGCGGGCGGGAACGCGTGCCCTTGGGCGGGCTGCCTGAGGCGCAGTCTTAAGGTTCTCGGGGAACTTGCATGATTAGAGGGGGAGGTCGGTTTCGGCTTTGAGGATGTCGGCTAGGGTTTCGCGGCGGGAGATTTGGGTGAGTTGGCCGTCGGGTTCGAGCCAGATTTGGGGGGCGCGGCCGATGGAGTTGTAATTCGAGCTCATGGCGTAGCCGTAGGCGCCGGCGTCGCGGAGGGTGAGGAGGTCGCCAGGGAGGGGGCGGGGGAGGGCGCGTGGCTGGAGGAGTTCGGCGTCGTCGCGGGTGAAGACGTCGCCGCTTTCGCAGAGGGGACCGGCGACGACGATGGGTTCGGTGGGTTCGGCGGGGGCGCGGCCGACGACTTCGATGCCGTGGTAGGAGCCGTACATGGCGGGGCGGACGAGGTCGACGAAACCGGCGTCGACCATGGCGAAGGTGGCGCCGGGGCCTTTGGGGTTGGTTTGGGTCTGTTTGACGTCGGAGACGCGGGTGACGAGGGTGCAGGCGGGGGCGACGTAGTAGCGGCCGGGTTCGATTTCGAGGCGGAGGGGGCGGCTGGCGGCGTCGCTTAAGGTTTGGCGGGCGGTGGCGAAGAGGGCGCCGAGTTTTTCGAGGGGGAGGAAGGCGGCGGGGTTGCGGTAGTCGTGGGGGATGCCGCCGCCGAGGCTGACGGCTTCGAGGTGGGGGAGGGAGGGGGCGAGGGCGGCGAATTCGGCGACGAGGCGATTGAGGTTGGCGAGGAGCTCGTCGAATTGGGGGCCGCTGCCGATGTGGGCGTGGAGCATGGCGATTTGCAACCCGGCGGCGGCGGCGGCAGCTTGAACGGAGGGGAGGTCCTGGTACCAGATGCCGTGTTTGGAGCTGGGGCCGCCGGTGTCGCAGGAGTTGACGTGGCCGTGGCCGAAGCCGGGGTTGATGCGGAGGGAGATTTTGCCGCGGTACCCGGCGGCGGCGAGGTCGCGGATCATGCCTGGAGAGCCGATGTTGGGGAGGACGCCGTGTTCGAGGACGACGTCGAGGGCGTTGTCGCGGAAGACGTCGGAGGTGAAGCAGATGACGGGGGGCGATTGCCCGGCGGGGTGTCCGGCGTGGCGGGCGCGGAGGATTTCGTTGCCGGAGACGGCATCAATCCAGATGTTGGCGGCGGCCATTTCCTGGAGGATTTTGGTGGCCGGGCAGGCTTTCATGGCGAAGCGGGCCTGGAGACCTTCGCCGGAGGTGATGGATTGGATGGCGGCGATGCGCTGGCGGATGACGTCAGCCTCGTAGAGCCAGAAGGGGGTGCCGACAGTGTGCGCGAGGTTTTCGAGGAGGGCGGGTGAGTGGGACATGGGAAGGAGGAACGGGGAAAGAGGGCGATGGGCTGCACAAAAAAAGCGCCCGGAGGGGACCGGGCGCTTGCAGGTGGGAGAAGGGGGTTATTTGGCAGGGGCGGCGGGGGCTTCGGCCGCGGGAGCTGCCGGGGCCTCTGGCGCGGCGGCGGGAACTTCTGGGGCAGGCGCGGCAGGGGTTTCGGCGGCTGGAGCGGGGGCTTTCGCGGGAGTAGGATCGGCAGGAACTTCGGCGGCTGGAGCAGGGGCCTCGGCGGGGGCCGCAGGCGCTTCTGGGGCAGGCGCGGCAGGCGCTTCGGCGGCAGGCGCTTCGGCGGCTGGAGCAGGAACTTCGGCGGCGGGGGCGGGGAGTTGGAAAGGGGTGGAAGCAGCGGGGGCGGGGGCCGGGGCGACCGGGGCGGTGGGGACCGTCATGCCGGAGAATTGGCGAGACTTGCGGGCTTCGAGGACGCAGAGGGAGATGCTGAGGACGAAGAAGAGGACGCCGAGGTAAACGGTGCCTTTTTGGAGGACGTTAGTGGTCTGGGAGCCCCAGATTTGGTCGGTGACGCCGGCGCCAAAAGCGGCGCCGAGGCCTTCTTGTTTGGGGCGCTGCATGAGGACGAGGAGGACGATCAGCAGGCAGACAATAACCAGCAGCGAGCCGACGAGGTAGATGGAAAAGGTCAACATGGGAAGAGCACCATGGACGAGGTTGGGGAAATGACAAATGGCAATTCTGGGGACTGCGCGGGGGGGTGAGTTAGGGGGGCGGGGGGACGGGTTGGCCGTGGACCCCGCCGCCGCGCTGGGCGGCGGCGAAGGCGAGATCGGTGCTGTCTTGCCGGATGGCGCCGTCTTCCCAGGCGCGGGGAGTGCCCCAGCGGGGGGCGTCGAGGAGGTAGCCGGAGAGGATCCAGACCCCTGGCCAAGGAGGGGAGTGGGACGGGGCAGGCATGGGGTAAAGATAGCACTCCAGGGGAATTTGAGCGCTTGAGGGGGAGGCTGGAGTGGGTCTTGATGTAAAGATGTCTGCTTCTGCCTGTGAACCGCTGCCGCCGTTGGGGATTCTGGGGTTGATGCCGGAGGCGGCGCGGGCGGCGCTGGCGGCGGCCGGGAGTTTTGCCTATTTGCCGGAAGGCTTTTTTCTGATGAGGCAGGGGGAGCCGCAGGATCAGCTGTGCATTTTGATTTCGGGAAAGCTGTCGGCGAGTGTGCGTTCGGACAGCAGCCAGGTGGAGCTGGGGATGATTGGGCCTGGGGAGAGCGTGGGGGAGATGAACGTGATTGATCCGAAGCTGGCCAGTGCGGACGTCAAGGCGGTGGTGGGTTCACGGGTTTGGCGTTTATCGAAGGGGGGGATGGACCGGTTTTTGGAGGAGAATCCGGTGGACGGGGTGGGATTGCTGCGGGCGATTGCGGCGCAGCTGTGTCGGCGGATTCGGCGCAACAGCGACAAAATGTTGCGGCAGCTGGAAACTGCTTCCACTATTTACGAATGGCTGGATTGAAGGCAGGAGAGTCGCTTGGGGGAGCGGAGTTACCGGGCGGGCCGGGAGGAGGAGCTGTGGCGGCGCTGCGGGAGGCGCTGCGGGTGGGAGCGGAGCGCTGGCCGCGGGAGGAGTTGTACTTGGTGGGAGTAAGCGGGGGGGTGGATTCAGTGGTTTTGCTGCGCGGCTTGCAGGAGTGCGGGTATGAGCGGCTGGTGGTGTGCCATTTGGACCACGGGCTGCGGGGCGACGCGGGGGCGGCGGACGCGCGCTGGGTGGAGGGATTGGCGGGCGAATTGGGTTTCGCGTGGGAGGGGGAGCGGCGGGACGTGGGGGCGGCGGCGGCGGCGGCGGGGATTTCGGTGGAGACGGCGGGGCGGCGGGCGCGGCACGCTTTGTTTGCGGCGGCGGCGCGCCAGCACGGGGTGGGGCGGGTTTTTTTGGGGCACCACGCGGACGATCAGGCGGAGACGGTGTTGATGAATTTGTGCCGGGGTTCGGCGGGGCTGGCGGGGATGGCGGGGGAGACTGAGTTGGCGGTGGCTGGGTTGGCGGAGCCGTTGCGCTTGCTGCGGCCGCTGTTGGGGCTGCCGAAGCGGGTCGTGCGGGAAGTGGCGGCGGCGCGGGGCTGGGAATACCGGGAGGACGCGTCAAATGCGGTGGCCGAGGTGGTGCGCAACCGGGTGCGGCTGGAGGTGCTGCCGTTGTTGGATGCGATTTTCCAGCGGCCCGTGGCCCCGGGCATGGCGCGGGCGGCGGGCTGGGCGGAGGGGGCGCGGGAGTATTTGCGGCAGGCGGCGGCGGGGTGGGTGGGGCAGGAGCGCTTGCGCACTGCGGAAGTGGCCGGGCTGGACGCGGCGCTGCGGGATAGCGTCTTGGCGGGTTGGCTGCGGGCGCGCGGGGTGCCGGACGTCTCGGCGGCGCTGGTCGCGCAGGCGGGGGCGATGCTGGATCCGGCGACGGGGCCGTCGCGCTGGAATGCGCCGGGGAATACTTTTTTGCGGCGGCGTGGGGGGTGGCTGTGGGTGGAGCGTGTTCCTGCTTGTGGGACGGGGGCTGGCTGATACGGTTGGGGCTTATGAGAAAACAGGTCCTTGGATGTTTGGGCGTGGTGGCGCTGGTGGCATTGGTGTTGAGCCTGATGGGGAACGTCTTGCTTTCGGGGATGCTGTATGGGCGGCGGGGGGATGCGGTGGAGGAGCCGAAGCCATTTCGGCAGGAATTGCTGCAGGGGGCGGCCTCGGAGCAGGCGCAGGGGCCGCGGATTGCGCAGATTGACTTGTCCGGGATCATCAGCGCAGAGCCGGACGGGGGAGGGGCCAGCGTGGTGACGGAGGTGAAGCAGGCGCTGGAGCAGGCTTTGGGGGATCCGCGGGTGAAAGCGGTGGTGCTGCGGATTGATTCGCCGGGGGGGGAGGTCACGGCTTCGGACACCTTGTACCACGCGGTGAAGTTGGCCAACGAGCGCAAGCCGGTGGTGGTTTACATGGACAGCATGGCCGCGAGCGGCGGGTACTACGTGGCCTGCGGGGCGCGCAAGGTGGTCGCCAACGTGAATACCTGGACGGGAAGCATCGGGGTTATCATTCAGTCGTTTGGCTATGGCGGGGTGATGGACAAGATTGGCATCAAAAAGAATGTATTTCGCAGCGGGGCCTTTAAGGACACGCTTTCGGGGCACCGGGAGATCACGGCGGAGGAGCAGGCGTATGTGCAAAACATGGTGATGCAGACTTATGAGCGCTTTGTGGGGATTGTCTCGGGGGCGCGGGGGATTTCCGTGGAGGTGCTGAAAAATGGGATTGCCGATGGGCGCATCATCAGCGGCGGGGATGCCGTCGCTTTAAAATTAGTGGACCGCACCGGGTACGTGGAGGATGCCTGGCAAGAGGCGCGGGAATTGGCTGGGGTGCCGGATGCGGCGGTGGTGAAATACACTCGCCCGGCGCCATTTTTCTCGGTGAGTTCCCTGTTGTCGGGGGTGGCCGGGGGAAGTGGCCGCGTGGAGATCGATGTGGCGGACCGCCTGTGGCCGCGGCTGCAGGCGGGGCGGTGTTATTTACTTCCGGAGTCGCTGGTTCCCTAACGCAAAGTAATGACCGCGGCAGAACATGGGCTCTTGGTGATGGCGCTGGGGTGGATCTTGGGGTCGGTGCCGCTGGCGCTGTTGGCCTGGCAGGTGTGGTGGCGGAAGGGGGGGGTGGAGCACGCGGTGATCCCGCACGAGGACGCCCAGCCGGCGGGGAGTTTTTTGGATGTGTCGCTGCCGCCGCCCTTGCCGGAGGCGAGTGGAGGCGTGGGGGTGCGGCACTGGCGGGCGTTGGATGGGTGGGTGGCGCTGGGATTGCTGGGGGTGTTGAGTGCATTGATGGGGCCGCTGACGGTGCCGGTGGGGGAAGTGGAGGCCATGAAGCTGTCGGCGAAAGGGATGGGGTTGCAGTTTGCGTTTCAGTTGGGGCTGGGGGGGCTGTTGTTATTCTATGTGGGGAAATTGCGGCGGCTGGACGTGGGGCGGATTTTTGGGCTGCGGCAGCAGCGGCTGTGGATGGTGCCGGTGTGGGCGCTGGGGTGGATCGTGCCTGGGATGGTGGCGGTGGCGGCGCTGAGTTGGCTGACGATGCCCTTTTTGCTGCGCATGATCGGGCAGGACGAGGCCTCGCCGCAGTTGATCGTGCGGGCGCTGTTGGAGACGCCGGATGGGCTGACGCGGGGAATGGTGGTGTTGAGCGTGGGATTGGGGGCGCCCTTTATGGAAGAGTTGGTGTTTCGGGGCTTTTTGTATGCGGTGGGAAAGCGCTTTACGCACTGGTCGTATGCGGCTGGTGCCAGCGCGCTTTTTTTTGCGGTGGTGCACGGGAACGCCATGAGTTTTTTGCCGCTTTGTTTTCTGGGTTTGCTGTTTACGGCGGCCTATGAGCACTCGCGGAGCTTATTGGTGCCGATGGCGATGCACAGTTTTTTCAACATGGTTCAGTTGTTGGTCTTATTTTATGCACCGCAAATCGCGCCTTCCCTCTGAGGATCAATTGCCTGGGGAGGACGCCTTGGTGGCGCTGCTGGTGCGGGGTTTGCCGCAGAGCGAGCGCACCGTGGCGGGGCCTGGAGACGACTGCGCGGTGGTGCGGATTGAGGGGTCGGGGATGCTGCAATTGTTGAAGGCGGATGCGGTGGTGGAGGGAGTGCATTTTACGCGGGAGATGGCGGCGGCGGGAGTGGGGCGGAAGGCCTTGGCGCGGGCGGTGAGCGACATCGCGAGCATGGGGGGGCGGCCGTGCGAGGCCCTGGTGACCTTGGTGTTGCCTCCGGAAGTGCCGCTGAGTTGGGTGCGGGGGCTTTACGGGGGGTTGCGTGGGGCAGCGCGGCAGTGGGGGGTGGGGTTGGCGGGCGGGGAGACTTCGTCGGCGCCGCGGGGGGCGCCGGTGGTGGTGTCGGTGGCCCTGAGTGGAGAGGTGTTGGAAGGGGAATTGGTGCGGCGGGGGGGCGCGCAGGTGGGGGACGTGCTGGCGGTGACGGGGCGGCTGGGGAACAGTTTTGCGAGCGGGCGGCATTTGACGTTTGCGCCGCGCCTGGAGGAGGGCCGGTGGCTGGCGCAGCACTTTCGGCCGCGGGCGATGATGGATTTGAGCGATGGCTTGGCGGCGGATTTGCCGCGCTTGGCGGCGGCGAGCGGGGTGGGCTGGCGGCTCGAGGTGGCGCGGATTCCGCGGCGGGCGGGGGCGACCGCGGCGCAGGCGTTGGGGGAGGGCGAGGACTACGAATTGCTGGCGGCATTTCCGGAAAACGCTTGGGCTGAGCTGGAGGTGGCGTGGCGGCGGCGCTTTCCGCGGCTGGGGCTGCGGCGGATCGGGACCGTGGCGAAGCGCGGGGTGGAGGAGCCGGTTTTGGCGGGGGGGTGGGACCACTTTGGGGGGCGGCCATGAGGGGCCGGATCTTGGCGGTGCGGGGCGGGGCGCTGGGGGATTTTGTGTTGACGCTGCCGTCGCTGCGGGCGCTGCAGGCGGGCGGGTGGGAGGTGGAATTGCTGACCCGCCCGGCGCACGGGAAGCTGGCGCAGGATTTTGGCTGGGCGAGGGCTTGGCGGGCGCTAGACGGGGTGGAGGCGGGGGCGCTGCTGGTGCGCGGGGGGGAGTTGGCGCCGGGTTGGCGGGAATGGCTGAGGGGATTTGCCGCGGTGGTGTCGTGGGTGCCGGATGGGGATGGGGCGTTTCAGGAACGAGTGCGGGGCTGCGGGGTGGGGGCCTTTTATCAAGCCGATTGGCGCGGCGCGGGGTTGGGGTCGGCGGCGGCGCAGTTGGGGGCCGGGCTGGAGCCGCTGGGCTTGGCGGTGGAGGAGGATTTTGACTTGTTCGAGCGGGTGGCGGCGGGCCCGCGGGCCGGGGGCGGTCCGATGGCGTTTCACCCGGGTAGCGGCAGTCCGCGCAAGAATTGGGCCTTGGAGGGGTGGCTGGAAGCGCTGGGGGGGGCGGCGTGGGCGCGGCAGAAGGCCTGGCTGGTGATCGGAGGGGAGGCGGAGGCGGATGGTTGGGCGGCGGTGGCGGCGGGCTGGGAAGGCAGCGGGCTGGCCTGGGAGGCGTGCCGGGGACTGAGCTTGAGCGACTTGGCGCGGCGCCTGCGGGACTGCGCGGGTTTTGTGGGGCACGACAGCGGCATCAGCCATTTGGCGGCCGCCTGCGGGTTGCCGTGCCGCTTGCTGTTTGGGCCGACCGAGCCCGCGGTCTGGGCCCCGCGGGCCCAAGGGGTTCAGGCGCGGCGGGCTCCCGGCGGGGAGTGGGCGCGCTTGGATGCGGCCGCGGTGCGGGAGTGGCTGCAGTCAGGGTTTGGCGGCGGCCTCGAGGATGGCGGCGGCGGCGCGGCGGTAGGCCCCTTGGCCGGACAGACCGTCGACGACGGCGGCGAGTTCGGCTTGGAGCTGGGCGCGGGAGGCGGGTTGGCCGTAGAGGCGGCCGAGTTCGGCGGCGATGCGGCGGGGGGTGCAGTGGGTCTGGAGGAGCTCGCGGACCACTTCGCGCTTGGCGAGGAGATTGACCATGCCCAGGAAGGGGACCCGGATGACGGCGCGGGCGAAGAGCCAGGTGCCCCAGGCCACTTTATAGACTAAGGCGTAGGGCAGGCCGTGAATGGCCGCTTCCAGGCTGGCGGTGCCGCTGGCCACCGCGCCGCAGCTGGCGCGCTGCATGAGGGTGTAGGCCGTGCCCGTTTCGATCGTTAGGTGCTCCAGGGGGTGGGCCTGGAGGTGTTGGCGCATGTGGGCGGCGAGGGATTCGGAGGCCGCCGAAACGGCGAAGCGGAGGTGGGGATGCTCGGCGCGGAGGAGTCGGGCCGCGGCGAGGAGGAGGGGAAAGAGCTTGGCGACCTCGCGGCGGCGGCTGCCGGGAAAGAGGCCGATGAGGTCGGGTTCGCGGGGGAGGTTGAGGCGGCGGGTTTGGTGGTATTCCACGAGGGGGTGGCCGCCGAAGACGGTGGGCAGGCCGACGCCTTCGTAGAGGTCTTTTTCGAAGGGAAAGATGCAGATCATGAGGTCGAGCCACTGCGCCATTTTGGGGATGCGGCTGCGGTGCCAGGCCCAGACTTGGGGGCTGATGTAATAAATGAGGCGGCCGCCGAAGCCAGCGCGGCGCAGGGCGGCGGCGAGCCGCAGGTTGAAGCCCGGGTAGTCGATGAGGACGACGGCGCGGGGTTGCAGGACTAAAATGCGCTCGAGGGTTTGGGCGAATTTAGCTTTGAACCAGGGGTACTTTTTGAGGACTTCCACCAGGCCGACGACGCCGGCTTCCTCGACCCAATCGATCACCTGGGGCGTGAGCGCGGACATTTCCGGGCCGCCCAGGCCGTGGACCGCCAGGGTGGGGTCGAGGGCGGCGAGTTCCTCCATGAGGCCGGCGCCATGGCGGTCGCCACTGCGCTCTCCAGCGAGGAGAAAAAGGGAATGCGAGGCCATTTGGGGGAGGGGGCGCAGGAGAAACGGGGCCTGGAAAGGCCTCAGGGTTGCAGGAGGGCGTGGAATGCGGGCAGGGAGGCGGGGGCCAGGGTGGGGGCGGCCTGGCCCTGGGCCTGGCCGAGTTCGATGAGGTGGGTGATGCGCATGGCGAGGTCGAGGGCGGCGGCGGCTTCGCGGCCTCCGACGCGGGGGCGGAGGCCGTGGCGGGCGCAGTTGGCAAACGCGGCGAGTTCTAGTTTGAGGGGCTCGTCCTTTTCGACGGCGACGTCTTCGCAGAGGATGGCCATGCCCTGGCGGCGGTAGATTTTGCCTTCTTGGGCCTGGTAGTCGAGAGAGAGGTAGGCATCGGATTGGAAGACGCGGAGTTTGCGCAGGCGATCGGGGCTGATGCGGCTGGCGGTGAGGTTGGCGACGCAGCCATTGGCGAAGCGGAGGCGGGCGTTGGCGATGTCTTCGCGGCGGGTCAGGACCGGGACGCCGACGGCATCGATGGATTCGATGGGGCTGCGCACCAGGTTGAGGACGATTTCGATGTCGTGGATCATGAGGTCGAGGACCACGCCGATGTCGATGCTGCGATTGGGAAAGGGAGAGAGGCGGTGGGCTTCGATGAAGCGGGGGTTGGCGAGGCGCTCTTCGAGGAGGCTCATGACAGGGTTGAAGCGCTCGATGTGGCCGACCTGGAGGACGAGGGATTTGGCTTTGGCAAGGGCCGCGAGCTCGAGGGCCTGCTCGGTGTTGTCGGTGATCGGCTTTTCGATCAGGACGTGCCGGTCGGCTTCGAGGAGGGTTTTAGCGGCCGCGTAGTGGTGGGCGGTGGGGGTCGCAATGGTGACGGCTTCGCACCAGGAGGCCAGTTCGGCGAGGGAAGCAGCCGCGCGGGTGCCGTGGGTTTCCGCCAAGGCCGCGGCGCGGGAGGCGTCCACATCAAAAATGCCCGCCAGGCGGACGCCGGGAAGCGAGGCCAGGACGCGGGCGTGGTTTTGTCCAATGGCCCCCACGCCGGCTACGCCGACGGCTAGTTCGTGCAAGTCGCTCATCTACGCCTGTGGCATGGATTGACGGTAGCGTCAAACCCTGCCGCGGCGCCAGGGCGAGCCGGAGAGGCGGCGAATGGAATAATCAGCTGGGATGGAGGATTTTAGCGAGCTAGAGGGAAAAGGGGGGGCGGCGCGAGCCGGTGCATTTTTCGCTGGCGGGGGCTGAGGGATGGACTAGAAATGAAACGGTATGACTTTTCACATCATTCTCGGGATCAGCTTTGCAACGGTTTTTCTGCTTTTGGGCTGTGTAGCCTTTTTCTTTTTGCTGCGTGGGCGCAATTAGGAGGGGGGCTAGCTCAGGGGAGCGACTCGCCATGGAAGCTGGCGGTTCGCGCGTGCCGGAGTCGGTGAAAATTCGGCGGTGTCTATTCATGCGGGCGCTGGAGGAGGCGGATCCGGCGGGGGAGCGGCTGGGGATGGCGGAGCGGGTGGCGGCGTCTGGAGGCGGGGAAGGAAAATCCGATGGGGCGTATTTGGTGGAGCGGAGTCGGCGATTGGGGGAGGGGTTGAAGGGGGGGCTAGCGGCTGGGTATGCGCGGATGGAGGATGTGCCGCGGGGATTGCCGGGATGGCTGGGGGTAGCGGTGAGCGGGGGAGCTTTTTTGTTGGGGTGGTGGACGCACGATTTGGGAGCGGATGGGCAGGTGAGTTTGCTGGCGTTTCCGCTGTTGGGATTGATGGGGTGGAATGCGGCGGTGGTGGCGGCGACGTTGTTGGGGCTGGCCCGCCCGGGGGATGGGAGTGGATGGAAGCGGGGGCTGCCGCGTTGGCTGCGGGCGGAGCCGTGGTCTGGGGGCGATGGGTTGGCGGATGCGGTGGTGGGGCGGGCGGAGCGGGATTGGGAGGCGCTGGAGGTGGAGCGGATGGCGATGTGGGGGAAGCGCTTGTTTCATGTGGGGGCGCTGATGTTGGCGGCTGGGGTGGTGGCGGGCATGTATGGTCGGGGTTTGGTGCGGCACTATGAGGCTGGTTGGGAGAGCACGTTTTTGAGCCAGGGGGCGGTTTCGCAATTGCTGGGGATCGTGCTGGGGCCGGCTTCGCTGGTGAGTGGGGTGGCGGTGCCGGTGGTGCCGCCGCAGGGGGTGCTGACTTCGGCGGCGCCGTGGATTCACTTGTGGGCGGCGAGCGCGGGGCTGTTTATTTTGCTGCCGCGGCTGGTGTTGCTGTCGATGAGCGGGCGGTCGCGGCCGGGGTGGGCGGGGCAGTTGGGGGAATATGCGGCGGCGGCGCGGCGCTTGGCGGGCGGGCGAGTGCTGGTGGCACAAGTGTTGCCGGTGCAGTGCGAGCCGGATTCTCCGCTGCGGGACAGCCTGCGCGCGGTGCTGCAGCATCTTTGGGGTGGGCAGGTGATGGTGGATTTTCTCAATCCAGTGCGCTATGGGGGCGAGGATGAAGCCCTCGCAGGCCTGGGGGAGGCGCCGAGCCACTTGGTTTTGTTGTTGCCCTTGGCGGTGACGCCGGAGGACGAGGTGCACGGGGCGCTGCGGCGCGGGCTGGGGCAATGGATGGAGCGGGCGCCGGGATCGCAGGGGCTGGCGGTGCTGGATGCGTGGAGCTTTGAGAGTCGGCTGCGGGGGATGCCGGAAGCGGGGCGGCGGCTCGCGGAGCGCCGCGCAGCGTGGGAGAAGGTATTGGGGTCGGGATGGCCGCTGCTGGTGCTGGATGGGGAGGCGCGACGGCGCCCCAGCCAGGCGGCGGCGGCGCTGGCGGCAGGCTGCTTCGGCCCTGGACGAGGTCAGGCTGACCCTGCATAGTGATGACTCGGATGCATGCTCTTTTCAGCCCTCGCCGCCCGCCCGTGGCTCCGCCTGGCGCGGTGGTCACGGTGCACTTCAGTTTGATTTCCCATACCAACGCGGGGAAGACCACGCTGGCGCGGACCTTGCTGCGGCGGGACGTGGGGGACGCCTTGGACCAGTCGCATGTCACGGATGCCGCGGAGGCCTGGCCGATGATTGAAACGGAGGGGGCTCGCCTGGTGCTGTGGGATACGCCTGGGTTTGGGGACAGCGCGCGGCTCTTGAAGCGGCTGAAAATGTCTGGGCAACCGCTGCGCTGGATGATCGAACAATGGTGGGACCGGTTTCGGGATCGGCCGCTGTGGTGCAGCCAGCAGGCGGTGCGCAATGCGCAGGAGGAGGCCGACGTGGTGTTGTATTTGGTGAATGCGGCGGAGTCGCCGGAGTCGGCGAGCTATGTGGGGATGGAGATGGAGATTTTGAGTTGGATTGGGAAGCCGGTGGTGGTGTTGCTCAACCAGACGGGCCCGCGGCGCTCCGCGGTTGAGGAGGAGCTAGAGGAGGCCGAGTGGCGCTGGCATTTGCAGGGCTTTTCCGTGGTTCGGGCGGTGCTTGGCTTGGATGCCTTTGCGCGCTGCTGGGTGCAGGAGGGCGAGCTGATGGAGCACATTGCAGGGCTTTTGGGGGCGGAAAAGCGGGAGGCCTTTGGGTTACTGCGGCGGGCTTGGGAGGCGCGCCACGTAGAGGTTTTCCACCAGGCGATGGCGGCCTTGGCCGATCCGCTGGTGGAGAATGCTGGCGATCAGGTGGCGGTTTCCCAGGAGTCCTTTTTGCAAAAGTTGGGGGTGGGTCGAGGGGAGTTGCACGGCGAGATGGGGCGGGCGCGGGCGCAGTTGAGTGCCCGCCTGGAGGCGCGCGCGGCGGCCGCGATGGATCAGCTGATTGCCCTGCACGGGCTGGAGGGGCATAGCGCGCCGCAGGTGCAGGCGGCGGCGGGGGAGTCTTTTGGGGTGCCCCGCAAGGTGAATGAGTCGCTGTGGTCCGCGGTGGGCGGGGCCCTCACGGGGGCGGCGGGGGGCATTGTGGCCGAGTTGAAGACGGGCGGCCTGCTGCTGGGGGGCGGGGCGCTGACGGGGATGCTGTTGGGCGGGGCGGGGAGTTATTTATTGGCGCGGGGATACAACCTAACCCGAGGGGAAGGCCACGCGGTGCGGTGGACGGAGGAGCATTTTGCGGCGCAGTGGGAGGTGGCTTTGCTTTGCTACTTGGCGGTGGCGCACTACGGCCGCGGGCGGGGCGAGTGGCAGGACAGCGAGCCCCCCGCGCCCTGGCGTGAGGCGGTGCAGGCGGTCGTGGCCGGGCAGCGCCGCGCCATCGATGCGCTGTGGAAGGCGGGGGGGAGCGCGGGGCACGAGCAAGCCAGGGGCGAGCGGACCCGGCAACTCCTGACGCGCTGCGCCGCCTCCCTGTTGGGGCGGCTCTATCCTCGGGTTCGGCTAGACTGGCTAGAGGGCTGAGCAGCGCCGCCGCAAAAAGCGGCGCCCCCTTAAAAAGGGAGCGCCGCGGCGCAGGAGAGGGGACTAAAATCCGCAATTAGGCTGTGGGCACCGACGCGATGGTGGCGAGGATGCGGGAGGCGATCTGGTAGGGATTGCCTTGGGAGTTGGGGCGGCGGTCTTCGAGGTAGCCCTTCCAGCCGGCGTTTTTGAAGCTGTGCGGGACGCGGATGGAGGCTCCGCGGTCGGCCACGCCCCAGCTGAATTTGTCGATCGACTGGGTTTCGTGCAGGCCGGTGAGGCGGAGGTGGTTGTCGGGACCGTAGACCGCGATGTGTTCGTCTTTGTACTTGTCAAAGGCGGCCATAAGTTTGTCGAAGTACTCCTTGCCGCCGACGTCGCGGAGGAATTTGGTGGAGAAATTGGCGTGCATGCCGGAGCCGTTCCAGTCGGTGGCGCCGAGGGGCTTGCAGTGGTATTCGACGTCGATGGCGTATTTTTCGCAGAGGCGCTGGAGGATGTAGCGGGCGACCCAGACTTGGTCGGCACAGGTTTTGGAGCCCTTGCCGAAGATTTGGAATTCCCACTGGCCCTTGGCGACTTCGGCGTTGATGCCCTCGTGGTTGATGCCGGCGTCGAGGCAAATATCGAGGTGTTCTTCCACGATTTGGCGGGCGATGTCGCCGACGTTTTTGAAGCCCACGCCAGTGTAGTAGGGGCCCTGGGGAGCGGGGTAGCCGTTTTCCGGGAAGCCGAGGGGGCGCCCGTCTTGGTAGAGGAAATATTCTTGTTCGAAGCCGAACCAGGCGTCGGTGTCGTCGAGGATGGTGGCGCGGTCGTTGGAGGGGTGGGGGGTGCCGTCGGCGTTGTAGACTTCGCACATCACGAGCACGCCATTGGTGCGGGTGGAGTCGGGGTAGAGGGCAACGGGCACGAGCACGCAGTCGGAGCTGCCGCCGGGGGCCTGCTGGGTGGAGCTGCCGTCGAAGCCCCAGTTGGGGAGGTCTTGAAGGGTGGGGAAAGCGTCGTAGTTTTTGATCTGAGTCTTGCTGCGCAAGTTGCGCACTGGTTCGTAGCCGTCGAGCCAGAGGTATTCGAGTTTGTATTTGGCCATAGTATTAGCGGTGGTGGGACGGGTGTTGTTGGTTCGGTCTCGTGGGTGGGAGGGGGCAGGGACTGCGGGCGATGAGGACCGCAGGCTGACTTTTCCCGCAGGGGAAATAGCATCTACAGTGCCGGAGCACAGCGGAAAATCGGGGGGGAGCGCCATTTTTTCACGGATGGGCTGAAGACGGGGCCGCAAAATGGCGGGCGGGGACACTTCCGGGATGGGCGGGAGGAGCGCGGAATGGCTGGTAAAATCGCGGTGGGCGGATAGGTTGGGCGGCATGCCCATGGAACCTCCCTTGCCCTTGCCCTTTGTTCCGGCGCCTGCGCCGGAGGAACTCGCGGGCGAGCCCTTCGTGCTCGCTTCGCCAGATGGGCGCTTTATCGCCGGGCCGAATAGTCGATGGGAGGAGCTTAAAACCTTGTGGTTTATCTTTTTCGACTTCTTCCGCGCCCTGCGGACGTTTCATTTCGTGGGGCCCTGCGTGACCGTTTTTGGCTCCGCCCGGCTGAAGGAGGGGACTCCGTGGTACGATAAAACCCGCCAGGTGGCTGGGGAAATTTCCCAGCTGGGATTTACGGTGATGACGGGAGGCGGGCCGGGCATCATGGAGGCGGCCAACCGGGGGGCCCGGGAAGCGGGCGGCCGCAGCGTGGGCATCAACATCATTTTGCCCTTCGAGCAGCAGGTGAATCCCTACCTGGACGCCAGCGTGGACATGCGCTACTTTTTTACGCGCAAGACGCTGCTGATCAAATACAGCTACGCCTTTGTGGTCATGCCCGGGGGACTGGGGACGATGGACGAGCTATTTGAGGCCCTGACCTTGATTCAGACCGGAAAATTGCACCTGTTTCCGGTGATTCTTTTTGGGGTGGAGTATTGGACGCCCATGATGCGCGCGCTATGGCGGATGCGCGATGAAGGCCTGATAAAGCCTGCCGATTTGGACCTGGTGACCCTGACCGATTCCATTGCGGAGGCCATGGCGGTGCTCAAGGAAAAATCGATCCGGAAGTTTAACCTCCGCAAGGTGAGCCTGCCGAAGTCGCTGCCGCTGCTGGGGGAACACAAGCTCTGAGGCCGGGCCGCCCAGTTGGGGTTTTTTAAGAGCCGCCAGGGGTGTTGCCTTGGGGGGGATGGAATGGGATGAGATGGAATGGGATGAGATGGAATGGGATGGGATGGAATGGGATGGAATGGGATGGAATGGCGTGGACACACCCGGCGCCGATGCCGGAGGCATCTCAGCCTGTAGCCGGTGGTCAAGCGTAGCGACACCACCGGATTCCCCGTCCCAAGGGGGCCCGCACCCCGGCGGGGGCTT
>CANHIJ010000084.1 GCA_947460575.1 Verrucomicrobiales bacterium | reverse complement strand
CGACGACTGCCAACTCACCCTCAGCGACCTCAAGGCCATCCGCGAAAGCTTTGCCAAAACCCTCCGCACCGCCCTCCACCGCCGCATCCCCTACCCGGACGAAAAACCCGCCAAATCCCGCGACGAAACCAAAAACCCCCGCCGCGACGGCACCACCCGCCCAACCCTCCCCCCCGCCCCCCAAAAAAACCCCGGCCCTTCCGCCAAACCGCCCTCGCCCCTCGCCCATCCAGAAGCTCCCCTCCCCAGCCCCGCGCACCCCGCCCAGAGCGCCAGCCCGTAGCCAAAATAGGCATCCCGCACTTCAGAGATCAGCTCGGAGGCCCTTCCCCCGCGAACCGCAAAGCAGTTCCCCATGAACCGCAAAGCAGTTCCCCATGAACCGCAAAGCGCTTCCCCATGAACCGCAAAGCGCTTCCCCGTGAACCGCAAAGCGGTTCCCCACGAATAGCCGGGGGTTTCAACCCCCGGGACATCGAAGCCAAGTGCCGCCAACCGCGAAGCGGTTGACCTATGCTGGGTCGATCTTCTCTGCGCGGCCAAACCTGCGCCTTGGACCCATTGACATACCCGCGGATCGACTGCGCATCGGGCAGCAACGCTGTGGCTGGGGCCATAGATCCTGACAATCCGGGGGCTGAAACCCCCGGCTAGTCGTAGCTAACCCCTTCGGGGTTGCCCTGGCTCCGCCAATGCCCCGGTCCGCGGCGCGGAGATGGCACCGGGGCGCCCCCGCCGCCGGTTGTGGCCCCGGCCTTCAGTCAATCCCCTCCTGGATCCGTTCGCGGTTGACCCGGATAACCCAATTCTCAATTCCAGTGATGACGTCGCGCTCGTCCCAGGTGCGCTCCACGCGGCACTGAATGATGGTGTCGGCGTGCTCCGCCATGGTCGGCAGCCGGTCTTCGGGGAAAGCCATGAGGAGCTGCAGCCCGAAGTTTCGCGCGAGAGCTAGGCAGTCGTCGATGCGGTCGCCGGACAGTTTGGAAAAAGCCTCATCCATCACCACCAAGCCGAGATTGGCTAAGGCATGGCGCGCCCCCTGGTCGTAGACCCGGCGAAAAGCCGCTAGGGTGGCCACAAAAAAGGGCGCCTGGTTTTCCCCGCCGCTCTGTTTTTTGGCGATGCGGTCGAGGTCGGCCCCAGAGGACTCGCCGCGCCCGGCGTGGTAGGCCATCATGCGCCAGCGGTGATAGCAGCGGTAATCCAAGGCCCGCTGCTGGCGGGTGTCGCCCGGTTGGTCGGCGGCCTCAATCGCGGCCATCAACTCCGCTTTGGCGCGCTCCATTTCCTCCCGCGCCGCGCTGTTGAACAACGCCAAGTCCTCGCCCGAGGGCAGGCCTTTGTCCACCAGGGTCCAGATGGCGGTGTGGGCGCGGTCGGCGATGCTGCTGATTTGATAGCGCCAGCCGCCGATTTCGCAGTCCATGGCGCGGTTGAGTTCGCGCTTGGTGCGGTCGGCCTCCTCCAATTTTTCCCGGATGACGTCGAGCACCTGGTGTTGCAGGCGCTCCTCCCAGTCCCGCCGGGCCCGCTCCGCTTCCTCGCGAAAGCGCGGTAATTCCTGGTCCGCTAACTCCGCCTGGCGGCGCGCATAGGTATCGTTAGCGGGATCAGCGACATCAAAGGCATCGCCCAGCTCGGGATGGGCCTCGGCAAGGGCGCGCCGCTCTTCGTCGCGGCGCCGCTGGTGGGCCTCCCCCTCGGCTTGGGATTTCTGAGCCACGTGGGCCGCCAATTCCATGCGCTGGCGCCAGGTGCCGGCCTGGCGCCGCGCCGCCTCCAGGCGCTCCTCAATTTCCTCCTCCAGGGCCCCGCTGAAACCGAGGCGGCTCTGCTGCCGGGCCAGCCCCAGGGCGCGCTCCTGCTCCTGCGCCGACAAGAGGGCCGCCCCCACATCCTGCTCTTCTTGATAGGCCCGCCCCAGCCGCTCGTCGAGGCGCGCCGCCCGCTCAATCGCGCTGCCCGTCTCCCCCTGCAACTCCCGCATCCGCCGCACCGCGGTCTCCCGCTCCGGGGTAGCTAGGATGGCCACGGTTTCCTCCAGGGCGCCCGCCTCGCGCACGGCTTCGTCAAAGCGCCGCAGGTCGCCCGACCCCGCCGGCAGGGCAAAGTCGTTGAGCCCCCACTCCCGCCCCCGGCTTAGCCAGGTATTCCAGTCGTCGCGGCGCCGTTGCTGGACCTGCAGGGCCTCCTGCACTTCCGCCAATTCCGCCTCCCGGCTGGCCCGCAGGCGGCGCAGCCCATGTTCCCCCAAGGTGAGTTCTTTTTGTGCCACCAGGCGCTCCCGCCGCGGCGGGTCCTGCAGCCACCCGTCCGCCGCAAGGGCGCGGGGAAATTTGGCAAAATCGGCCACCGTCCGCACCGGCATGACATCGCCCAACCTAACATCCAACCAAGCCGCCGCCGCCGGGTGGGCCGTCTGCACCATGTCCCGCAGCGAACCCCTCCGCACCGTCGGCCGCTGCGCCGCCAATTCCTCCGGATGCAGCAGCGGCTCCAGGGGACTGGAAACCCGCTGCGCCGTCGCCCAGGCCGACGCAAAATCCTCCGGCAATACCGCCTGCCGATCCGCCGCCAGCAGCGACTCTAACAAGGGCCACCACTTGCCGCCCTCCGGCGTGACCTCCACCACCCGGCCCAGCGCCACCGCCCGCTGCCCCTGCGCCCGCAGGGCGTCCAGCAGCGGCGAAGCCGCAAAGCGACCCTCGCCATAATGCCGCAAATCCTCCTCCAACTGGCGGGCCCGCTTTTCCCATTGGCGGATCGTCTCCCCCACCTCCTTGACCGAAGCCGCGCCCTCCAACATCAAGACGTCCGCCACCCGCGCTAGGCGCCCCGAGGCCTCCAGCCCCGCCTCACAGTTAGTCCCGCGCAGCCGGGCTAATTCCGCCTCGGCCCCCTCCGGCAAAATCGCCCCCAGCGGCTCGCCCAATTTGATCCATTGGCTCCAGTACTGGCTCCGGCCGTGCAGAAAATCCCGCGCGCTCTGCTGTCGAGCGCGCAGCTGCCGGACTTCCTCGCGGGCCGCCGCGAGGCGCTGCTTGGTCTCGTCCAAGCGCGAGGCTCCCTCGTCCTTGAACACCTCGCGCTGGATTTCCTCTAACTGCCCCTGCAAAAGGTTGCGCTCCGCGATCGCGCTCTCCTTGGCCGCGGCGTTTTCGGCGTGCTCGCGCCGCAGCTTTTCGAGCCGCTCTTCCCGCTGGCGCCGCGCCTCCACCGCTTCCTCGTGGGCCAGGGCTTCGCGCAGATGGGACCACAAGGCGGCCTCGCGCCGGGCGCCCGCGCCCAAATCGTGGTGCCCCGCAATGCGGCTCAAGCGCTCCCACTGGTCGTGCAGTTTTCCGAGCCGCTCTTGGGCCCGCCGGTGCGCATCCACACTCGCCTTGACCGCGCGCACGTCGGGCAGAGAGGGCTCCAGTAGATACTCCCGGATGAAGCGCTCGAAATTTTCCACTGGCTGAAACGCCATCGCGCTCGGCAAGGTCTTGTTCATCTCCGGCCGCCCAAAGCCCAAATGCGCCCGCTGCGCCATCTCTTCCAAATAGGTGGTCTGGCGGTCCCAAATCTCCCCCTCTAATTCCCGCCGCCAGCGCACGCGGAATTCATCCTCCGGCAAAAAGCTCAAGCTGTCCCCAGCGCTGCTCGGCGCCGCTAGAAAATCGCTTTCCTCCACCCGCCGCGGCACCGCAAACCAGGCCGTGCGCGGCTTGGCGGTGGCGCTGTCGTACTCAATGCGCGCCCCCCAGGTCTCTCGCCGCACCTGCCCATCCGCCTCCGTCGGCCACGAAAACTCCAGCCCCGCCAAGGTCACCCCCGAGGGCCGCAAATAGCGCTCCTGCCCATCCCGCCCCAAGGTGTTGGTGTCGCACAGGCAGTACCCCCGCAGGGTCCGCCCACTCCCCGCCCCCGCCGCCGCTTTGTTAAAGCGGCTCGCCTGCTCCCCGAGCATGACAAACTGAATCAGGTCCAGCAGGGCGCTCTTCCCCGACCCATTGGCCCCCGTGATCAAGGTCAGGCCGGAAACATCGATGAATTGGCGGTAGCCATACCAATTGACCGCCAAAATGCGGCTCAGGGTGACGCGGGGATTCATAGCCATATAAAAAAATTGCCAGGCAGCGCCGCCCCCGGCGACCAACCGCTCACAGGCAAACGGGGTGGCCCAGGGCGCGGCTCAAAACCGCCCCGCGACCTCTAGGACAGCGCCGCCGCCAGGGCAACCCAGATCGCAGCCCCCCCCCGACTGGCCTTCACAGCAGCGGAGCCTCCCCCGCCGCCTGGCAGAGCTCCGCCCGCTGCAGCCACGCCTCCAAATCGTCAAACGGTATCACCCGCGAAAGGCTAGGCAAAATCTCGATCTGCAATTCCCCCGGCTGGGTCGCGCCCTCCGGCCGGTGGGTGCGCAGCAGGCGGTGCCGCCGCAACTTGGCTAGGACACTTTCCATCTGGGTCTTCTCGGGCGGCTCTACCCGGTCGAAAAAGAGCCGCAGCTTGCCCCACAATTCATCCGCGCTGATGACCACCGCCGCCGCCGCTTGCGAGGCCTGCTCATCGTCCCAGATCCGCCACAGCGCCAGCAAAACCAGCGTTTCATCCCGCGAAAAGGTCGCCAGCAACTGGCAGGCCTCCGTGCGCGGCCGGGCCTGCAACAACAGGGCCTCGTCGTCCACCACCAATTCCAAGCCCAGCGGCGCCAGGTAGTCCGCCACGTGGGATTGATAGTGATCCCGGATCAGCAAAAACCATTCGCGCCCGCTCCCCTCGCCGCCCAAAATCACCCCCCGCCCCAACAGCTCGGCTAAAACATCCCGGATCGCCGGGCGGTCCTCTGCAGGTACCTCCGGCCAAAAGGAAGGCCAGAGCGGAGCCCGGCCAGCGGCGACAATATCTTGGTTCATTGAGTGCGTTCGATTTCTAAATGGTCCACCAGCCAGCCCGCCTGTCCATCCCGCTCCAGGCCCTCCGGGCGCAGCCCGCCCCCCCGCAGCGGCCCACTCACCGACCAGCGCACCGTGCGCCCCCGGCCCGCCGGAGCGTGGTCGTAGGCCGCAATTGCCAACAGGTCTAACAAGGAATCGATCCCCTGGAGCTGAAACTGGTCGGTGGCGATGCGCCCCTGCCCCGCCGGAATCAACTGCGCGAGCAAGCGGGCGGCCCGCTGCGGAGTCAGGGCCAACCGCTGCTTTTCCTGCCAAGAAGCCAGCACCGAGTCCTCATCCGCCGCGCTAGCCCGCCCGCCCCCAAACGTGAGGTCGGTGGCCGCCCGGCCCCTCCGCTTCTTCCACAGGGCCTCCACCCCATAATAAAATTTCACCTCCGGACAGCGCGGCTGAAAAACCGCGTCCCCCACCGCCAAGTCCCGAAAGCGCTGCCCAGCGTGCCGCGCATTCAAAACGTCGCAAACCGACTTCACCAGCGCCGGGCGGCGCCCCCGCAGTTCCGTTTGATAGCGGTAGCGCTGCTGCGACAACTTGTTGAAGGCCGCCATGCGGGAGTCGATCGCCTCAGCCCGAAGCCGCAACCCCGCCAGGGCCCGCTCTAGCTTGAGCAGCGCGGCCCCGGCCTCCTGGAAGGCATCCGCTTCATTATAACCGTAATGGGCACTGAAACCCTCGGCCAACCGCTGGCGCACTAGCAGGTCGTCGCGCCCATCCGCCACCAAGGTGCGGGCCGCCTGCAGCCGCGGCAGCAGCCCGCCGCGGCGCAGCGCATCATAGCAAACCATGTGCTGCCCCTGCCCAAACTCGCGGTAAAACAATTGCAAGGTCTCCGCGGGCGAAGCCGACTGGCGCTGCCGCTGCTCAAACAGCGCTACCAATTTTTCCACCGCGTGGAGTTGCTCAATGGCGTGCTCCAGCCGCTGGTTCAAATCCATCACCGTGGAGCGCAATTCCTCGCCGCTGCGCGCCTGCGGGTCCAATATCCCCTCTCGCCCCAGGGTGTCGCACACGCTTCGCAGCGCGTCGGCAAAGGTCCGCAGCTCCGCGGCGTCGTCCTCCGCCAAATGGCGCAGCAGCCGCAGCAGCGGCCGCAGCCCTGGCGAAATCAATACCCAGCGATCCTGCAAGCCCAAGGTCTGCTCCTCAATCCAACCCGCCGCCAACATCCGATTGCACAGCACCGCCGCCCGCTGCCGCACGTCCCGCAGCGCCGCCCCCTCGTCCTCCCCCAAAACCACCTCGGGATGCTGCCCAATCACCTCCCGCACGATCGCCAAAGCCTCGCGCTGCGGCAAGCGCGCCGCCTCCCCCGCCTCCTCCACCAAGCGGTCCGCGCAGTCCACATACACCGGCGCCGACGGCCGCGCCAAGGGACGGAAAAATTCCGTCCCCGCAAAGCGAAAAAGGCGTTGGCTGAGCGGCACCATGGGAAGTTGCAATTGTCTCACCCCCAACGCCGCGCCCAGCCCGCGAGTAAAGCGAGAATCCCCGCCGCCACTTCCCCGGCCTCAGTCCCCCACCCCGCCCGCCCCCAGCCCCTCAATGCGCTGCGACTCCCGATTTTTCCGCGCCTTCCAAGGATCAAACACCCCGCCGTGCATCGCCACATAGACCCCCGCCGGCAACAGCCGCACCGCCGCCACCGCCACCCCCAAGTTGAAGTCGGCATCGCTTTCCCGAAACCGCGCCGGCTGCATCGCCCCCATCAACACAATCGTCCGCCCCTCCAGACCCGCCAAGGCCTGGGCCGTCTCCACCAGCGTGTCCGTCCCGTGCGTCAACACCACCCTCCGGCAGGGATGCGCCAACAGCGCCGCCCGGATCCCCTCCCGGTCCGCCGCCGTCATCTCCAAGCTGTCCTTCTGCAGCAGTGGCAGGATTTCATAAACAAAATCCACCCGCGCCCGCTCCAGCAGCCCCCCCAGCTGCGGCGCCCCCACCGCATAGTTGTCCTCGGCGTCAAAGTACACCTTATCGATGGTCCCCCCGCAGGTCCCAAAAAGCACCTCTACTGGCCCCCCTGCCCTCACAAGCGGCGCTGCCCCACCTCCTCGCGCACTTCTCCCAAAAATTCGCCCAGGGGCCGCAGGCCCAGATCCCCCCGCCGCGCGTGGCGCACGCTCACGCAGCCCGCCGCCGCTTCCTTCTCCCCAATCACCAACATGTAGGGGATGCGCTGCAGCTGGGCCTGGCGAATCTTGGCCCCCACTTTCTCGGAACTGTTGTCAAGGCTGACCCGCAGCCCCGCCCCCTGGAGCTGCCCAAAGGCCTCCTGCGCAAAAACCTCGCTCTTTTCACTAATAGTTAGGATGCGCACTTGCTCCGGGGCCAGCCAAGTCGGAAAGTGGCCCGCGAAGTGCTCAATCAAAACCCCCGTGAAGCGCTCCATGCTCCCAAAAGGCGCCCGATGGATCATGACCGGCCGGTGCTTGGCGTTGTCCGCCCCCACGTAGCTCAAGTCAAAGCGCACCGGCAAGACGTAGTCGACCTGCACCGTGCCCAACTGCCACTCGCGCCCGATCACGTCCTTGACCACAAAGTCGATCTTGGGCCCGTAAAACGCCGCCTCCCCCGGCTCTTCCGTGAACGGAACCCCCAAGGTCGCCGCCGCCGCCCGGCAGGCCGCCTCCGCCTGGTCCCACTGCTCCACATTGCCCGTAAATTTACTGCTGTCAGGATCTCGCAGGCCCACCCGCACCCGGTAGTTCTCCATCCCCAACGTGCGCAGCACCGTCTTGACCAAACTCAGGCACCGCAGCACTTCCTCCGCCACCTGCTCCTCGGTGCAAAAAAGATGGGCGTCGTCCTGCGTAAAGCCCCGCACTCGCGTCAGGCCATTCAATTCCCCGCTCTTTTCCCAGCGGTACACCGTGCCAAATTCCGCCAGCCGCACCGGGAGATCCCGATAGCTGCGCGGCTGACTGTCGTAGATCTTAATGTGATGCGGGCAATTCATCGGCTTCAACATGAAGCCGTCTAACAATCGCTCGTCGGGGAGCACCCGCTCCGGCGGGATGACCTCGCGGCCCGCCCGCTCGTTGATGCCCTCCGCCATTTTGCGGGACACCCCATCCAACCGCTCCATGACCTCAGCGCAGCCGCAGCCCTCCTCCGCGCACTGCTGCATCTGCTCGTTCTCCATGATGGCCCCAAATTGGCTCTCTTTGTAGTAGGGAAAGTGGCCGCTCGTCTTATAGAGCGCTAGCTTTCCAATGTGCGGAGTGAACACCTGGCTGTAGCCTTGCTTGCGCAGCTCCTCGCTGATAAAATTCTGCAGCTCCTGACGCAAAATAGCCCCGTTAGGAGTCCAGAGGATCAGCCCTTGCCCCACCTCGTCGTCGATGTGGAATAGCTGCAACTCCTTGCCCAACTTCCGGTGGTCCCGCTTCTTGGCTTCCTCCAAGGCCACAAAGTGCTGCTCCAATTCCTCCGCGCTGGGAAACGCCGTGCCATAGAGCCGCTGCAGCTGCCCCTTGGTTTCATCTCCCAGATAAAAAGAAGCCGACACGCTCGTCAGCCGCACGTTTTTGCACTTCCCGCTGTAGTTGACGTGCGGCCCCGCGCACAGATCGATAAAGTCGCCGTTCTGGTAGCAGGAAATCTCCTCGCCCTCCGGAATCTTGTCGATCAAATCCAATTTAAACCGACTCGGATTCCCCGGCCGCTCTCCCAACCCTCCCAGCCGCCCGCTCTCCGCCCACGCCCGCGCCTCCGCGCGGCTGATCACCTTCTTCTCAAACTTCTGGTTCTCCTTAGCCAACTTCTTCATCTCCGCCTCAATCGCCGGAAAATCCTCCGGCGTAATCCGGTGCGGCATCGCCAAGTCGTAATAAAAACCATACTCCCCCGGTGGCCCATACGCAAACTGCGCCTCCGGCCACAGCCGCAAAATGGCCGTCGCCATGAGGTGGGCACAGGAGTGGCGCAGCCGGTCCAAATCGGACATCTGCTCGCGTTCTTCGAGGGTCTTGCGGTCGTTCATGGAAAAAATAAGGAGTCCGCGGAGGCCTAGCCCCCCCGCCTTGGCCCCCCCACCAAGGCCGGGAAACCAGAAAAGGAAAGCGAGGACCTTGCCCAGCTCCTGCCCCCCCTCGCGCCCCAGCCCCACCTCCCCCCAAAACCCCGCGCCGCCTCCGCCACTCCCTCAGCCCGCCGCCAGGTGGACGCGGCCCCTCCCCCAGGGCTACTCTCCCAGGGATCCTCCTCACCCATCCTCACCCATCCTCACCCATCCTCACATCTCCTCACACCCCTCGCCCCTCCTCCGAGCCCACCCAGAGAGTCCCGACCTTCCCCCTCCTTGTTTCTCCTCATACCTCGCCCCCCCGCCATGCACGCCCTCCCCTCCCTCGCCCGGGCCCTCCTCTTCCTGCTCGCCGCCCTCACCCTCGGCGCCCCCTCCGCTCTCGCCGACTCCCCGCCCCCCCACATCCAGCCCGCTGCCCGGCAACTCGCCGCCGCCGTCGCCGCCAAAATCGGCCAGGCCCAAACCCTCCGCGTCCGCGCCCAACACTTCCTCTACCCGGCCCCAGGCGTCGGCCCCGCCCTCGAAAGCGGCCCCATCCACATCGCCCTCCACCGCCCCAACCGCTTCTATGCCCTCCAGCCAGCCCGCCAACAAACCCGCGAATTGGCCTTCGACGGAAAATTCCTCTGCCTCATGACCCCCCACCTCGACCAGCACGCCCTCGAACCCCTTCCCGCCGCCTCCATGGAACAATTCGCCGAGCGCCTCGACGCCCGCTTCGGCTTCCGCCCCCCCCTGGCCGAACTCCTCGCCCCCGACCTCGCCGCCCAACTCTTCCTCCACGTCACTTCCGCCCGCCTCCTCAAACCGCAGCGCATCGGCTGGACGCGCTGCCATCACCTCCAACTCCAGCAGCCAGGCCTCACCAGCGACCTCTGGATCGCAACCCGCGACCTGCTGCCGCGCCGCTACCGCCTAGCCTTCTCCTCTCCCCAGCGCTGCCCCACTTGGGACATCCACCTCTCCCACTGGGAACTCAATGCCCCCATCGACCCCCAGCTCTTCGCCAAGCGCCCCGCCCCCACCTCCCAAAAACTTACCATGCTCCGCAGCCGCAGCCCCCGCTGATCCGCCCGATCCCCGCCAAAACCCGCTGACCTCCCCACCCCTCGCCCTCCCAGCCCATGAACCCCCGGCTGCTCCCCTCCCTCCTCCTCGCCCTCGCCCCCCTCGCCGCCGCCCCCGCCCCGGCCGCCCCGCGCCACCGCCCTGCCAACCCCCGCGGCATCGCCGACCCCCGCGGCATCGCCGACCCCCGCGGGATTGCGGATCCCCGCGGGCCATTCGACCCCCGCGGGCCATTCGACCCCCGCAACCCAGCGCGCTACCGGTACGCCCTGCCCAGCGGGTTTGCCGTCTACACCTTCGCAGGCCGACGCTTTTACTACTGCAGCGGCATCTACTACTACCCCTACATCATCGACGGCCAAACCGTCTACACCATCTGCCCCGTAAACAAAGGCGTGCCCTCCCTGCCCCCCAGGCCCTACTGAAACCGAAACCACCGCCACCCCAGCCCGCCTTTCTCCCATCCGCCCTCCCAACTCTGTGCGATGGCGATCATAAGCCTAAAATCGTGAGCTGACTATCGTATTCGGTAGGCGCGGAGCCCTGGCGCGGAAGGCTTTGGCTTCGCGGGAGGCCTTTTTGGGGGCTGCCGCGCTGGCACCCCTACCGAACTGTCTGATTCGCCGTTAGGGAGCCCCTACAGGGCTCAGATTGCTTTATGTGCTGAAAAAAACCAGGGCGTTGCCCTGGGCAAACCTAGGGTGCCCCGTTGGGGCGCAGAAAACTAGGGCGTGGCCCGGTGCTTGGGTTGACGTGACCGCCAGAAGTCCATTTTTCCAAATTAGGAATATTGGTAATCAGTGAGTTCCGCATGCAGGAATGGCCCTTGGGGGACTTTTTGCGGTGACGTCTGGGCGGCGCGGTCCTAGCATGGTGCGCCCCATAAATCACCCCATAAATCGCCCCATAAATCGCCGCTTCTGAGCGCCAACGGCGCGGCCTACGCCAGCCCAGGGCAACGCCCTGAGACTCGGGCCAAAAGCGCCCTGAGCCCTGACGGGGCGGCCTAATCGGCGGGGCCCATCGCGCACTTTTCCATGACATTGGCGCGTTGTGGGGTGCCCCCGCCCGCCGGGCGGGTCCACCGCCCACGATGCGCCGGGGGCTTTTGACCGCGCAAAGGACTCCCCCAATGGGTGAAACTCCTGAGGCAAAAGAAAACGGATCGTTCCCCACCGCTATCACAAAAAAGGCCCCGTGGTCGAGTTTCAACTCCCGCTTTTAGGATAAGTGACCCCTGACGACAATTAAAACTGCCCCCCGAGCGGGTAGTTTTCCGGGGTGATTCAGCGTGCTGCTTGACGCCGACCGAGGCTTTGTGTGCAACTGCGGGTTGTGGTCAACCGAACCCAACTCACCAGGCTCGTTTTCGAGCGCAACCAGGGAAAAACCATCAGCATGAGTGCAATGAAGGCAGGGATATCCCGCGCCCCGCGCCTCTCGCCCCTCCAGCCCTGCCTCAGCCTGGCTCGGGGATTTTGCGCAGGTCCGCCTGCAAGACGGTGAGTTCCTTTTTCAAGGTGATCAGCTGGGCCGTCAGGCTAATCACCAAATCGGGGGGGGGATTGGCGCTGCGCAGCTGATTTTGCAAAAGGTCGATCTCCGCGGTGACGGCAATGACCCTGAGGCTGGAGACGGCGTGGCGGGCGGAAGTCAAGCCATCGGCATGGCCGGGAGGCTGGTGCAGGAGACCCGCGCAGAGGGAGGCCTCGGCGGGCTTCAAGGTGGTCATCCAGGCGGTGATGCTGGCGGCCTCTTGGGGAATCAGCGGGGCATCCAGCAAGCGCTGGAGAAATCCCCCCCCCACCAGGCCGGACCACACCGCAGGCGCCGCCCCCGAGGACAGCCAGCGGCGCGCCGCCCCGTCGGTCAGCGCCAACTGCATGAGGAGGCGTAGCCCCGGCAGCGGAACCTCCAAAACCTCCCCTTCCGCGCCCTCCTGGTGGCTTGCATCCCGCTCCGCCGCCCGGTCGCCGTACTTCTTTTGCTGCGCCAGGTGGGCCTGGACCATCTTGCGCAGCTCCTCCGGCCCCACTCCCAGGCGGCTGGCACAGCGATTCAAAGCCGCGTCCAACACCGGCCGCTCCTGCAGCCGCGCCAAATTCTCCGCCAGTTCCCGCAGCACCCGCATGCGCTCCCGGGTGTCGCTCAAATCGAGCCGTGCCGCCCGCAGATCGATTTGAAAATCAAAAAAATCCTTGGCGCTATCGAGCCGCTGGCGGAGCGCCTCGACCCCCTCCTTGCGGATCAAGGAGTCCGGATCCTCCCCCGCGGGGAGAGCCGCGACGCGCACAAATATCCCCTCTTTGCTCAGCTCCGCAAAGGCGCTGGCGGCCGCCTTGTAGCCCGCGTTGTCGGAATCATAGCATAGCACCACCTGGTCGGTGTGCCGCTTGAGGAGCCGCGCGTGGTGGGACGTGAAAGCCGTGCCCAGGGGGGCGATGATGTTGTCAATCCCCGCCTCGTAGGCCATCAGCATGTCGATCTGCCCCTCGCAGATAATTGCCTTTTCCGCCTTGTGGATGGCGCGCTTACTCTTGTCGAATCCGAAGAAGACCTCGCTTTTATTGAAAATGGGAGTGGTCGGCGAGTTCATGTATTTCGCCGGCGAATCCTCCGCCCGCAGCACCCGCCCGCTGAAGGCGATGACGTCGCCGTGGTCGTTGCGGATCGGAAACATGATGCGGTGGCGAAACCGCGCATAGAGCCCGCGGCCCGCATTTTGCTCGTCGCGCAGGGCGAAAAGGCCAGCCTCGATCATGAGTTCGTCCCCATAGCGCTTCTCCCGGGCCCAATCTTGATAGTACCCCTGGTCCTCTGGCGCATAGCCGATAGTCCAATTGCGGGCCGTGGCCGAAGTCAAGCCGCGGGCTTTGAGGTATTCCCGCGCCGCGGCCGCGAGCGGGCTCTTCAGCAGGAGTTGGTGAAACCACTGGGCGATGTCCCGGTGCAAACCCAATAGCTTGACCCGGCGCCCCGCCGCGGCCTCCTGCTCCGGGCTCCCCGCTTCCTCGATGAGGGTGATGCCATACCGCGCCGCCAGCTTCCGCACTGTGTCCACGAAAGGCAGGCTCTCGTACTTCATCACAAAGCCAATCGCGTTCCCCCCCTCCCCGCATCCAAAGCAGTGATAGGTGCCCCGAGCAGGCGTGACGTGAAACGAGGGAGACTTCTCCGTGTGAAACGGGCAGTTCGCTTTAAAGCTGGTGCCCGCCCGCTTCAGCGGAAAGTAGCTCCCGATGATCTCCACAATGTCGCAGGCCGCAATGACCTGCTGGATGGAAACTTCCGCGATGCGACCCATGAAAAAGTGAAGTCTCGGAAAAAAAGAAGGGATAGGGCACGATCCATGTTCAGCGGGGAAACCCGCATAACCCCTTCCCCTGGCTCCTCAGACCGGCTGCCATTCCAGGCGCGGGGCATCGCTCCACAGATCTTCCAAAGCGTAGAGGGCGCGCTTTTCACCCAAAAAGACGTGGGCCACCACATCCCCGTAGTCGAGCAACATCCACTGGCTCTCGGCCATGCCCTGCGCCGAATGGGCCCGCTCGCCCCGCTCCTCTTTGATGCGCTCTGCGATCTCGTTGCGGATGGCCCGCAGGTGCGGCATTGAGCTGCCGCTGGTGATCACCATAAAATCCGTGACCATAGAAAGCCCGCGCAGATCGAGGATGACGATGTCTTCCCCCTTCTTGAGATCGGCGGCCTGCGCCACCGCCTGGGCCAGCGCCGTGCCCGGCGTCTCCGGTCCCATGTCGCGGGGGGCCCGTCCAGCTTTGACGGGCGCCGCCAGCACAGCCGGCGGCAAGGACGAAGCCGGGACCTCCGCGGCCGGACTCGCCAGGCGCTTGCGGGCCGCAGCCTTCTTGACCGGAACAGCTGATTTTTGAACAAGCTTCTTCGCGGCCTTGGCAGGGGCGGCTTTTTTAGCGGGGGCGGCGGACTTTTTGACGGGCATGGCTGGGGTAGGGAAAAGGGGAGAGTGGACGCGATAGCACAGCTTGCAGAGATAAACCAGGGAATAGGTTCCCCCTCCCTTCGGCAAATTCTCCCCCCGCCAAAAGCCCCGCCCCCTCCCCTCAACTATACAAAAGGTGCCCTTGCCGCTCCCTTCGAAAGGCCTCCAAGCTCGGCTGCCACGACGCCACAATGGCGCCCACCGGCCGACCCCGCTGCAAATCCAAAAAAAGCGAGTCGCTCCCATACACCTTGTGAAACAGGCTGCGGCTGTCCCCCGTGGTGGCCCGCAGCGGCGCGCCCCCCGTCCGCCGACACACCTCTGACGCTAACAAAACAGCCAGCCCCAACAAGTCGGTGCCCCCGCGCGGATCGATCAGCAGCTGCGCCCCCCCAAACCCCGGCTTCACCACACTTTGATAGGGGCGAAACCGCACCCCCGGCAGCCGCCGCCGCTCCAGCGAAGCCGCCCATTCCCGGCCATCCACCCCGCGCCCCCCCGCATACTCAAACGGGCGCCCGCTCCCAATCCCCACGTCCACCCCATCCAGTCCCCCCAAGATCCCCGTCGCCGCATAGTAGAAGGGACTCTCGCAGCGCGGAATGTTCGGGCTCGTCGGAACCCAGCGCAGCCCCGTGTCCCCCCAAACCATAGACCGACTCCAACCCGCTAGCGGCACCACCGCCAGTTCCGGGCAAGCCTTGATCCAGCCCCGCGCCGCGATCATCCGCGCCAGCTCGCCCGCCGTCAGGCCGTGGACATAGGGCACGGGAACCTGGCCCACAAAGGATTTCCACTGGGGCGCCAGCGGCGGGCCGGAAACCCGCCGACCGCCCAGCGGATTGGGCCGGTCCAGCACCATAAAGGCCTTGCCCTGCTCCGCACAGGCCTCCATCGCCAGCGCCATGGTGCTCACATAAGTGTAGCTCCGGCTCCCGATGTCCTGCAGGTCAAACAGCAACACGTCGATGTTCGCCAACATCTCCGGGGTTGGCTTGCGCGTGTTCCCATAGAGACTGTGCGCCACCAATCCCGTCAGGGGATCCCGCCGCGATCGGACTTGCCGACCCGCCACCTCCCGCCCATCGAGCCCGTGTTCCGGAGTATAGAGCGCGGTAAATTGCCGCCCCAGGGCCCGCTGCAAAACGAAACGCGAGGGACTGCCATTCCCCGCCACGCTGGTCTGATTCAAAATCAGCCCCACCCGCTTGCCCCGCAAACCCGCGAAGCCAGATGCCGCGAGGCGGTCGATCCCCAAAACCACGCCCCCCCCTCCCCCTGCCAAGGGCCGCGCCCCAGCCGACATCTGCCCGCCCCCCGACCACAGGGCCCCGCCGCTGGCGAGGCCGCAAAATTTAAAAAAGGCGCGGCGCGAAAACATGGCTGTCAATTCGGTAAAATGTCAGAAAAACACCCGGGCAAGAGCCCAAGTTGACGAGCCCAGCCGCCCCGGCAAGCGCCCTCCCCGCGCCCCGCGCAAAACCCCCGCCCCAGGGATTCCCGTTTGCGGTGCCCAGGCCCCGCGGCAGCATGGGGCATGAATCCCTACCGCCAACCCCTGCGCCGCTCCGCCCCGGCCCCAGTCAGCTTTGCGCCGCCTGCGGGAAGCGAACTTTGGCAAACCCCCTGGGTCCAACTCAAGTACTTCACCTATCAGCCCGCCGTCTACCCCCGCATGCTAGCCGGCACCTCCCCCAAAATCGACCCCGGCGATATCGTCGCCGTCTACGACAAAAATGGCGACCGCTTCGGCGCCGGGTTTTACAACAGCCGTGCCCGCGTCCCCCTGCGCATGATCCACCACAGCCCGCAGGAGGCCGCCGATGACTCTTTCTTCCACCGCGCCCTGACCCGCGCCGTAGAGCTGCGCCGCGACATCCTCAAGCTCGACGCTAAGGCCGAAGCCTACCGCGTCGTCAACTCCGACGGCGACGGCCTCAGCGGATTGATCATCGACCGCTACGGCGACGTCCTCCTCGCGGAGGTCCACAGCCTCGGGGTGTGGCAGCGCCTCCCTAGCTGGATGCCCCTCCTCCACCAATTGCTCGGAACCTCTCGGCACCTCATCCGCGTCGACGACGACATCGCCCGCATCGAGGGCATCCGCCCGGATCCCGTGGCCCAGGGCGCGGTGCGCTCCGTAAAGTGCCGCGAGCACGGCGTCCGCTACGAGGTCAATTTTGAGGAAGGCCACAAGACCGGCTTTTTCTGCGACCAGCGGGAAAACCGCCTCCAACTCTCCACCCTGGTCGCCGGCAAGCGTGTCCTCGACCTCTGTTGCTACACCGGCGGCTTCGCCCTGGCCGCCAAAATGCTCGGCGGCGCCGCCTCCGTCACCGCCGTCGACCTCGATGAAAAAGCCATCGCCCAAGCCCAGCGCAACGCCAACCTCAATCAGGTCCGCGGCATCGACTGGGTGCACACCGACGCCTTCAGCTACCTGCGCACCATGATCCGCACCGAGGCCCCGCGCTGGGAAGTGGTGATCCTTGACCCCCCCAAGCTGGTGCACAGCCGCGACGAAATCGAAGAAAATGGGCGCCAAAAATACGAGGACCTCAATCGCCTCGCCCTCGAAATGGTGGAGCCCGGCGGCCTGTTCCTCACCTGTTCCTGCTCCGGCTTGGTCTCCCCCATGGAGTTTGAGCAAATCGTCACCAAAGCCGCCCACCGGGCCAAGCGCCGCCTCCAATTCCTCGACGCCTCCGGCCCCGGGGCCGACCACCCCGTGATGTCCAACTGCCCGGAAGGCCGCTACCTCAAGGCCCTGTGGGCCCGGGTGTGGTAGGAAAGCGCTCCACCCCCCTAACTTCCCAGCAGGCGATCGAGGTCGCCGTCGCGGGTGGCCCCGTGGCGCACCGCCAGCCGGTAGTGCTCGCGGGCCAAGGCCAATTTGTCGTCGGTGGCATAGAGCACGGCCAAGTTGAAGTGGGCGTAGGCGGAGGCGGAGTCGAGCACGATAGCCTGCTTGAAATGGCGCTCGGCTTCGCTGCGCTGTTGCCGCTGCAGGGCGATGAGGCCGAGGGTGAGGTGGGCGTTGGCGTTATTGGGGTCCAACTTGAGTCCTTCGTTGATCTCCTCGACCGCCTCTTCTAGCTGCTTTTGCCGCATATAGACCACCCCCAGCAAATAGTGCGCGGGCCCGTTGTCGTAGTAATAGGCCAGAGCCTTTTTGATCGTCTTTTCAGCCTCGCCGTAGTTGCCCTGATTGACCTGCACCACCCCCAAATTGCTCAAGGCGTGGACGTTCATGGGCTCGATGAGGAGAATTTTGCGGTATTGGTTTTCCGCCTCCGCCAGTGAGCCCTGGCGAAATTGCTCCTCGGCGGCGTTGGCGTAGGCCTTCAACTCCGGCGAAAGGTCCTCCTTGCTCCGCGCTTCCCCGACCGCGGGGGCCTCCGGCGCCGCGCCCGGTTCCGCCCCCGGCAGAGCCTTGCTGTCCTGCACCATCATGAGGTCGCCGACGCCATTCTTCATCAAAAACTGGTCCAACCGCGTGCTGCTGAGCACCCCGCGCTGCTCTTTGCTCAAGGGCACGCTTGAGGCCATGTCGTTGAGCGAACGCAGCACGCGCTCGGTCTCAACCCCCAAGTTCTTCATGCTATCGAGCACCCCATCCCGCGCCAAATCGTCCATGATGTTGCGCCGCGCCGCCTCGCGCTTGGCCTGCTGCTTCATCTGCTGCAGAATAATTTCCCGCAGCACCTTGTTTTCAATCCCGGCCTCCACTTCCGAGACCGCCCCCTGGCCAGTCTGCGCGAGCCGCAAGTTGGTGGCGTCCAGCCGCTCGGTTAGCGCTAGAATTTGCCGCCGGTAGTCCTCGCTCTCCTGCTGGAAGGTCGCCAATTGCTCCTGCACTCCTACCAATTGGCCGCGCAATGCCGCGATCTCCTCCAGCCCCGCCGCCTTCTCCGCGGTGAGCTTCCCCACCGCCACCTGGGCCGCTTCTAACTCTCTCTTGAGCCGCTGGTTCTCCGCGATGATTTTCATTTTTTCGGGCGCCTTGCCCCCTTCCCCACCCGCTAACATGGCTTCCATCTGGTCGCGCTCCCGCTTCAAGTCGTCCCGCTCCTTGGTGCGCTCCTTGATTTCCCCATAGGCCTTTTCCAAATCAGCCAAAAGGGTCTCGGTCTTGCCATTGGAGGCCGCCAATTGCGTCATGGCCTCGCCCAGCTGCTTTTCCAATTGCCCCACCCGCTTTGTGAGGGTCTCATTCTTCCGCTTGGACTCCGGCGCCGCCAGTTCCAGGCTCGTCTGAGCATCAGCTAGGCTTTTGCGCAGCTCTTTTTCCGACTTCTTGGCGTCCAGAATGCTGCCCCGCGCGCCGCGCAGTTCTTCCTCGCGCGCCCCCAGGTCCCGCACCACCTCCTCGTTGCGCTTGGTCAAGGCATCAAT